>MHXM01000041.1:23406-24525 GCA_001825565.1 Desulfuromonadaceae bacterium GWC2_58_13
AAGGTCAGGCAATGTTCAATTATAGGGTAGTCTACGCGGCCCAGCACCGAGATGACAGCGGCACGAATTTCGGAATCTTCATTTTCGACCAGCGGGTTCAAGGCCTTAACGATTTCTTCCGGGCAGGCATCGGCCAGGGCGGCAAGCGCATTCTGCGCGGCATCCCTCAATTCAGGAATGGTCCCCTGCAGCATTTCAACAAGACACGGGACAGCCGCGACTTCGTTAAGCCGGCCAAGCGCCTGGGCACAGGACATGCGCAAGGTCAGATTTTCGGACGACACCCCGGAAAGAAGCAGCGGCACCGCTTCCGTACAGCCGGTTTCTCCAACCAGGTAGCCGAGATAGGCTCGAGTGCGGTCATCGGATAGAGGCCACTTGTCGAGCAGCGACAGGATCGCACCGCGCCCAAGGGCAACCAGAGCGCTGGCGGCTTCCTGGCGGAGCTCCTCATTATCAAGCAACTCAAGCAGACGTTCGGCGCTATTCAGGTCGCCGGTCAATGGAATTAATTTAAGGGCGGCCCGAACAACGGCCGGATTGTTGCCGCGCAGAACTTCCGTCAGCGCCCGCGCAGCAGCGGTATTTCCCACCAGCGAGCGGGCTACCGAGTCAGGATGCGCAACGTACATGGTCGCCAGCAACACCGCTGCGGATTCACGTACATTCCGCATTTGTTCACTCAAGCCATCGACGAGCAGGGGAATTCCCTCCTCGATATTCGCTTGGCCAATACACTCGAACAGGGCCTTGCGCAAAAGGGGATCGTCGTTATAGCGAAGAATTTGTTCGATGGGAATGGGGTGGCCTATTTTGCCCAACGATTCGAGAATGGTGAATCGCATCAACAGGTCGGCGTCGACCATGGCTTCCAACAGAGCAGGGATAGCCTCGGCCGCGCCAATTTTACCCAGATTTTCAGCGGCAGCGGCCCGCACGTTGCGATCTTCATCAGCCATGGCGGCAACCATCGCGGAGGTACTTGACAAATCGCCGATGTCGCCGAGGATATCGAGAACAAACTTACGCACATCGTGGTCGATGCACTGGAGCTCGTCAAAAAGCACCGGCAGCGCCTGGCTTCCGAGATGAATCAGAATGTCGACCGCAATATTACGA
>MHXM01000041.1:24537-27880 GCA_001825565.1 Desulfuromonadaceae bacterium GWC2_58_13
TCCTGCGAGTGAAGCATCTCGACAATATCCCCCGCCAATTCTTCCGCGCGGGGAAAGGATAAAAAGGCGTCAGCGGCTTCTTTACGAACCCGCCAACTGGAATCTCCCATTGCCTGATAAATCAGAGAGATAGCCAGATCTGAACCAAATCCGGCAAGCTCTCTGACCGCCTGCACCCGCTCTTCTTCTTGTGGCGATTTCAACTTTTCTTTAAGTAACTGCTCAATATCCACAAAAATCCCCCAGGACTCGGGCTTGATGTATTCAGACGAACAGGATGTTTGATAAATCGGCAAGAGCGATCAACCTGCCCCGTTGACCAGCCTGCATAAAAAAAGACCCGTTAACGCTTCAGGCTGGTTGAGGTTCAATGGTTTTAAAATCGATGATTTCGTCAGAAGACAATAATCTTTCAATATCTATCAACATGACCAGGTCACTTTCCCGCTGACACACCGCCATGAAAAATTCGGCCCCCTTTTTTTTGACAAACGCTGGGGCCGGTCTCACTTCGTGCCGAAGATAACGACGAACCTCTGTCACCTCATCGACTACGAGACCAACAAATTTTTCAAAAATGGCACAGATGATGACCCGGGTCTTGCGATCTATCGGGAGGGGAGGCAGATCAAAACGTTTCCTGAGGTCGATGACCGGGATAACGATTCCGCGCAAATTAATCATTCCTTCAACAAATGCTGGAGCTTTCGGCACAGAAGTCAATTTCTGCGGCCGGATGATTTCCTTGATACGCATGATATCCAACGCGTACATTTCAGACGCCAGCCTGAAGCAGGCAAGCTGGATCTCTTGGCTCTGCATGGCGGAAGATGAATCACGATGGTTCAGAACCAGCAGGCTCATTTCGATAAAAATCTCTGAATAGTCTCAATGACCATGGCGGATTTGAACGGCTTGGTAATATACCAATCCGCTCCGACTTTTTCACCGCGAACCATATCTTCGCGACTTTTTTTGGCAGTCAGCATGACCACCGGTATATGTCGGGTGGACGGATCGCTTTTGATCCGTCTGCAGACTTCAAACCCGTCAATTTCCGGCAACATGATATCCAGCAGAATAAGGTCTGGTTTTTCTTCCGCGACAGCTTCCAGGGCAGCCCTGCCATTAGATACCCCCTTCACCTCGAAACCCTTGGAAATCAGCAGGATACTTTCCAGCTTAAGGAGGCTTTCCTCATCTTCAACGATAAGGATCTTTTTTTTGTTCACAGGATCACTCCTTTCCCCTAGGTAAAATAATCTCAGGATTCAGTACATTTTTCAATTGCAGCAAGATCAGCATCCGGCCCTGAAAACGTCCGACACCCGACACGAATTCCCGGTCCAAACCGGTTAGCACTGCCGGTGGCGGTTCAATTTTATTCTCCTTTATTCTGACTACCTGGGTAATGCCATCGACCAGCAGACCCACCATTTTATCCTCGACCTGGCAAACAATAATCCGTGACTGCGAATCAACGTTGATTTCTCCGAATTCAAGACGACGGGCCAGATCATAGATTGGTACAATAATGCCACGTAACGAAATTATTCCTAGTACGAACCCGGGGACCCGAGGAATATCCGTAACATCCCGGGGCTTAATTATCTCATTTACTGATTCAATGTCTATAGCGTACTCTTCAGCGCCTAAAGAAAATGTCAGCCATTGGCGATAGCTGTCCTTTTTTTCCTGCTCCTTTTTAGCGATATCATGCCGGTCGAATTCTTCGATCCGATCAATCTGGAACGGATGGTCAAACAATTCTTGTATGGCATCAAGGGACGAGTGAACCTGAACATCGAGCACCTCAGTCGCCCCCCCCTCGAAATTCTCATCAAAAGGGGTTCCCTGGATCGAAGGGAAAGACTTTTCAGCATCGGGAACGCCAGTGGCACTCTTTCGCTTCTGAATATTGGCTTTTTTTCGGATGTCAGCGAGATCCATTGCAGCTTTCCGTTATTTTTGGTTCAAGAAGACAGATTCAATTCCGCCATGATGGATCTTACAATGTCAGGTCCAATCTGCCGCATCTCCCGCCCGAAACCTTCCAGCAGAGCCAGGGAGGCAGCATGGTTGATCTTTCGCGGCACTCCGCCGGCATAGGCATGAATCAGTTCTATCGCCGCGGGCAAAAATACCCCGGCTTCGCCACCGGCAACCTGTAGCCGGAAATCGATATAGGCCGCCGTGTCGTCGAATGACAGGGGCTGCAGGTTGAATTGCATGCCTATCCGCTGACGAAGAGGTTCATATGATCGGTGCGCCAGACGCTTTCTCAATTCGGGTTGCCCCATCAATACCAGGCTCATGAGATTTCGGTCATCCAGCTGGAAATTCGTTAACAGCCTGATTTCATCGAAGGTGTCCTTATGCGGCACCAGTTGGGCCTCATCCACGACCAGAACCGGGCAGATGTTTTGCTGAAACAGCCGGTAAAGCTCGGTCCCGATCTGTTCAAGAAGATCGGTCTTGAACCGCGCCGGCTCGCCGACCCCCAATCGCAGCGCCAGAGCCCGAAGAAACTCCATCGGAGTCAACCGAGGGTTGATGAATAAAAGTACTTTGTATCCGTCGCCCAGTTCGTCCATCAACGCCCGCGATAAAGTGGTTTTACCGCAACCGATTTCACCGGTCAGCAGAATAAGGTCGCGCTCTTCGACGGCATAAAGCAACCGTGCCAGGGCCTCACGGTGCATTTTACCCTGATATAGAAACCTGGGGTCCGGGGTCTTGCTGAAAGGACGTTCCGTCAGACCATAGAATTCCTTATACATGAAATGCCGAGTCTCCCCGGAGAGCTTCACTCATAAGACCGCCAACATCGAGAACCAGGATGGTTTTCTGATTCCCAAGATCCGCCGCTCCGGCAATTCCCCGGACAAACGAGAGAGACTCCCCAAGTGATTTGATAACGACATCCTGCTGTCCAAGCAATTCGTCAACGACAATGCCGACCTTCTTATCGGCATAGCCGACCACGGCAACAAAAAAGCGAGTTTTCCCCCTGCAGCGATCGGACAGATTGAAAACATCTCCGAGACGGAGCAGCGGAAGCGTGCTGTCACGCAGTTCAATGACCTCTTTGCGTTCGATGGTTCGCACGGCGGACGGCTCGACCATGATGGTTTCGAGAACGGAATTGATCGGAATGGCGTAGGTTTTACCGCAGACTTTGATGATCAGGGCTTTGATGATGGCCAAGGTGATCGGTAGGGTAATCGCCATGGAGGTGCCGACACCGATAGCGCTGTCCATTTCAATCATCCCGGAAAGGAGGGAAATGTTATTTCTGACCACATCCATTCCCACCCCGCGACCAGAGATATCGCTGACCGTT
>MHXM01000042.1:0-27710 GCA_001825565.1 Desulfuromonadaceae bacterium GWC2_58_13
CTGGTTTGTGCCGGGGTCCTTCCCCCTTCCTATTTCAGGAGGGGCTGGGGGTGGGAAAAGCTTTTCGATCTCTACCACCCCCCGACCCCCTCCTGATCCAGGAGGGGGAGAAAAGCTAAGCGGAAGATTAGTGTTAATCAGGATAACTTTTGGTGGAACCTTACTCCTTGATTCCCAGTTTGCGCAAAATGGTCATCATCGGACACCAGTCGGTAAAAGCGCTCTGCATGAGGTTGATCCCGACAAAGGCGGTGAAAAATAACCAATAGAGAGAATGGGAAACGGCCAGGATCACGCTGAGCAGAACAAAAAATCCGGCAATCAGCCGCAGATAACGATTGACGTTCATGATGGATTCCTCCTGGTGGGTTGCGCTTCTTGTTTGCCGTAAAAAAGCCAGTAAACGATGGGAATGACAATCAGGGTGAAGCCGGTGGAAGCGAACACCCCGAAGATGATCGACCAGGCCAGCCCCGAGAAGATCGGGTCGAGGGTGATGATCCAGTTGCCGAGCAGGGCCGCTCCGGCGGTGAGCAAAATCGGCCGCAGACGCACCGCCCCGCTTTCAATCAGGGCCTCCTGCAACGGCAAACCGCGTTTGGTGGCATGCTGGATGAAGTCGATGAGGATAATCGAATTGCGCACCACGATGCCGGCCAGGGCAATCATGCCGATCATCGCCGTGGCGGTGAAGAATACCGGCGTGTCGAAGCCGCCGACGCTGCGGTTCATCACCAGGTTGAGCAGCCAGAATCCGGGCATGATGCCGATCATGGTCAAGGGGATGGCCCCCATGATGATCATCGGCATGCCGTAGGAACCGGTCTCGATCAAAAGAAGGATATAGATCAATATCAGCGCCGCGCCGAAGGCGATGCCCAGGTCGCGGAACACATCGAGGGTGATGTTCCATTCCCCCTCGCCGCTCCAGACCACGCTGGTTCCCGCGGGGAGCGGGTTATCCCTGAAATGGGAGGAAAGGTTGAGAATGGCATTGACCGGACTCTTGCCAACCATCTCGCCGAACACGTAAACCACCCGTTGCAGGTTCTTGTGAAAGATGGTCGGTTCCAGGGTTTCCGGTTCGAACCGTCCCAGTTCCGAGAGACGCACCAGATCGCCCCCGCTCCCCTTGACCTGCAACCCTTCAAAAGCCCCCAGCGACGAACGCTCGACCAGCGGGAGTCGTAGCAGGATATGCAGCGGATGCCGGTCTGAGTCGACGTGCATGGTCCCGATCGATTCGCCTCCGAGAGCCACGGCCAGGGTCTGGGCGATCTGCGCGGCGCTGATCCCGGAGAGCGCCGCCTTTTCCCGATCGGGAATAAAAACGAAACGCCGCTGAGCATATTCCACCGTATCGTCGACGTCTCGCACTTTGTCCTCGATGGTCATGCGCTCGCGCACCAGCCGGGCGGAGGCAATCTGATCGCTGTAGGAAATCCCCGGCTCGGCATAAATCTCGGCGGCCAGGGTCGCAATCACCGGCGGCCCCGGCGGCAATTCGACCACTTTGAGGTTGGCGCCAAATCGCTCGGCAATCCCCGTCAGGTCGTTACGCAACCGCAGGGTGAGGGCGTGGCTTTGCTGCTGGCGTTCGCTTTTGTGCGCCAGGTTGACCCGGATGTCGGCGAGGTTGGGACCCTGACGCATGTAGTAGTGACGCACCATGCCGTTGAAATCCATGGCACTGGCCGTTCCCACGTAGGACTGAAAATCGGTCACTTCGTTAACCGTCGCCAGGTAGTCCTCAAAAGCCCGCACCGCGGCATCGGTCTGTTCGAGGGTGGTCCCTTCCGGCAGGTCGATGACCAGTTGGAACTCGTTCTTGTTGTCGAAAGGGAGCATTTTCATCGGCACCAGGTTGAAGACCGGCATCGCCATCGAGCCGAGCAGCAGCACCAATACCAGCAGAACCAATGACCAAGCCTTGGACCGCGACTCCAGAAAGGGCATGAGGAGGCGTCGATAGACCCGGTAGGTGCGGGTCTCTTCAAGGATGAACTCCTTCTCTTCCTTGCCGAATTCGCCTTTGAGGACGTGATAACTCATCCACGGGGTGACGGTAAAGGCGACCAGCAGCGACATGACCATGGTCAACGGCAGGTTGATCGCCATCGGCCGCATGTAGGGACCCATCATGCCGGTAATGAAGAGCATCGGCAAAAACGAGAGAATGACCGCCAGGGTCGCCAGGATCACCGGCGGCCGCACCTCGTCGATGGCCGAGAGGACGGCGTCGCGAGGGGGTTCCTTCTTCATCTTGAAGTGGCGGTAGATGTTCTCGACATCGACGATCGGGTCGTCGACCAGCAGCCCCAGCGACAACACCAGAGCGAACAGGGTGACCCGGTTGATGGTGTAGCCGAACCAGTAGTTGACCAGCAGGGTCAGCGAATAGATGATCGGAATCGACACCGCGACGATCAGTGCCTCGCGCCAGCCGAGAGCGAAGAAGACCAAAGCGAGCACGGTCACCACCGCGATGACCAAGTGGGTGATCAGTTCGTTGACCTTGTGATCGGCGGTCTCGCCGTAATTGCGGGTGACTTGCATCTGGATGTCGTCGGGAATGATCGTCCCTTGCATCTGCCGGACCGCGGCGATGACCTCTTTGGCAACCGTCACCGCGTTGGTGCCTTTTTTCTTGGCCACGGCGATATTGACCGCTTGGTATTCGCCCCCCTTGTCGACCACGGAATCAGCGGCAGGGCCGAACCGGAAGCGGGTGTACGTGCTGGCTTCAGCCATGTCGTCAACGACCTCCGCCACATCCCGCAGGTAGACCGGCCGGCCGTTCCGCACGCCGATCACCAGGTCGGCGACTTCGGACGCCGAGCGGAAAAAGCTGCCGCCACGCACCAGCAGTTCTTCATTCCCCCGCTGGAAACTGCCGGCCGGAAGCTCAAGGTTGGCCCCGGCCAGGGCCCGGCGCACTTCGAGGATGTCGAGCTTGCGCGCGACCAGGGCAACCGGATCGATATCAACCCGCACCTGCCGGGGTCGACCGCCAATGACGGTGGTCACCGAGGTATTGTGCACCGACTGCAGGCGATCGACCACTTCCTCGGCTACCCGCCGCAGCTGATGGTCGGAGGCCCGGTCGGAATAGAGGGAAAAATTGACAATGGGTACGTCGTCCACCTCGATCGGCTTGATCACCCAGCCAGTCACCCCCGGCGGCACCATATCGATGTGGGTCGAGATCTTGTTGTGCAGCTTGACCAGCGAGTCGATGCGGTCTTCGCCGACGTAGAAACGAACCGTCACCACCGCCAGGTCGGAGCGAGACATGGAATAGACGTACTCGACCCCGTCCACCTGCCAGAGCAGCTTTTCCAGGCGGGTGGCCACCTGCTTCTCAACCTCCTCGGCGCTCGCCCCCGGCATATGCACGTAAACGTCGGCCAGCGGCACGATGATTTGCGGCTCTTCTTCGCGGGGCGTCAGCAAGAGGGCCGCGGCACCGGCAATCAGGGACAGCAGGATGAGAATTACCGACAGGTTCCCCTCGAGAAATTTGTCGACGATGCGGGTCGGCAGAGCGTGCTTTTTGGCCGTCATGCTCAGTCCTCCACCCGGCTGCCATTTTTTGCTCGCTGCGCGCCCTCGACCACCAGAGTCTCCCCTTCGGCCAGACCGGAGAGAATTTCGACCCGGTCGCCGAGGTTCTGCCCGATTTTAACCAGGCGATAATGCAGGGTCTGCTCCTCGACGATGTAGACCGCGGTCAACTGGCCACGGGTGATGATCGCCGAGGTCGGCACCAGCAGGGCGGATTCCCCGACCCCGGCCGGGCGAACCCGGGCGAACAGACCCGAGGGCAAGGCCTCGTCGGTGGTCAGTTCGATCTTGACCTGAAATGAACGGCTGCTGGGATCGGCGGCGGGAACCACTTCGCTGACCGTCCCCGCCAGCTGTTTTTGCAGAGCCGGGAGTTCGACCAGAAAGGGGTCGCCGACCACGACCTGACCGGTCAAGGCATCGGGCAAATCGGCCCGCACCTGAAATCTCCCCGCCCGGTCCAGGGACAGCAGCGGGGTGCCGGGCAGAACCGTGGAGCCTTCCTGAACCAGATGTCGGGTCACCACTCCCGCATAGGGGGCGATGACCCGGGTATAATCGAGGGCGGTTCTGGCCCCGGCGACCGCCGCTTCGGCACGGCGCACAGCGGCTTGGGCCGTCGTCAATCCCTGACGGGCCAGTTCCTGCTCGGCGCCGACCCGGTCGAACTCCTGGGCGGTCACGGCTTCCCGGCTGAATAATTGCTGGAAACGCGCGTGGGTTTTTTCCGCCAGGGATTGCCGTGCCACGGCAGCCGCCGCTCCGCCTCTCGCCTCGGCCAAGGCGGCCTCGGCCTCCTTGAGCCGGTCGCCGGCCAGATTGTCGGAAATGGTGAGCAGCGCCTGCCCGTCCACGACCTCTTCTCCTTCGGCCGCCAGAATTCGGCTGACTCGGCCGTCGATCCGGGCGGCCAACACCCCACGATCCGGGCTTTCCACCGTGCCGACATAAGCTTGCCTGCTCGCCAGGGCGCTCGCCGTCACCTTCGCAAGAACCAATCCTTTGATCGGTTCACCGATTTTTTCCGTACGGCCCGGTTCGATATCGCTTCCACAGGAAATCAGAAACAACAGGGAAACGGCCATTGCGATCAGATTCAGTCTAGTCACGGATGATTCTCCTGCGCTGAAGCCAAAACCCTGAGAAAGGTTCCATTTTGAAAATCGATGTTGCCGAGAGCCAGGATATGCCGAGTGCTGGCATTGATCAGATCGAAACGTGAGCGGTCCAGGGCCTCTTGAGTGGACAGCATCGCCGAGAGGTCGGCCAGCCCCGCCTGGTACCGTTGCAACAATAGTCGCTGCCCTTCCTCGGCGGCGGCCAGGGCACTGGTGGCTACCTCCACCTGCAGCCGTGCCTCCTCGGCCCGAAGCCGGGCCTGTTCAAGCTCGAAGCGAGCCTGGCGGGCCGCCTCATCGAGCCGCGCCGCCGCGGCCCGACTGGCGGCGGCCGTTCGGATTCCCTGGCTGGAACGGCGGAAACCGTCGAAAAGTTCCCAGCTCAGGCCGGCCCTCACCGCCCAGGAGTCGGCCTCGGCGCCAAAGGGAAGCGAGCCGTCATGCAAGGCATAAGAGGCATTCAACCCCAAGCGGGGCAGGTAAGCGGCCCGGCTCTGCCGGTAGCCGAGCTCGGCCTCGTCGACCTGCAGCGAAAGGGCTTCGAGATCGCTCCGCGACATCGGTCCTTCGGCTGTCGTTTCGAACAGCGTTGTTTCACTCAGGGGTCCGGCGATATCCACCTCGCCACCGTCCCGGCCCATGGCAAGGGACAGCGAGCGCCGCGCCAGCACCAGGTCATGGTCGATGGCAATCCGCTGCTGCCGGGCCCGGGTCTCCAGAACCCGGGCCCGCAGGACATCGGCCTTGAGTCCGACCCCGGCCTGATGGCGTTCATCGGCCAGACGCAATATCTCGGCGGCCTCCTTTTGCGAACTTTGGATCCAACCGAGCGCGGCCCGGGCTTGCTGCACTTCGAGGTAGGCCTGGAAGACGGCAAAGGCAACCCCTTCCCGGGTTCTACGGGCTCCGGCAGCGGCAGCTTCCGCCCCTTTTTTGGCTCGTTTCAACCCATAGCTGATGTCCGGGTCGTACAGTGGCTGTTCAAGAGTGAGGCGGGTTTCAAAATCCCTGCGGGTCGGGGCGAAATTGTAGGCATCGGCAGAAGAGCTGAGCTTCAGATCCTCCTGATTGAGGGAGATGAACAGACTGCCTCCCGGTTCGTCGGTGGTATAAAAACTCTCGGAGAGCGTCAGCCGCGGCAGCATTCGGCTACGGGATTCTCCGATGGCCGCCTCGGCCCCCCGGGCATCCTCGGCGGCCGCCCTGGCCAAGGGGCGGTTTGCAGTCGCTTCTTCCAGCGCCTGCCGGATTCCCACGCTCTCCCCATGGGCAATCCCGGCCACCAGCAGAAGCAGACACAGTATCAGACCCCGAATCATCGGCACCTCCGTCTTTTGTAATCCATATATATAGCAAACTATATTATTGGTCAAGCGACTCTTTTGCTGAACAAAAATTTATTAAAATTTAACCCATCCTTTACGCAACGGCAAGCATACAATTCAACATCCATATATGTGAATCAGGCGGATCTTGCCCGAGTATTTTCCCTTGACCTTTATCCGGGGCTCGTTTATCTTGGCCAAATTCTGTTAATTTCTTTCGTTTTTCAGGCAGTTAGTTTCAAATTCAAAAGCTGGTCGCGACCTGGCATAAGGAACTGAAACCGGTCCCATTCCCTGGAGGGCAATACCATGCCGTTAAAACGATTTACCCTGTTTCATCTGTTTGTGGCCGGAACGGCCCTTCTGTTGTCGGCGTTTTCACCCACCGGTAACGCTCACGCCAAATCCCTGACCTTCAGCATTTTCTTCCCGCCCACCCACGACCAGGCCGTCGCCGCCATGAATTTTGCCCAGGAAGTGGAAAAACGCACCGATGGTCGCATCGTCATCACGGCCTTTCCCGGCGGCACCCTGACCAAAGCCCCGCAGGTCTACGACGGCGTGATTACCGGCATCTCCGACCTGGGCAACTCCTGTTTCGCCTATACCCGCGGTCGTTTTCCGGTGACCGCCGCCCTCGATTTGCCGATGGGCTACCCGAACGGCAAGGTGGCGACCGCCGTTGCCGACAAATTCGCCAAAACCAGTGGTGCCGAAGAACTCAAGGACGTCAAAGTCCTTTACGTCCACGCCCACGGCCCCGGACTGCTCCACACCAAGAAACCGGTTCGTTCCCTGGAAGATCTCAAGGGAATGAAAATCCGCGCCACCGGCCTGAGCGCCAAGGTGGTTGAAGCGCTGGGCGCCGTTCCGGTGGCCATGCCTCAGGGGGACACCTATGAAGCCCTGCAGAAGGGGGTGGTCGAGGGAACCTTCGCCCCGATCGAAACCCTCAAAGGCTGGAAACAGGCCGAAGTCATCAAGTACACGACGGAATGCTACGATATCGGCTACACCACGGCCATGTTCGTGGTCATGAACCTAGGCCAGTGGAACAGCCTGACGGAAGCCGATCGGAAGATCCTCGAAGAGATCGCCGCCGAGTATGCCGCTATCCACGGCGAAACCTGGGACCGGGCGGACCAGGAGGGGAAAGAATTCACCCTGAGCCTCGGCAATGAACTGATCCCCCTGTCCGCCGAAGAAAGCGCCCGCTGGCGCCAAGCGGTGGAACCCGTGATCAACGACTACATCTCCAATACCCCGAATGGAGCCGAATACGTCCAGCAGATCCGGACCCTGATCACTGAAGCGTCCAAATAAGCCGTCCATCGCCATCCGCTAACTCTCAGCCCCTCCGCCCTCGGCGACGGTGGGGCTGAACTGTAAAAACCACCGACATTATCAATGCCATTCATATTCAACAAAGGATCGATTTACCCATGAACCGCCTTGAAACCTCGGGGAACAGCCTGGCCCGAATTTTGTTCGGCATTGCCGGAGCGGCGATCGTCGTCATGACGTTGCTGACCTGCGCCGACGTGGTGTTGCGCCTGTTCCGCCTGCCCATTCCCGGTACCTACGAACTGGTGTCCTTTTTCAGCGCGGTTTCCGTTTCCTTTGCCATGGCTCATACCAGCGTCGAAAAAGGTCATATCGCGGTCAGCGTCCTGGTGCAACGACTGCCGGCCCGGGGACAGGCCCTGATCGATACGTTGACCTCTTCCCTGAGCCTGCTGCTGTTTGGCCTGATCGCCTGGCGCTCGTTGCTGTATGGGGAAAACCTGCGCCAGGCCGGAGAGGTTTCCCCGACCCTGCAGCTGCCGTTCTATCCTTTTGTCTACGGAGTAGGACTGTCCGCAGCGGTTGTCTGCCTGGTGCTGCTCGCCGATTTCCAGAAAAACCTGCAAGGGGTATTCAGCAAATGAGCCTGACCACCATTGGCATTATCGGTATCGTTCTGCTGATCGCCGGACTCTTTTCCCGGATGCCGGTCGGCTTCGTCATGGCCCTGCTCGGACTGGCGGGATTCAGTTATGTGGTGAACTTCGAAGCAGGGCTCAACCTCCTGGCCCGAGACATCTGGGACACCTTCTCCTCCTACAGCCTGACCGTCATCCCGCTGTTCGTTTTCATGGGGCAGGTGGCTTACCAGTCCGGCATCAGCCGCCGATTGTACCATGCCGCCTACGTCATGCTCGGCAATCGTCCCGGCGGTCTGGCCCTGGCGACCATCGGCGCCTGTGCCGGTTTTTCGGCCATTTCCGGATCGACCAACGCTACCGCCGCCACCATGGCCACGGTCACCATCCCCGAGATGAAACGCCGTCGTTACGACATGGGGCTGGCCACCGGCACCGTAGCCGCAGGCGGCAGCCTGGGCATTCTCATCCCGCCGAGCGTCATTTTCATCGTCTACGGCATTCTCACCGGGCAATCGATCGGCAAGCTGTTTGCCGCCGGCATCCTCCCCGGCATTCTTCTTTGCGGTCTTTTCTTTCTGACCATCTTAATTCGGGTCAAAATCAACCCTGCGCTAGCCCCGCCCGGTCCTAAAACCACGCTCCGGCGCAAAATTCGCTCGTTTGCCGGCGTCCTCGAAACCCTGGTCCTGTTCGTCATGGTCATGGGGGGGATTTTCTTCGGCGTTTTCACCCCCACCGAAGCGGCAGCGGTCGGCGCTTTTCTGACCATCGCCATGGCCCTGTTCCGTCGCCAGCTCAGCTGGCAGGGGTTCGTACAGTCACTCAGCGACACCACCCGTATCAGCTGCATGGTTATGGTAATCGTAGCCGGGGCGGTGGTCTTCGGCCATTTCATGGCCATCAGCCGGGTTCCTTTCGAACTGGCCGGCTGGGTCGGCTCGCTTCCCCTGCCGCCCTTCGCCATCATGGGTCTGATCATCCTGGTTTACCTCTTCGGGGGCTGCTTCATGGACGCTTTGGCCATGATCATGCTGACCGTACCGATATTCTTCCCGGTGGTACAGGCCCTGAACTTCGACCCGATCTGGTTCGGCGTCATTATCGTACTGGTCACCGAGATGGGGGTGATCACCCCACCGGTCGGGGTAAACGTGTACGTCGTCCACGGGGTGGCCAAGGACGTACCGCTGGAAACGATTTTTCGCGGGGCATTTCCCATGCTGCTGGCGCTGCTGGTCTGCATTGTGCTGCTGATCCTGTTTCCCCGGATTGCCTTGTTTCTGCCGGGTCTCATGCAGTAATCGCCGGCATAAACCCGACGGACCCAAGAGGGGTTTCGCGCGGCCCAACCTGATTTGGCGTAATCAAAAATCGCCGGGTGACTTCGCGAATTAAATGGATCGCACTGGCCAAGGTCAATCCATTTCAGCTATGATCAAACACGGTTTTTTTCAACAAAACAACCTAGTTTCGCCTGTTATCCGACAACCCTCATTCATCGAGACCAAAGGAGAAAATGACCATGCGGAAACGGACAGCTGCCATACTCATGTCGCTGATTCTGGCTAGCGTGCCGCTGATGAGCGGAAACGCCCTGGCTGAGGCTAAAGCCGATCCTCTGGCCGCCTGGAAACCGAGCTTTGACCCGAGCGGCGCCAAATATACCTATATCCTTTCCAACGTATCGCACCCGGCCATCGAAGGAACCGGCGTCGGTTACCGGATTCGCGACAAGGTTTGGGAGCGTTCCAACGGTCAGATCTACGTCGATTTCCGCCCCCTGTCCCAACTCGGCGGCGAGAAGGATGTTTTGAGCAAACTGAAAATGGGCGCCGTGCAGGGGATCCTCTGCTCTTCGGTGGCGGCCGCCAATGTCGCCGACAAACTCGGCATCGTCAACCTCCCCTACGTCGTGGACACCTTCGAAAAGCTTGATAAATTCCGGGCCGATGCCGAGCTGTTCAGGGAGTTCAGCGAAAGCGCCCTGCCGGCCGGGCTGAAAGTTATCGACATTACCGGCTACGGGACTTACGGCTGGGCCACCACGGTTCCGGTGCGCAGCCTGGCCGATGCCGCCCAGGTCAATTTCCGCATCGCCGAAGCCCCGGTCAATACCGACATCTACAAAAACTGGGGCCTGAAATTCACCGTCATGCCCTGGCCCGACGTCCCCCAAGCCCTGCAGACCGGGGTCATCAACGGACTCGACCACACACCGACGGTCTGCAACATCACCAAAAAATTCGATGTCGCCAAATATTTTACCGAAGTCAACTACGCCCAGGGCCTGTTTATCCACTTGATGAATAAACGCTGGTTCGACAAACTTCCCGCCGACCTGCAAAAAACCCTGATCGCCGTTATCGAGGAAGAAAGCGCCAATTCCCGGGCCCTGACCAAGGCGCAGCAGGAAGCTCAGATCGCCGATGCCAAAGCCAAGGGCGTCGAGTTCATTCCCCTGTCGGACAGTGACCGCAACACGTTGATCAAACTGACCCAGCCGGTATATGCAACCTGGGGAGAGAAGATCGGCAAAGAATATCTGGAAAAGGTCAGAACAACCCTGGCCCCCTGATTCCGCCGCCCAAACTGGACGACCCGAGCCGGGGAGACATGCTCCCCGGCCTTTTTTCCGAGCCTTTCGATGCTGAAAAAAATCTTCCGATCGGTTGACCGAACCATTGCCGCCATCGAAGACTGGTCGTTGTTCCTGACCGTCTCTGCGGCCCTGCTGGCCGCCATGGCCAACGTCATCCTGCGCAAAACCACCCACATCAACCTGTACTGGTCCGACGAGCTGGTACGCAAGGTCATTTTCTTTTCGACCTTTATCGGTTGCAGCGCGGCCGTGCGCCATCGATCGCTGATCCGCATCGATGCCCTGCCACAGCTGTTTCCAGTGCTGAAACGACCATTGACTCTGTTCAGCCACCTGGTAGTGCTGGGGTTTGCCTCGGTGATGGTCTGGCTCGGCCTGCAGCTGACCCTGGCGGTTTACGCCGATGCTTATGCCCGCTCCGCCACCCTGCAAATTCCAGAATGGTATTTCTACGCGGTACTCCCGATCATGGGCGGGATGATGTTTCTGCGCACGCTGATCGTCATGGTCGAAGACTGGCGCGGCGAGAAAAGCGCCTGATCTTCTGTGTTCGTTTTTCACTGACATCACTTTTTCGGTTATTGATTTATTTCTATGGAAAGCAGTTATCTTCTGATTTTTGCGGTTATGCTCGGGGCCTTGGCTACCACGGTGCCGGTTTTCATGGCCCTCTTTTTCACTGGCCTGGTCGGCCTCGCCTACCTGATCGGCATCGATCCACAAATTGTTATCGAGGTGCTGTACCGCAGCATGGACAAGTTCGCCCTGATCGTGGTGTTGTTTTTCGTTCTCTGCGGCAACATCATGACCACCGGCAGTATCGTCGAAAAACTGATCAAAACCGCCAACGTGATGGTTGGCTTTCTCCCCGGCGGACTGGCCATGGCCGGTGTGCTGGCTTGCGGCTTTTTCGGCGCCATTTCCGGCTCGACCGTGGCCACCGTGGTGGCCATCGGCGGGTTCATGATTCCGGCCCTGATGGAAAACGGATACGAAGAACGCTTCAGCGTTGGGATCATGACCACGGCGCCGATTCTCGGCATCGTCATCCCGCCGTCGATCTCCATGATCCTTTACGCCATGGTCACCAACGACTCGGTCGAAGCCCTGTTCCTCACCGGCTTCATCCCCGGCATCCTGATCATTATGGCGATGTCCCTGTATGCCTACGTCGTCTGTCGGGCCCGGGGCTACGCCACCCGCCCTCGACCTTCGTTCGCCGAGGTAATCACCACCGTCAGAGAGAGCATCTGGGCGCTGCTGCTGCCGGTGCTGATTTTCGGCGGCATCTACTCGGGGCTGTTTACCGCGAACGAAGCGGCGGTGGTCGCCTGCTTCTACGCTTTTTTCGTGGAGATCGTCATTCACCGCGACATGCGTCTGCGGGACGTGAAAAAGGTCATCGTCTCCTCGGCGGTGACGTCGGCGACCCTGCTGGTGATTGTCGCCGGCGCCTCGGTCTTCGGCGAATACCTGACCTTCGAGCAGATCCCCGACAAGATCGCCAATGCCGTGGTCGGCAACCTCCAATCGCCCTGGGTCTTCCTGCTGGCGGTGAACATCCTGCTGCTGGTCGTCGGCATGTTCATGGACATCATTTCAGCGACTCTGATTCTGACCCCGATTTTTTTACCCCTTTTGAGCAAATTCGGCATTGACAGCATGCATTTCGGCCTGCTCATGACCATCAACCTGGGAATCGGCTACTGCACCCCTCCACTCGGGGTCAGCCTTTATATCTCCGGCGCCACCGTTAACCGCGATCTGCTCTATGTTTCCCGGGCGGTGCTGCCATTTCTCGCGATCCAGATTCTTCTTTTGCTGCTGTTCACCTACTGGCCCGACCTGGTCCTGTTGCTGCCACGACTGATTTACGGTTACGGCAACTGATTTTCCGGAGGCTTGATTTATGGACGACAAAATCCTGGTTCCGCTCAACGGATCGTCGACGGCCATTCGCACCGTGCAGGGGATTATTCGCGAAAAGTCGCGTTTTTTCGGGATCCTGACCTTGCTTCACGTGATCGACGAGGAGAAGTTCTCCTACCGGATGATTCCCGACTTCCAGGTCGAGATGATCCGGGAAAACGCCCGCAAATCGGCCAAACATCTGCTGGAAGAACACCAGGAATCGCTGCAACGGGCCGGCCTGCGTACGGAGATCCGCATTGTTTCCGGCTCCCCCCGGCAGGTGGCCTGCCGTATCGCCAACGATGAGAACTTCAGTTTGGTGATTCTCGGACGTCGCGGGGCAGGCGAAATCCGCGACGTCCTGTTCGGAACCCTCACCAACTACGCCCTGCACAACGTACGCTGCGCGGTCATGCTTTTCTGACAGGTGCTTGGCCGAATTATTGCACCAAAAAACGTTCTGCTGTTTCCTGTAAGTTCAGTGGAAGGTATCCGTCAAAAAACGGTTGACAAAAACCAAGCATCTCCTTGAAAATGAATAACCTAATAAGAAATTTCTTTTGTTCCCTGTGTCGATAAACCCAGGTTTGTTTTTTCTTCGCACCTTTGCAATCTGACCCAATCGTCCGGTCGGTGCTGGCGTACGACCGAGGGCTAACCTTGTCCAACGGCTAAACCCTTTGCTCCACGTAACCTTCATTGTTCAACCCAAATTATCCGTGACGCGCGAACAGAAGGTCATACTGTAACGACATGCACTCGGGGCTCCCGCGTTAACGACCAACTCCCGATGTCGTGTCACATCCAAGGGACGGGATGATGATCCATCGTTTTCTGCTATTCACCTTGCTGGTCGTGCTGTCGGCACTGGTACCCGCTCTTTTTGCCACAGCGCAGGAAACAGCCCGTCCCCTGACGTTTTCAGGCCCTCGGTTTCTCGTGGAAGACCTCACCGCGGATTTCCATTCCGACGGGAGACTCCTGGTCGTGGCGGGCAAAATAAAAAATCTCAGTTTCACCAAGGTAAGAGGTTACGTTACGGTATACTTGAAAAATGCTCATCACGATGTAATTCGCGCCGTGGAAGTCGAGGTCAACGACAACCACCCCATCCTCACCGGCCAAGCCGCTCCCTTCGAAACCACTGCCAACATCGAAGGAATCAAAGGGCTGGCCAACGTCTCGGTCGAATTCGTTGAAACCAATCGTGGGAATTTCTGATGCCAAATCCAAATCAATGCGGAGTGCTTTAACCACGCGGGAATTTCCCGCATTTGCTGAAACCAGGCATTAACTCAAGGGGAAACAGACAGGAGGCAACATGAAAAAAACAGTGGCATTGGCAACAGGTATTTTACTTCTGGTCGGCAACATGGCTCTGGCGGAATCGGACGTCAAGGGCGCGCTCATTAACCAGTCCGAAGTCAAGGGTGCCGCCAACATCGCCATCGGCAAGGACAACAAGGCCAGCATGGGCACCTTGGCGGTAAAAGATTCCGCTATCAAGGGTGCGGTGATCAACCAGTCCAACGTCAAGGGCGCCGCCAATATCGCCGTCGGCGAGGGTAACGAAGCCAACATGGGCTCGACCACCATCGCCGGCTCGGATATCAAGGGCGCGGTGATCAACCAGTCCGACGTCAAGGGCGCCGCCAACATCGCCATCGGCAAGGACAACAAGGCCAACATGGGCTCGACCAACATCTCCAACTCGGCCCTCAAGGGCGCGGTGATCAACCAGTCCAATGTCAAGGGCGCCGCCAACATCGCCATCGGCCAGGGTAACGAAGCCAACATGGGCTCGACCAACATCTCCGGCTCGGACATCAAGGGCGCGGTGATCAACCAGTCCGACGTCCAAGGCGCCGCCAACATCGCCATTGGCAAGGACAACAAGGCCAACATGGGCTCGACCAACATCTCCGACTCGGCCCTCAAGGGCGCGGTGATCAACCAGTCCGCTGTCAAGGGCGCCGCCAACATCGCCATCGGCGAAGGCAACGAAGCCAACATGGGCTCGACCAACATCTCCGGCTCGGACGTCAAAGGCGCGGTCATCAACCAGTCCGACGTCAAGGGTGCCGCCAACATCGCCATTGGCAAGGACAACAAGGCCAACATGGGCTCGACCAACATTTCCGACTCGTCCGTCAAGGGCGCGGTGATCAACCAGTCCGACGTCAAAGGCGCCGCCAACATCGCCATCGGCCAGGGCAACGAAGCCAACATGGGCTCGACCAACATCTCCGACTCGGACATCAAGGGCGCGGTAATCAACCAGTCCAAGGTCAAGGGTGCCGCCAACATCGCCATCGGCAAGGACAACAAGGCCAACATGGGCTCGGTGGTCATCGATAACACCAATATCAAAGGTGCGGTGATCAACCAGTCCGACGTTCAGGGTGCTGCCAACATCGCCATCGGCCAAGGCAACTCGGCCAACATGGGCTCAGTGGTCGCCGAATAAATACGAAGGACTCCCGGCTTCGCACAGGGCGGAGCCGGGAGTTTTTGCATCGTCGGAAGCAGTGCGTTCACTTAATCAACAAGGCAGTAACAGATTTCACGGGAGGTTCCCCATGATGAAAGGCAAATGGCTCAGATTGCTAATCCTTCTTTCTTGTCTTGTCATATGTGGCGCCGCCAGTGTGCTAGCCGACGACCTGGATGATGACATTTCTAAATTTACCGACGATAGCGTTTCCACCTACGATGAACTGGGCAAAGCCGACCGAAACGTCAATTTCATCGTTCAGGATGCCAAAAGCCGCGGTGAAGTCAGAGCCAAAGCCGGTCAGGCCGTGGGTGGCAGCGATCAGAAAAGTGCCAACATGAACAGCGTCATCATGGGTGCGGGCGGTACGGTCCGGGGGGACATCATCATCATTGATCAAAGCAAGGGAGACAAGACCCAGGTGGTCGAATAACTTGGGTTCAATGCCAGTCGTGACGGTCACACACAGGAATGAAGGGATAACTTGATGGAACGTTTCACTTGCAATTACCGATTGTTGCTATTTCCGTTGTTGCTGCTGCTGCTGACTTCCTGTGCCAGCCTCGACCCGGCCGATGTCGATGTCCAGCTGCCGGAATCGGCACCACAGGCCAAAATAACGTCCTATTCGCAAGCGCTTAGAGAGCTTGGCCTGATGTCTGAGATTTACGGTAGCAGCTTGGTCAAGATCCAGAGCAATCCAATTGGAGACAACACCGGAACATCCGGGTCAACGGGAGGAGAAATCCCCCGCGACATCACCGAGATGATCAAAAGCTCCCTGAACTCCATCGGTGGCAAAATTACCTTCATCCCCTACGATCCGGCTTTCATACAGAACCAGATTGTCACCGGCTATTCCACTTTTGACAAAAAACTGATTCCCGATGTCGTTATCAGTGGCGGCATCACCGAATTTGATCGCGGCCTCGAGACCCGCGGCACGAACACCGATGCCGGTGTCGAAGCTTCATTTACCAATGCCCCCAAATGGACTCCATCCAATACGGCGAGCATTGATTACGGGGACTCGGATAAAATCGGCCTGGCACGCATTACTCTCGACTTCAACCTACTCGACTTCCAGACCATGGCCGGGATTTCCCGCATGAACACCGTCAACAGCATGGAAGTGAGCAAGGGAATGGCAGAGCGGGAACTGGGCATCACCCTGTTTGGTCCCACCTTCGGCCGCAAGGGCTCGATTAAAAAGGTGCAGGGCAGGCATGCTGCCGTTCGTGTTTTGGTCGAAGCCAGTATGATGCAGGTGGTCGGCAAATATCTCAATCTCCCCTACTGGAAGCTGTTGGGCGAGGACACCCTTCCAGACGAAGTGGTCATGAGCGCCCTGTCCCAGGAATTTTACAGCACCAGTGAACCGAAAAGAATTTCCAAAGCCCAGGAATGGCTGTTTCTGATAGGACACGACGTCCAGATCACCGGCTCTCTCGATTCGAAAACCGCTACCGCTCTTAATTCTTTCGATCCGACAATTTCGGTACAGAGTCCGGCCCTCAATTACACCACTTATGCAGCTTTGTTCCAGGCGATCCCGATCAAAAATGAAACGCTGGGACGCCGGCAGCTCCTTGCCCAGATGTCCCGGACTGCGCCCGCGCCCGCGCCGACCCGTGCCGTGGAAAAACCTCGTGCCGTTTCCGCAGCCGCACCAGCTTCTGAACCAGCACCAGTCTCTTCACCGGCACCGGCACCGGCACCGGCTCCGAGCCGACCAGCTCAACCAGTTGCCCAAGCTGCGCCGGCCCCCACTACTCCGCCGGCGGCGGCACCAAGCACCGACAGTGGAACATCCATTGGCAGGAAACTAACCGAGCAGGAATGGTAACCAGATGATTCGCGCCACCCTAATGCAAAATTACTGGCGGTTTCTGATCTGGACCCTGTGTCTGTTCCCCGTTTCAGCCTGGTGTGGCAACCGGGTCATGGTTGAAAAACGGGTGCAGGAACTTGCCGAACTGAACCAGCAGTTGCTTGACCAGGAGTCCGAAATCCCCAAAGATGGGCATCTCGAACTCAAAGCCCAGGTTCACTACGGTGCGGATGGCTCGCTGGATCTTCGGGTCTACAGCAGAAAATTCTCGACCATAAGTGAAGAACCTATTCAGTTTGAGGGAAAACGTACTCAACTGCTCTCGGATTAGGAGGATCGTTTCATGCTCCCGAACAGAACTGCAAGTTTCGTCATTTTCGTGGTCTGCCTGTTTCTGTCCACCTCATCGGCATGGGCTGGGAACAAGCGTATCATGAGTGTCAAGGCCGCCAAGGTAATGGCTGAGCGGGCTTTGGTTGAATCGGTTTACGGCCTCAAGTTACGTGCCGAAGAACGAGTTGAAGACATGGTGGCCGCCAGCTTCATCGGCAATACCGAATCGAAAACCTCGGCCCAGATCAAGGGCATCACCTTTGAAGAGGTGGTTTACGATGCCACCCAGGATATCGCCCAGGTTACCGCGTCGGTCAGAGTGCCGCAAATCACCAACATCGACGGGGTGACTGTCGAACTGAAGGACAAGCTGTTCCGGCGGGTGGGCTTCGCGACCTCCACCCCTTCGGCGGCCGGCCCGCTCCAGGCCCTGCGAGCAGCGGAACTCGACGCCTACAAAGAACTGATCAAGCAACTGGTCGGCTTCGAACTCGAAAGCCACACCACCGTTGAAAACTTCATGCTGACCTCCGACCTGGTCAAAACCAAGGTCATGGCAACCCTGTTCATGGCTCAGCTCACCGAATACGGCTGGACCCCGGAAGGGGATGCTTACGTGAAAATGCAGCTGAACCTCAAGGAAGCATCGGAGATTCTCGGGCAGAACCTGATCACCGACAGCGAAATCATCGAGGTCGAAGGGCAGGGCGCGCAGACCGACGATTTCACCAAAGCTAACGGCCAGTAAGCCACCGCCCCTCGATGGGAGAATCACGATGAAAACCCGACAGCACAATGAACGAATCAAATTTTTCGGGCTCGGCCTGCTGGTAGCCCTTGCAATAATGCTGCTGGCCGGAGCGACGGATGTCGGACCGCCCAGTTACGGCAGATATCAGATTGCATCCTGGGGCACTGAATTTGGCTCCAAAGGCGGAGGATTTGGTGTGTTCATTGCCGATACCGCAACCGGTGAAACAAAAATGGTCTACAGCCGCGTTTTTGGCGAAACCGGTAACGGCGAGATAAAAAAAGACGAGTTGGGCAAAACCTTTTTTTCCATTAAATGAGCTCACCTGAACACAGGAGAAAGTCATGATTCCATCCCGCCGGCTTTTATCCGTCCTGTTCCTGGTCGTCTTGCTGGTCGGAGTATGGGCCTGCCAAGGGGCCTCTGAAGTCAACACAGTGACCGACTGCACGCATGGCAGCGGTACGCTGAAAACCGAAAACCGCGAACTCCCCCCCTTTCATGCCCTGGATATCGACGGGGCCTTCAGCGTCACCATCACTTGCCAGCAGGAGCAGGAACTATCCGTTTCGGCCGACGACAATCTGCTGCCCCTGATCACTACCGAGGTGCAGAATGGAACCTTACGGATAACCACCCGCAAGCCGATCTGCACCAGCAACCCGCTGACGGTCACCATGTCGGTAGCGACCTTGGAGAGCATCAAATCGGGCGGAGCCAATGGTTTTTCGATAACCGCGCTGAACAGCCCATCCCTGAAAGTGAACCTGTCTGGGGCCGGCAACATGTCCGTTGAGGGAAAAACCAAGGATCTCGCCGTTGTCCTTGAAGGCGCATCAGAAATTCATGCCAGCGAGCTTCGCGCAGTTCAGGTTGATGTCTCGATCAGCGGGGCAGGGTCGGCCGAG
Organism: Desulfuromonadaceae bacterium GWC2_58_13; assembly: GCA_001825565.1. Classification (GTDB taxonomy): domain Bacteria; phylum Desulfobacterota; class Desulfuromonadia; order Desulfuromonadales; family Trichloromonadaceae; genus Trichloromonas. Next base: position 18,760 of record MHXM01000042.1, read on the forward strand.
GTGTTCGCCAGCGAAGCCCTGAATGCCGAAATCTCCGGGGTTGGCGACATCCGCTATGGCGGACAGCCCGCCAAGGTTGTCCGCAACATCACCGGATGGGGCACGGTCGCCCCTCTGGGCGAGTAATCGGCTAGAAAAGCCGGCCTTTTGGCCGGCTTTTTTCATGCTTCCGGGACCGGCATCACATCCAGCCGGCTCTCCCATAATCCATGAAGATTGCAATTGGCCCGCGCTATCAGGGTGACTGGCTTGTCGAGCCGGACATAAAGTGTCGCTTTGGCCATCGCCACACCCTGCCGGCCAGCAATGTTCCGCCAACCGCCAGAGATCTGGCAATCAGGAATTCACGCCGCTCACCTCTTTTCTTCATCGCGCCAAGCCTCCTCTTCCGAAGTTGTTTCCTGACATGAACTATAAAAGAGCTGTCCAACAGTCAAGAATGTCACCTGAAAAAAACCTTGCACACAATTGATTCCTGCTATATTGTTATATCCATATAAGTGGAGGTTGCCAATGGATTTTCTCGGCATTTTCGGTGTACTGGTCATCTGGTATGTTATCAATCGTTGGATTCTACCTCGTTTGGGGGTGGATACCTGACTTTCCAACAGCTGCAGCCTTCCCGGGCGGAAGGACAAAAAACCGGAAAACGATTCGGACAGTACGAAAAACGGCGGCCATTAGGCCGCCGTTTTAATTTCCCCCCAAGTGAAACTTCGAAACAATCCGTCACCTCAGCGAGGTGGCGCATCTGGGGCAGGTCAGCATGCTGGTGGACGGCACCTTATGACCGCAAGTCGGGCAGTTGAACCAATATTTACAGTATTTACACTGAGCTTCGGAGAGCCCTTGTTTTTTTTTGCACTTGGGACACTGACGATACATCTTTCGGCTATCCATGTAATCCTTGAACAGCAGACCGCACCGAGGGCAGGTTTCGATATCCTTCTTGAGAATTTCCGCACCACAGCTCTGATTCGGACAAACGAATATCGTCTTACAGGCCTTGCACCAGAATTTTCCTTTCTGTTCTTCTTTGCAAATAGGGCATTTATCCATGATTTCCCTCATTTTCTTCTTATTCCGCACAGACACCGCCGCCGCAACACGCCCACGGTCTGCACCAACCTGCACCAACACCTGCAACCCCTTGAAGGGAATCTGGACCCTGAAAAACAGAAGGCTGAACAGCATTAGGCCACGCACCGGGCAACCCTGGCACGTTGGGGATAAATTCAGTCGATTTTCTTGAACGCGCTTTTTGCTGCGTTGCAGATCGCGCAGGAACCGCCGGGTTCTCCTTCGAGCGTATGCCCGCAGACCTGGCAAACATAAAAGTCGACCTCAATATTTTTGCCAAGGGAATCGAGGGCTTTCTGGTACAGTCCGGCATGAACCTTTTCCACGGCATTGGCAAACTTGAAGTTGCGTAGCGGCACCTGGTGTCTCTCGGCCTCGGCTTCCGCGATCATCCGCGGGTACATGAGGGTGAACTCATGGGTTTCCCCGCCAATCGCCGTCTTTAGATTCTCTGCGGTGCTGCGGATTCCTCCCAAGGCCCGCAAATGGGCATGGGCATGAACCGTTTCGGCCTCTGCCGCAGCCCTGAATAGCTTGGCGACTTGCAGGAAACCTTCCTGCTCGGCCTTTTTGGCAAAGGCCAGATAGGTACGATTGGCCTGGGATTCCCCGGCGAAGGCTTCTTGTAGATTCTTTTCTGTTTTGCTGCCACTCAGTTCGGCCATCTGATCACTCCTTGTTAATAAATTTCAATAACTCTCAAATTCTACTTCACCGGGACAGACTGTCAATCTCCCGTCACCCCCTGAAGGCAATATCGATATCCCGGGCTTTTCCGACCAGCACCAGAATATCGCTGTCCTTGATCACGTGCGTTGCCTTGGGAAGGGTATGAAAGTGCCCCGTAAGCACATCCTTGATGCCAAGAATGGTGACATTGTATTTGCGGCGCAGATCGATTTCCACCAGGCTTTTTCCGACAAAACGCGCCGGGGGAGCCGCTTCGCTGATGGACAGATCGTCACTCAAGGGAAGAAATTCGAGGATGTTCGGGCTCGACAACCCCCGTGCGACCTTGATCGCCATATCCTTTTCCGGAAAGATGACCTCCGTCGCCCCGATCTTTTCCAGAATTCGGCCATGGTCTTCCGACACGGCCTTGACCAGAATGCGCGGTACCGCTAATTCCTTGAGGTACAGGGTAATCAAGGTCGACAAGTGGGATCGGTCGCCGGTCGACACCACTACCGCGTCCATTTCGCCGATCCCCTGACCGACCAGAAACTCTTTGCTGCCCGCATCGCCAATGATGGTATAGCTGGAAAATTCCTGAATCCGTTTGATCTTCTCCCGGTTCAGGTCGACGGCAATGACTTCATGGCCGCTTTCGTAGAGGGCGCGGGCGACATGATATCCGAAATTTCCCAGTCCGATAACACAAAACCGTTTCACGAATGCGACCTCCCGTATCTGACCATCAGCCGATCATAAGGCTTTCTTCACCGTATTGCACGGCGTCTGCACTGGATCGTTTGATAAAAGCAAAGGCAACCGTCAACAAACCAACCCGGCCGACGAACATGAGCATGATCACGATGAGCTTCCCCAGCGGCACCAGCTTTACCGTGGCCCCCACGGAGAGGCCCACGGTGGCGAAAGCGGAAACGGCTTCGAAGGTGTACCCCATGAAATCATTACCACTCTCTCCCAGGCCAATCCCCTGTAACTGCACCGCCAACAGTGCAAAGATCGCGGCCGCCATGAACAGCAGGGCCAGCATGACCAGGGTCAGGGTTTTGCTGGTAACCTCCTCGGGAATCGTCCGCCGGAACAAGTTGGTATGGGCATTTCCTCTCAGGCGGCTGAGCATGATGGCGATGAAAATCGCCAGGCTGGTGGTTTTTATCCCACCACCACAGGAGCCCGGCGAAGCGCCGATAAACATGAGGAACATGAGCAGAAACAAGGTCGGCACTTCAAACCGGGAAAGGTCAATGGTATTGAAACCGGCGGTTCGGGCGGAGACGGACTGAAACAACGAGATCCAGAAAACTTCTCCCGCCGAAGAGTTCCGCAACGACACGGTGCTTTCCATCAGGGCGATGACCAACGCTCCCCCCAGAATCAGGATGGCGCTGGTCAACAAAACCATTTTCGAGTGCAGTGACAGCCGCCGCCGCTGCCGCCGCCGGTTGAAAATCAGGTCTTTCAGCTCCCGCAGAACCAGAAACCCGATGCCGCCAAAAACGATCAGCAGCATGATGGTCAGGTTGACCAGGGGATCGTCGCGAAATCCGACCAGGCTGTCGGGAAAGAGGGAAAACCCGGCATTGCAGAACGCCGAAATCGAATGAAAGCTCGCACTGTAGAGTCCTGGCCCCCATCCCAGCCGGGGCACAAATGAAATGGACAGCAACAGTGCCCCGATCCCCTCGATGACCAGGGTCATGAGGATCACTCCCCGGACCAGATCTCGTACCGAATCGACCGGAGTGTGCAGCAGGGTATCATGAATGATCCAACGACCGCGGGTTCCGACTCCGATGTGCAGATAGAAAAAGAGGTAGACGGAAAATGTGGTAATCCCCAAGCCACCGGTCTGGATCAGCAACAACAACACCAACTGCCCGAAGAGCGAAAGGCGGGTGCCCGTATCGACCACCGCCAGACCGGTTACGCATTGGGCCGAGGTGGAGGTAAACAGGGCATCGATGAAAGTCAGGGGTTCGCCGACAGCGGCCGCCGGCAGGCTCAAAGCGCAAGCGCCCAGAAGAATGGCGCCGAGATAATAGATCAGCAGCAGCATCCCCGGAGAGGTCTTATGCAAACGCTGGAGTGCTTTTTTCATGAATAAACCATTCCTCGCCCGACCGAACCGGAAAACACCCTGTCCAACCGCCGCCGTTTCGCTTGCCTCACCCCGGAAAAGAGTTTAACATGCGGAGGTAACATTTCATGAGTCCAGGAGATCCCGGAATGAACCAATACAGGGTGGATAAGCTCGAAATACCGGTCATGCTTTTTCTCGCTGACGGGGTTGTGCATGACGGCATCATGTTTCTGAGCCCGTTCAGCCCATCCCACAGCGGTCCCCAGCGTCTGGTCGAACTGTTTCGGGAACATGAAACCTTCTGCCCGTTCAAAGACAAGAAAGGCCGCTTCTGCCTGATCAACAAAAGCTCCGTCACCCACGCCCGCTACCCGATCCAGAATGAAGAAGAAGCCTATGGCGACCGGATCAAAGTCCGGGTGACCTTCTACGGCGGCGAACTCCTTGAGGGTACCATCGTCATCGCCATGCCGGCCGGCAAGGGTCGCATTCAGGATTACATCAACTCCACACCGGGCTTTTTCCGGCTGCACACCGAAGATGCCCACTACATCGTCAACGGCGACCTGATCCGGGAAATATCTCCGGGCTGAACATTTCGAAATCCGATCCCCGCACCATGAACGGGCCGGCTTGCCGGCCCGTTGTTTTTTACAGGTTGAGATAAGACCGCAGGTAGCGACCGGTATGGGAATGGGAATTGCGGGCCACCTCTTCCGGCGTGCCGACGGCGACGATTTCCCCCCCGCGGCTGCCCCCTTCCGGCCCCAAATCGATGAGATGATCGGCGGTTTTGATCACGTCGAGGTTGTGCTCGATGATCACCACCGTATTGCCCGCTTCGACCAGCCTCTGCAGCACGTCGAGGAGCTTCTGGATATCGGCGAAATGCAGGCCGGTGGTCGGCTCGTCGAGGATGTAAATGGTCCGTCCGGTGGCCCGTTTGCCGAGTTCCTTGGCCAGCTTGACCCGTTGCGCCTCGCCTCCGGAAAGGGTGGTGGCGCTCTGGCCGAGCTTGATGTAGCCGAGCCCGACGTCGCGCACCGTTTCCAGCTTATTCTTGACCCGCGGAATGTTTTCGAGAAACCGGGCCGCCTGGTTGACCGTCATGTCGAGCACTTCGGCGATACTCTTCCCCTTGTATTTCACCTCCAGCGTTTCCCGATTGTAGCGGGCCCCGCGGCACAGCTCGCAGGTGACGAAGACATCCGGCAGAAAGTGCATCTCGATCTTGAGCAGACCGTCACCCTGGCAGGCCTCGCAACGCCCTCCCTTGACATTGAAGGAAAACCGTCCCGGCTTGTAGCCGCGCACCTTGGCTTCCGGAAGCTGGGCAAAGAGATCGCGGATGTCGGTGAAGACCCCGGTGTAGGTGGCCGGGTTGGACCGCGGCGTGCGGCCGATGGGGGACTGGTCGATGTCGATCACCTTGTCGAGCAGTTCGAGGCCGAGAATGTCATCGACCCGGCCGGCTTTTTCCCGGCTGCGATAGAGGCGCTGGGACAAGGCCTTGTACAGGGTATCGATGACCAGAGTCGACTTGCCCGAGCCGGAAACCCCGGTGACGCAGGTCATCACGCCGAGGGGAATCTTCACGTCGACTCCTTTGAGATTGTTCTCCCGGGCTCCTTTCAGCTCGATGAATCGATCGAACGGACGCCGCTGCGCCGGCAGCGGAATGGATAATTCGCCGGACAGGTAGCGGCCGGTCAGGGACGCCGGGTTGGCGAGAATTTCCTGCGGGGTCCCCTGGGCCACCACCTCGCCTCCGAGCACCCCGGCCGCCGGCCCCATATCGATCACATAATCGGCCTCAAGGATGGTCTCCTCGTCGTGCTCCACCACCAGCACGGTATTGCCCAGGTCGCGCAGCCTCTTCAAGGTTTCCAGCAAGCGACGGTTGTCCCGCTGATGCAGGCCGATGGACGGTTCGTCGAGGATATAAAGGACCCCGACCAGGCTCGATCCGACCTGGGTGGCCAGGCGGATGCGCTGCCCCTCGCCGCCGGAGAGGGTTCCCGCGGTGCGGTCGAGGGAGAGATAGTCGAGGCCGACGTGAGAGAGGAAAGAGAGCCGCTCGCGGATTTCCTTGAGAACCCGCCGGGCGATTTCCGCCTCCTGTTTTTCGAAATTCAGTTCGGCAAAGAAGGTTTCGGCCTCGGTGATCGACAGCGCCGTCACCTCGCAGATGTTTTTGCCACCGACCCGCACGAACAGCGATTCCTTGCGCAGCCGGGCGCCGTCGCAGGTAGGGCAGGGCATGACGTTCATAAACCGGCCGAGATGCTCCCGCACCCCTTCCGAATCGGTCTCGTGGTAGCGCCGCTCGAGGTTGGGAATCACCCCCTCGAAGGTTTTGTGATAATACTGCCGCCGGCCACCCTGGTCGAAATAGAAGCGTACTTCCTCCGCCCCCGAACCGTAGAGCAGGATCTGGCGCACCCGTTCGGGAAGCTTTTCGAAGGACTGGTTGATGTCGAACTGGTAATGATCGGAGAGGGCCTCGATCAATTGGAAATAATAGCCGCCGCCGCCCCGGGTTTCCCAGGGGGCGATGGCCCCTTCCCGCAGGGAGAGCGCCGAGTTGGGCACGACCTCCCCGGGATCGAAATACATGCGCGTCCCCAGCCCGCTGCAGTCGGGACAAGCGCCGTAAGGGTTGTTGAAGGAGAACATGCGCGGGGCAATCTCCGGATAGGAGATGCCGCACTCGAGGCAGGCGTGCTGCTCGGAGAAGAGCATGCTCTCACCATCGATCACTTCGACCCGGACGATGCCCTCGGCCAGCCGCAGGGCGGTTTCCAGGGAATCGGCCAGGCGTCCCCGCACCCCTTCCTTGATCACCAGGCGGTCCACCACCACCTCGATGCTGTGCTTCTTGTTTTTGTCGAGGACGATCTCTTCGGCCAGCTCGCGCAGCTCGCCGTCGATGCGCACCCTTACGAACCCGTCGGCCTGCAGTTGGCGCAACTCCTTGCGATACTCCCCCTTGCGCCCGCGGATGATCGGCGCCAGCAGCAGCAGGCGGCTTTTTTCCGGCAGGGCGAGGACGCGGTCGACCATCTGCTCGACGGTCTGCGAGGCGATCTCCTTGCCGCAGGACGAACAGTGGACCCGGCCGACCCGGGCGAACAGGAGACGCAGGTAATCGTAGATCTCGGTGACCGTGCCGACCGTGGAGCGGGGATTCTTGGAGGTGGTCTTCTGTTCGATGGAAATGGCCGGCGACAGCCCCTCGATGCTCTCCACGTCCGGCTTCTGCATCTGCTCAAGAAACTGCCGGGCATAGGCCGACAGGCTCTCGACGTAGCGACGCTGTCCCTCGGCGTAGATGGTATCGAAGGCCAGGGTGCTCTTGCCGCTGCCGGACACCCCGGTGATCACCACCAGCTTGTCGCGGGGAATCTCGACGTCGATACATTTAAGGTTGTGCTCGCAGGCACCTTTGATAACGATTTTATTGGTCATGGTTTGTGATTTTCCGGTAGGGGCGATTCGTGAATCGCCCCTACAAATGTCTCGTCATTTCTTCGGCCATCCGCACCGCCGCGACCAGACTTGCCGCACTGGCCTTACCGGTGCCGGCCAGATCGTAGGCCGTGCCGTGGTCGACCGAGGTGCGCACGATGGGGAGCCCGAGGGTCACATTGACGCCGTCTTCGAAATGGAGCAGTTTGAGGGGAATCAGCCCCTGGTCGTGGTACATGCAGACCACCGCGTCGCAACTGCCGCGCACGGCGAAGTGAAACAGGGTATCGGCGCTGTGCGGACCGCTGGCGACAATCCCCTCTCGTTGCGCCGCCACGATGGCCGGCAGAATCAGCCGGGCCTCCTCGTCGCCGAACAATCCGCCTTCTCCGGCATGGGGATTCAAAGCCAGCACCGCGATGCGCGGCCGAGCCAGGCCGAAGAAACGCCGAAAGGCGGCATCGGTGATGCGGATGGTTTCGAGAATTTCCTCGCTGGTCAACACCCGGGGCACCTCGGCCAGAGCCATGTGGGTCGTCACCAGGCAGACCTTGAGTTTTTCCCCGCCCAGCATCATCACCACCTTGTCGACCCCGCACCGATCCGCCAAAAGTTCCGTGTGGCCGGGAAAATCGCAGCCGGCGGCGTGGATGGCCGCCTTGCTGATCGGCGCCGTGACCATGGCCGCCGCTTTACCGGAGCGGCACTGGTCGCAGGCCCACTCGATGTAGCGAACCATGGCTTGGCCGCAGGCGACATCGGGGCAGCCGTAGGCCAGCCGTTCCGCATTCAGGGCGGAAAGGGGTTCCACCTCGAGAAGGTGCCGGTTAGCGGAAAAACGCAACTGCACCCGCTCTGGCGTGGAGGTACGGGTACAGGATGCGCCAAGCACCGCTGCCGCTCGCTGCAGCACCGCCGGGTCGCCGGCCACCAGCAGCGGCCGTGACAGATGATCGAAAGCTCCCTCGATCAGGGCCTTGACGATGATTTCCGGACCGACCCCGGTCGGGTCGCCCAAAGTCAGAATGATAGGATATTTTTTCACCTTAATCCTCCGCTCGATTCAATCTGTCAGTATAGCCCAGAGCCCCGGAGCTTGACATTAAAAAAAGCCCCACCGGTTGCGGCGGAGCTTTTTCGGAGGAGCGTTTTTTCCAATTACCCTGATGAAAAACAACCCTGGCATGGGTCCGGACGGAAGGTTATACCACGAGCTGTCGACGGCTCCGCCGTGATTCGCCTTCATCCCGGCCGTTAACGGCACTCGGCGCGGACGCTTCCTTTTCCATGCCGAGCCACGACCTGGACTGCCTGGCAAATACGGCCAGGTCTTCGCCGGGCAGCGGAGAACTGAAGTGGTACCCCTGCATTCCGATACACTGCTGGGCAAGCAGATAGGCCATCTGCTTTTCTGTTTCCACGCCTTCGGCAATAACTTCGAGCTGCAGATTTCTGGCCATGGCCAATATCGCGTTAATGATGGCGGCATCGTCGCCGTCTTCGGGAAGACCCATGATGAAGGACCGGTCGATCTTCAGGACATCGATGGGAAACCGCTTCAGGTAACTCAGGGACGAATAGCCGGTGCCGAAATCGTCGATACAGATCCGGATGCCCAGGGCTTTTAACGCCA
>MHXM01000042.1:27877-32525 GCA_001825565.1 Desulfuromonadaceae bacterium GWC2_58_13
GAATCACCCATTCGCCGATGGGAATGATCAGCCCGGTTTTTTCCGCCAACGGGATAAACTGGTCCGGAGAAACCTTCCCCAGCAGCGGATGCTGCCAACGCAACAAGGCTTCCACCCCCACCATGCGCCCCGCCGGGACATCCATCTGCGGCTGAAAGTGCAAATGGAATTCGTTTCGTTCCAAAGCCCGCCGCAGACTGGTTTCAAAAGCCATATGCTCCTTGGCCCGTTCACTCATCACGGGAGCATAAAACTGATAATTATTTCCTCCCTGCTGCCTGGCCCTGAATAGGGCGGCGTCGGCATTTTTCAGCAGGGTCGCGGCCGCGGTGCCATCATAGGGAAACTGGGCGATGCCGATGCTCGGCGTAATGAAAAACTCCCGGAACTGGATATTGAACGGTTGCTGGAACAACTCAAGAATCTGCTTCGCCCCCGTAATCACGGTCTGTTCCGAGGTCAGTTGAGACCACAGGATCCCGAAATAATTCGAATGGAGCCGGGCCAGGACAGCGGTTTCTCCCAGGCACCTCTGCAGACGGCCAACGACGCTTTTCAGCAGCAGATTCCCCATCTCATGGCCGAAGGTCCGGTTGATCTGTCCGAACTGATCCAATTCGAGCAGCAACACCGCCGCCAGCTCCCGCTGGCGCTGCGCCTCGGGCAGGACGGATGCGAAAATCTGGCTGAACCGGTTCTGATTGGGCAGCCCGGTCAGAGTATCGAAATGAGCCAGATGGTTGATGGTTTCCTGGGCGGTTTTTTGTTCGGTGACGTCCTCGGCGGTACGCACGAAATGGGTGATCCGCCCGGCTTCGTCGCGAATCGGGGTGATGGTGGCGCGCACCCAGTAACAGTCGCCATTCTTCTTGCGGTTCCGGATCTCCGCCTGCCATACCTGGCCGCGATTGATGGTCTCCCAAAGGTTTTTGTAAAGATCGGGCTCCTGCAAGCCGGACTTGAGAAAACGGGGGTTTTGCCCCTGGATTTCGGCGAGGGAATACCCGGTCTTGCTGGTGAAGGTGGGGTTAACGTACTCGATCCTCCCCTCGGTGTCGGTGATCAATAGCGAGGCCGGGCTTTGTTCAGTAGCCCGGGACAGCAGCTGCAATTGCAGCTCGGCCCGTTTCTTTTCGGTTACATCGGTGCAACAGCCGACGGCTTCCGGGGGCAACCCGGCGCCCGGCGCCTGCATCACCCGCAAGCGGATGCGCAGCCAGCGCCCCTCGCCATTGCGATGGGTAACCCGGTGTTCAAAGGTGTGCATCCCTGTCTGCAACAGCGCTTCCCGCACCCGCGCCGGCAGGCCCGTTTCGCCATCCGCCACCCGGCTCCAGAAAGAAAAACCCTGACTCAGCTCTTCGGCAGTATCGCCGAGGAATTTGACGACGTTGTCGCTGACGTAATTCAAAGTCAGCCGATCGTCCAGAAAACAGCTGAAGATGACGGCCGGACTGTGGGCCAGCAGATAATCCAGGCGTTGACGATTTTTCTGCAATTCGGCTTCCGCCCTGTCCCGGTCCTCTCTGCTCCGCAGAGCCGACAAACCGAACGCCAGATCTTCGGCCAGAGCCTGCAACAGGCGAGCTTCCTGGTCGCCAAACGCCTCGGGATGCGCCGCATAGACGTGCATCATCCCGAAGGACGCATCGGCACCTCCCAGAGGCAGGACGATGCAGGAACGATAGCCATGCTCGAGAGCGGCCTTCCGCCAGGGAGAATCGACCGGCTCCTGGTCAATCCGGCCAACAACCAAGGGTTGTCCCCGGCTGCCATCGCGTTCCGGAACCGGGGCGACCGGTTCCGGGATCGGGGCAACCTGAGTCAGAAATCCAGCTTCGTAACCATGATGGGCCAGGGGTCGAAGCAGGCTCCCATCGTTCCGGCCGGTTCCGCCGACCCAGGCCAGGCAGTACCCTTCCTCTTCCACCAAAATTCGACAAATTTCAGCGGCCATGGCCTGTTGGCTCTGCCCCTGGGCGATGGCCCTGGCACAACGGATCAGGGTGCGCAAGGCCCGGTTGTCATGATCGAGTTGAGTCCTGGCATGAAGCAGGTCCGCCAAAAAATGATAAACCAACCAGTGCAACAGGCCGCTGGTAATGATCAGGAACAGTCCGCCGAGCACCATCTGCAGATCCGGCAGATCGGCCCGATTCACTCCGGTCATCTGCAACAGGGCGTTGCCGCCAACCATCCAGGTTATGCCCCCGAAAAGGTAGAACAGCGGCAACTTTGCGGAAATCCGCAGGGAGAAATCCTGCACCGTTTGTTCGCGACTAGGGACCATGGTTTCGACCGCTGTCAACGTGGGGAGAAACACGCCATCCTTTCTTCGCATCCCGGAACAAAAGGGGGCGAGCCCCCCTTCAGCAACCTGCCGGCTCAATATCTGCCGAATTCGGCATCGTCCAGATCGATGCCCCCCTTCGACGGCAGCGGTTTCCTTCCGGACTCCTTTGAGATCTCTCGCACGGCGACGGCAACCGGGCGGACCCATTGCAGTCCCGGTTCCGTCGGGTTCCGCCGGCGCAGGGTGAACCTGGCCAGCATCTGCCGCATCTGGGTCGCCTGGCTTGAAAGTTCCTCCGCCGCCGCAGCGCTTTCCTCGGCGTTCGCGGTATTCTGCTGGGTCACCTGGTCGATCTGCATCAGCCCCTGGTTGACTTGGGAGATTCCCTGCGCCTGCTCGTTGCTGGCGGCGGCGATCTCCGCCACCAGATCGGTCACCTTGGTGACTCCGGAAACGATTTCAATCAAGGCCTCGGCGGTACGGTCGGCGATCTCGGCGCCATTTTCCGCTTTTTTGACCGAACCTTCGATCAGTTCGGCCGTTTCGCTGGCGGCCTTGGCGCTGCGTGCCGCCAGGTTGCGTACCTCTTCGGCCACCACCGCAAAGCCCTTGCCGTGCTGCCCGGCCCGGGCCGCTTCCACCGCCGCGTTGAGGGCCAGCAAATTGGTCTGGAAGGCGATTTCGTCGATCACTTTAATGATCTTGGAAATGTTTCGACCCGATTCGTTGATTTCACTCATGGCGGAAACCATCGCCTGCATCTGCTGGTTGCCCCGCTCGGCCACTTCCCGGGAATTTCCGGCCAACTGCGAGGCCTGGGTGGCATTCTCGGCATTCTGCCGGGTCTGGGCGCCCATCTCGTGCATGGAAGCGGTAATTTCTTCGAGCGAACTGGCCGACTCGGTTGCCCCCTGCGACAACGACTGGCTGGCATCGGAAACCTGGACGCTGCCCGAGGCGATCTGTTCACCGGCCACCTGGGTCTGGCCGAGCAGGTCATTCAGACTGTCGGTCATGAGGATCAGCGCCCGCCCCAGTTGATCTTTTTCCGATGCGAGGGTGACGTGAACATCGAGATTTCCCCCCGCGATCTGCTCCGCGATATTGGCGTTGGCCTGCAACCCTTCCGCCATGGAGTCAAGCGCATTAGCCAGGGTGCCGATTTCGTCATAACGCTGCATGTTGAGCCGTTGACTGAAATCGCCCCTGGCGATTTCTTCGGCCAGCGCCACTCCCTTGATGATCGGCCCGGTGATGGCCCGGGTAATCATCACCGCCAAAACGATGCCGATGAGCAGCGCGACGATCAGACCGATGATAACCATCCGTGAAGCCGAGGTCAGCGAACTCACCGCTTCGTTGGCGATGGTTTCGGTTTCCGCCATGCCGGACAGCGCCGTTTCCTTGGCCGAGGCCAGGATCTCCTCGCCCAGAACAGCACGTTTCGCGGCCAGTTCATTGATGGATTTCCAGTTGGCCACCAGCTCGCCCATGTTGGTGCGATAGCCTTTGGCGGCGGCATCGATTTCGTTCAACTGAACGATATTGACCTCCTGCCGGGTAATCCCTCGAAGCACCGCAACCTTCTGCGCCATCAGCTCGAAATTGGCGTCGGCCTGCTCCGCGTATTGCGGATCCCGTAACGCCATCGACCGCAGCACCGCCATCCGGGTGTTGTTGGCCAGATCATGGATTTCCTTGGACAGATTGAGCTTGTTGAGACGCTCTTCGAGACGGGCCGTTTCAGCGACGGCACCGAAATCGGCGGACAGCGCCTTGAGCTGCATGGCATAAAAATCCTTGCTGACCGAAAGCAACCGGCCGCCCGTTTCAACCAGCAGGTTGTAGTTGGCGTCGTAGGCCTTGTCCCGCGCCCCCGCCTCGTCGGTTAGCCGCACATATTCGCCCACATGACTTTCGAGATCTTCCACTTTACTGTTTAACATCTTCAGGTGCGCGGCCCTGGCCGCCAGAGCCCCGGCTTCGGCCAGGGCTTTTTTCACGTCCGCCAGACGCTGCCGCGCCGCGACCAGAAACGGTTCCTCGCCGGTATAGGCGTAACCCCGCATCTCGAACATGGCTCCCACCGCCTGTCGTTCGATTTCATTGGCGATCTTGGCTTCTGGAACATAGGCCTGATGGAGCATGGCCGCCCGTTCTTCGACGCCGCTCATCTTCCAGACCGCCACGCCGCCAAGAACGGCGAGAATCAGGATCAGGGCCGCAAAGCTTGTTCCGATTTTGGCTCCCACCTTCATTTTCATCTTTTCGAACCCTCCTTGGTGCCTTGGTTTGTGCTTCGTTTCCCGAGTCGCCCGCGCCAACTCATATCCGTAATGCCATTAAAATTCCTGA
>MHXM01000043.1 GCA_001825565.1 Desulfuromonadaceae bacterium GWC2_58_13
CGGCACCAGAATGCATAACAACGCCGTCAGGTAGATCAGTTCACCCGCTAACAGGGTCAGGGTGAAGCCATAATTCATCGCCATCACCGTGGCCAGGATGGCTCCCAGAACACTGGCGGCGCTGTTGATGCCCCAGCTCCAGGCGACCGCCGCGCTGTCCTGGTGCAGCAACCGCATGCCCAGCGGCAGGGGCATGCCGAGCAGCAGGCCGAGGGGAATCAGCAGCAGGAAGGCCAGCAGGACGCGGCCGAGCAGGGGGGCGGCGATCCAGCCGGCAAGCACCTTCGGCAGGGCGAACACGTAAAGATTCGACAGCAATACCAGTGCCAACAGGATGCAGATCAACATCCGTCGCCTGCGCTCATCGGCGATGCGTCCGGACAGGAGCGAACCGAGGCCGGAGAAGACCAGCAGCGAGAAGAGAATCACCGCCAGGGCATGGATCGGGGGGCCGAGAAACAGGATGAAGCGGCGCAGTAGACCGATTTCAAGAAGCATGAAGCCAAGTCCGAGACAGGCGAAGTAGAAAATCCGCCGGCCGTTGCCGGGTTGCCTCAGTTCGTTGCCCCGCTTGATCGCCAGCGGCAGCAGGATGAACAGGGCGACCAGGGCGGCGACCACCACCAGCAGGTTGCGGATGATCAGAACCGCCCGGTCTTCAAAGTTGCTCTTTTCGGGAAAGGTCAGCAGGCGCAGAAAATCCGCCGGTTTGTACATGTAGTAGAAGAACGGACGGTCATCCCTGGTGGGACTGATGTCGAAAGGGAAGGTTCGGTAGAATTCGGCGCTGCCGCCGGAGGCGATCAGGCGGGCGAAGGCGTCGTTGCCCTGGCGGCGGTCGGGCAGAAAGACGATTTCATACTCCTTGTCGCGGGATTCCCTGCGCAGGTGTTTGAGTTCTGCCTCGGTGAACGGAGTGCGCTTGAGCATGAAGTTGGCCAGACCCCGTTCCTTGATCACCGCCAGATGGGCCGCAGGGTCGGAAATTCCCTCTTGGTTCAGCAGTTCCAGTCCGAGGGAAACCAGCCGCAGGGTTTCCCGTTCGAAGATGAATCGGCTGATTGTCAGGATTCCGTCAGGCGTCAGGTGATCCCAGTAATCCTTGAAGGCTTCCACCGTGTAGAGGTTGTTTTCAGACAGGGTAAAGGCCCCGGCCATCGGCGCCATGCGACCGAACACGGCGGAGGCCTGAATGATGTCGTAGCGCTGCCGGGACCGGCGGATGAAGCTGCGCCCCTCGTCGATTTCCAGCCGCACTTTGGGGTGGCGATAGAGTTCGCCGGTGAAACCGCCGAAGACCTCGTCGACCCCCCGGACGATCAGGCCGTTGAGTTCCACCGCGGTGATCCGGCTGGCGCCCATGGCCAGGGCCGCCAGAACGTCGCGACCGCCGCCGGGACCGATCACCAGGGTGGACGCCGCCGGCTTCAGGGCGTAAGGCAGGGCGATCAGGTTGCTGCGGAAAAAGTCGAGGGTTTTCTCCCCCTCCCAGCGATACAGGGTGGTGTAGCCGGTGTCGTCGACCACCATGCCGATCTGTTCCGGCACCGGGCCGCGATAGGTTCGGGACAGTCCCCAGGCGTGCTCCATTTCCTGGCTCTGCGAGGGGTAGGCGGCGACCCGGGAGTAGGAATTCCAGGCGCTCCACAGCAGGTTCGGTTCATAGCGGCCGCGGGCGAAGCGGATGTCGGCATAGCCCCAGATCAGGTTGCCGGCGGCCGCGACCAGCAGGGCCACCAGGAGTCCGCCGGTCAGCCAGCGGCGGTTGGCGGGAGCAAACGCGATGGCAGCCAGCAGGCCGACGACGGCGATCGCCAGTATGCCGGTGATGCCGCCGGCCAGCTTGAGGACGGCAATGATCAGCAGGCATCCGGCCCCGGCGCCGAGCAGATCCCAGAAATAGAGCCGGTTGATGTC
Organism: Desulfuromonadaceae bacterium GWC2_58_13; assembly: GCA_001825565.1. Lineage (GTDB taxonomy): Bacteria > Desulfobacterota > Desulfuromonadia > Desulfuromonadales > Trichloromonadaceae > Trichloromonas. The sequence continues at coordinate 1,918 of MHXM01000043.1, forward strand.
GTCGAGACGGCGGGACAGCAGCAGGCTGATGGCCAGGCCGCTGAAGAAAAACGGCAGGGCCGTGAGCAGGTAGAGTCCGGCCAGTCCCAGCAGCAGTTCGCCGGGGATGGCGCGGTCGTAAAATCCCTGTTGAAAGGGCTGGTAGAAGGGCTGGTGGAAAAAAGACAGCACCTTGAAGGCCATCTGCGGCTGCAGGCGAAAAAACACGAACAGGCCGAAGAAGGCCGAGGTCGACAGGGAAAACAGTAGCGCGAAGCGGGCCGCCAGCGGTTCCAGCCGTTCATCGGGAAAGCGGTGCGGCAGCAGGGTGACCACCAGCGCCGCCGCGCCGAGACCGAACAGGGCGAGGGAAATCGCCATCGAAGCGAAGTGGTACCACATCAGCACGGAGAAGATCCGGGTCAGGATCAGCTCGTACATGAGGGTGGCCATGGAGAGCAGGAACATCCCCCGGCAGAGACGGGTCAGGGAGGTTTTTTCAGTCATTCGGGCATTCAACGGGTGTGGGTGAGGTTGCCCCAGAAACAGGTAAGCCGCCCGGTGGGCGGCTTACCTGCTGTTCTGAAAGGGACGGTCAGTTGGCCGGCTCGACGATGTCGAGGGTCTGTCCGGCCTTGACATCCGCCAGCTTGACCAGGCGGCCGCTGGGGAACTCGACCGCAAGATCGCAGGGCTGGCCCGACTTGAGGCCGAAGTGCAGCACCTGGGGTTCTTGGGCGCAGAAACCGTTGGCCGAGCGGAGTTCGCGCATCGCCAGCAGCTTGTTGGTGCCGGGGGCGTAAATCCGTACCTTGGCGCCGTAGGCGTCGCGGTTGGAGATGGTGCCGGTCAGCTTGATCTTCAGCCAGTTTTTATCGTTCTGGTTGTTTTCATAAAGTTTGTTGGGGGCGCCCCAGTTAACCACGTAGAGATCGAGGTCGCCGTCGTTGTCGATGTCGGCGAACGCCGTCCCCTTGGTGCGGACCGTTTCGCACTGGAGTTGCGGCTGCCGGTCGGCCACGTCGACGAAATGCCCCTGGCCGTCGTTGATATAGAGCTGGTTGGCCAGCTTGCAGTCGCCTTCGTAGAGGTCGATGTCGCCGTCGTGATCGATGTCGCCGAAGGTCGGTCCTTTGCCCCAGCCGTCATGGCCGTTACGGATCTGCTCCGGGGCCGGGCTGAAGATGCCGCTGCCGTCGTTGAGATAGAGGCCGTTCGGGCCGACGTAGTTGGAGACGAACAGGTCGAGGTCGCCGTCGTTGTCGATGTCGGCAAAGGCAGCGCCAAGGCCCCAGTTGGGATCGGCAACGCCGGCTTTGATCGAGACGTCGGCGAAGGTGCCGTTGCCGTTGTTGAGATAGAGGCGATTCGGCTCGCCGGCCGGGTAGCGGCCATTGACCACGTACAGGTCGGGGAATCGGTCGTTGTTGACGTCGGCCCAGACCCCCATCCAGCTCCAGGACGGGTCGCCGGTGCCCGAGGCCTCGGTAACGTCGCTGAAGGTGCCGTCGCCGTTGTTGCGGTACAGCACGTTTTTGGCGCCGACACCGTAATTGGCGCAGTACAGATCGAGATCGCCGTCGTTGTCGTAGTCGGCGAAGGAAGCCGAGTAGGTGAAGCTTTTCAGGCCGACCCCGGCTTTTTCGGTGACGTCGGCGAAGGTGCCGTTGCCAAGGTTTTTGAACAGGCGGTTGGCCTCGATTTCGTACTGACCGCCGGTGGCCAGATAGAGGTCGATCAGTCCGTCGTTGTCGTAATCCCCGAAAACGCTCCCCATGGTGAAACCCGGGTGGTCGAGGCCGGCGCCGGCGGTAGCGGTGATGTCGGCAAACATGCCGTTGCCCTGGTTCAGGTAGAGTTTGTTGGCGCCCCCCTTGTTGGAGACGTAAAAGTCCACCAGCCCGTCATTGTTGATGTCGGCAAACGCGATCCCCTTGCCCAGGCCGTCGTCGGCGACCCCGGAGGTTTGGGAAATGTCGATGAATTCGCTCGCGGTTGCCAGCCCGGCGACGAGGAGCAGACAAAGAATCATCCCTAGCGCATTCCGGATTTTTACCATCGAGGATTTCTCCTTTTCAATGAATGTTTGCGGCAGGCTCGTTGGATAACACAAACTAAACTTTTGGCGGTATGATCACAAACGTCAATAAGTGCTAATTATACACGGGAAACGGTAAGAAGACAGATTAAAATCACCGGCAAGCGTTGCAAAAAATGAACCGCGATATATCCATTGGATCGACGCTCTATTTTCAGGCGGTTCGGGTTGCGCCTCGATCCCGGCCGGAAGTTTTTTGTCATGTTGTTGTTCGAGGTGGCAGGAACCTGTCTGCGTCAAGCGGCTGGAAACGGTGCCGGGCCGTCTCCGGACCTGTTCGGGGCGGGGGCCCGTGGTATGTTTATTGCTGTCAATTGGACGTTTCCGGCTGGATGGATTACTCTTTTCCGAATGATCATCGATGGTGGCGATTTCCGTGTCGAGAAAAATGCTTAGAGCTGTATTGATTCTTATATTGCTTGCGGGCTCCGCCTGCCGGGAAGTACCCGCCGACCGCTTGTACGCCTTGCATCTGGACGCGCCTCCATCGGTCGCCGATTGGGAGGGGGCGTTGCCGCGTGTCGTTACGGTAAAGGGCGGCCGCCGGCATGTGCGAACGGTGATTGAGAATATTGACGAAGACACGGTTCACACCTCGACGGCCTCCTGCCACCATGGCGGCAGACTGCCCGACCCGGTGCCAGTGGATATGCGGGCGTTTTATACCGACCGCGAGATTTTCATCCGTCTCAGCTGGCCGGATGCAACGGCCGACGCCGATATCCGCGAATGGGGTTTCGACGGGAATGCCTGGCAGAACCTGGGAAACGTCGAGGATGGCTTCGGCCTGGCCTGGGATGCCGGACATTCCTTGCCCCGGTTTACCTGTTCCGTGGCCTGTCATATCGATAACTTCGGGGTGACGGGCGCCAACTTTCATGCCACCAACCGGATGAAACTGGTTCGCGAGGGAGAGTGGCTCGACCTGTGGAACTGGAAAGCCCGGCGCACCGGGCGGTTCGGCTTCGCCGATGACCGGTTTCTTGCCAGCGAAGGGATGCGGGGGGATGTGCCGGGCGAGCTGTTCAAGGAAAATTCCCGGGCCCGTCTGAATCCGGAGAGCGGCATCTTTCCCTTTGCCGAAGGCGATCAGCCGATCTACGATAGCGAAGGGCTGCCGGTGGGCAAGGAATTCCGGCCGGCCGGATCGACGGCCCCCGGTTTTCTGACCGAATCCCCGTCCGGGAGCCGGGCCGATGTCAAGGCCCTCGGCCACTGGAGCGATGGTCGCTGGACCGTGATCCTGCGCCGGGCGCTGGACAGCGGAGATCCCCGGGATGTCCGGTTTATTCCCGGTGATCGCGAAGGGGTGGCTTTCGGTCTCTCAATCATGGATAATACACTTTTCGAACACTATGCTTCGGTACTGCCGGAGTGGATCGTTTTGTTGGCCGCCGAAAACGGCGCGGAGCCTGAGACGGGAGAAGACTGATGCGGAGGTGCGGATGCCTGCTGGCCCTGGGGCTGTCGTTTCTTGTCGTTGCCGGTTGCGGCGAGCGGGAGCCGGAGGGCGAAGGACGGATGGGGCAGGTCAGCGGCCGGATTCTGGCTCCTCTTGAAGGAGCCACGTTGTATGTCTATAAAAAGGGCATGGACCTGTACGGGCCGGCTTTCGCCGTGTCTCGGGCCACCGGGCCGGACGGCTCCTTCGATCTTCGGCTGCCGGCAGGGGATTATGTCGCGATGGCTCGCAAGCGCCAGAATGGCGACACCTCCGGGCCGGTTGTGGCGGGCGACAACAAGAGCGAGATACTCAGTTTCACCGTTGCCGGCGATGATCAGACACTGACCGTTGTGGCTCCGATCAAAAGCGGCGATGAACGTCGTTTGACCGATCAGGCGCTGGCGACGGCCACCGGCCTGTCCGGCACCATCTCCGACGCCGACGGCAACCCGGTCGAGGGGGCCCGGGTGCATGTCTACGACCACGTGCAGATGTCCGAGCGGCCCAAGTACGTATCGGAAAAGACCGGCCCCGACGGTCGCTACCTGGTCTATCTGCCGGAAGGCGGCACGTATTACCTGGCGGCACGGGACAAATTCGGCGGTCCGCCCAAGCTGGGCGACCTGTACGGCCGCTACGACCAGGGAACCATTGAGCCTTCGGCGGTCGTGGTCCGCTCCAAAGAGATCCTGCAAGGCGTCGATATCAGAGTGACCAAGGTATGGTAAGGCCTTGCGTTCTCGGGTTATTGTTGATCCTCCTGCTGTGCGCGGGGTGCCGGCAAGGCAGCCCGATCGATCTTGAATCCCTGAAGGGCCGGGCCCGGGCTGGCGACGCGGCGGCGTTTCGCCAACTGATCGAGCTCCTTTCAGTTTCCGAGCGGAACCTGAACGACCGGGTCTATCCCCTGATTCTCGAACTTGGCGAACCGGCCATCCCCTTTCTGCTGGACGCGGTGAACACGGACGATCGCATCCGTCGTGAGCATGTGATTGCCGCTCTGGGGACGCTGAAAGCGTCGCAAGGCGTTGAACCGATCGGCCGGGTGCTGGGTGACCGAACCCTGCAACGACGCTATGTCGCCGCCTGGGCGCTGGGCGAGATCGGCGATCCCCGCGGCATCCCTTTTCTGTTGTCGGCCCTGGGCGATGAGGATGATGAAGTCCGGCGTTATGCCGTGCGCGCCTTGATCAAGCTCAATCGGGAAGCGGTCGAACCCCTGCTGGCGTTCCTGCGGACCGCTTCAGCGCGGGGCACGGCCGGCGCGGTTCGGGCGCTGGGCGATATCGGCGATTCCCGTGCCCTTGCGGCGCTTCTGCAGCGGGTCGATGGCCCGGCTCGCCAGGACGTGCTGCATGCGCTGGGCAAACTCAAGGATCCGCGAGCCGAGGCGGTTCTGATCGATGGGCTCAGCGATGCCGACTGGCAGTCACGGATGAATGCCGCCATGTCCCTCGGAGCCCTGGGGGGGCCGGCTGCCTCGGCGGCACTGGAGAAGGCTGTCGAAGACGAGGTTCTGGTGGTACGGGAGTGGGCGGCCCGGTCGCTGGAGATGATTTCCGGCCGGCATGTCAAGTATCGGAACGAAAAAAGGGAATATGTCCTTCCTTACAGCATCTATCACTGACCGGTTGCGGATGAGGCGGTTCGCATGAGGGATCTGCTCGCCGTGCGCTGGTTGCGGCGCCTGCTGCTGTCGCCCTGGTTCTGGCGGGTCATGCGCCTGGCGGCCCTGGGAGTGCTGCTCGCGATGATCGCCTGGGGCTGGCACCGGCATGGCATCCCCGGCGTGTCGGTCAAGGACCCTCTCATGTACACCAATCTGGCGACCCATCTGTTCTGGGTCTGGTGGATGATGGGAGTGGTGTTCGTCGCCCTGCTGCTGGGGCGGTCCTGGTGCGCCGTCTGTCCGGTCGGCTGGCTCAACGAGCTGATTTCGCGGCTGGGTCTGCAACGCCCGCTGCCGCGGTGGCTGGATAATTTCGTGCCGGTGACCCTGACCCTGGTCGCTCTGCAGTTGGCGGTCTACTTTTTCGCCATTCACCGTTATCCGGACTACACGGCGATCCTGATGGCGTTGATGCTGCTGCTGGCGGTGCTGGTCGGACTGGTGTTTCGCAAACGCGCGTTTTGTTCGCTCCTTTGCCCGGCGGGCGCGGTTCTGGGGTTGTATGCCCGGGTGGCTCCCTTTCAGCTCCGGGTGAAGGATGCGGCCGTCTGTGCCGGCTGCGCCGGCAAGGAATGCGTATCCGGCGGCCGGGCCTGGTCCCGTATTGCCCTCGGTCGCGCCATTTTATACTGGCATGGGCATCGTCGCGACTGTCCGGTCGAGCTGGTGCCGACCGAGCTGCGGCACAGCGCCGAGTGTCAGCTCTGTCTCCATTGCGCCCAAAACTGCCCGAACGATAATCTCCTGCTGGGTCGACGGTCCTGGCTGGCCGATCTTGTTCCCGGCGGGTTGTCCGCTTCCGAGAGTTTTTTCTTTCTGGTCCTGATGGGGATGATGACGGCCAACTTCAGCAAGGTGTACGTCGATTTGCGCGAGGCCATTTTCTGGATGCCGCAGCAGGCGGCCGCTCTGCTCGGGTGGCAGGCCGGGGGCTATTTTCTGCTGGCGACCCTGTGGGTAACCCTGGTGCTCCCCGTGCTGCTGCTGTTGCCGGGCCTGCTGGTGTTGAAACTTGGCGGCATCCGAATCGCCGACGGCGGGCCGGAGCCGCCATCCCCTGCAAACGTGCAGCGTCTGTCCGTGCCCGTCCAGGGTCCGGGCTTCTGGGCCTCCCTCGGGATGCTGGCGCTTCCCTGCATCCCGCTGGTGTTGACCGCGCATCTGGTATTGGCTCTGGTCAAGGTGAACGCCAAGGCGGCTTTTCTCCCTTACGTGCTGCGGGACCCGACCGGGGTGCAAAGCTATCTGGCGATGAATGTCATGCAACTGGTGCCCCAGCCGGGGCTTCTGATTCCGCTGGATATCCTCAAGTGGCTGATTCTGCTTCTGTTGCTGTCCGGTTTCGGAGTCTCGCTGCTGGCGGCCAAGCGGGTGGCCGGACGGTTGGAAGGCGTCTTTTCGATCCGCGTTTATCTGGGGGCGGCGGGCCTGGGGGTTGGACTGGTGGGTTCGTTGTATGTGGCCACGGTAATCCGTTGGCTGTTTATCCGTTAACTTTTTGCGATTGGAATAGTGAAATTAACATGGAAGACAAAAAGAACGCCGCGAAGCTGGAAATCCAGCTCGACGAAGAGACCGCTCAAGGTGTCTACGCCAATCTGGTGGTGGTCAATCATAACGAGACGGAGTTTGCGCTCGATTTTGTTTACGTGCAACCGCAGGGCGGCCGGGCCAAGGTGCGGAGCCGGATTATCATGGCGCCCGCCCATATCCGGAGCCTGATCCGGGCGCTGGAGAAGAACCTCGGTTCTTACGAAGAGAAATTCGAGCCGGATAAAAGATGCGCCAAGGTTGCCAAGGTTTCGGAGGAGCAATACCATTAGGGGGCAGGTCACCCCATCAGAAGGAGAAGCAGGATGGCTGTAATGCCGTTGGTGAAGAGATGGTTCGGAATACTGGTCCTTGTTATGGTGGCTGCGGGGTTGGCCGTGCCGGCCGGCGCCTGCGTGGGCAAAACCCTGGTCATCGGCGCCAAGGGGACGCCGCAGCAGGAATTGCTGGCCGAAATCCTTTCGATCCTGATCACCGAGCGCACCGGCACCTCGATCAAGGTGGTGAAATACGCAACCACCGCCGAGGCGCATGACGCTTTGATGAAGGCCGACCTCGACATGTACGTCGAATATACCGGGGTCGGGCAACTCGAGGTGCTCAAGGGCGAAGCGGTCAGCGATCCGGGTGCCCTGTATCAGGCGGTCAAGGCTACCTACAATCAGGATCTTAATCTGATCTGGCTGGAGCCACTCGGGTTCGATGATCCGCGGGTCGCTGCCGCCGGCGTCCCGGCTCAGGCCGCTCCGGTGGTTCGCAAGGACACCCTGAAGAAATTTCCAGCCCTGTCCCGACTGATCAATAAACTGGGTGGGGCAATTTCCTGGGAAACCATGCAGGATCTTGAAGCGCGAGCCGTCAAGGATGGCCCTCGCGACGTGGCCAGAAAATTTCTCAAGGACGGGCGGTTCATCTGAACCAAGGTCCTGAATCC
>MHXM01000044.1:0-6993 GCA_001825565.1 Desulfuromonadaceae bacterium GWC2_58_13
TAGAGGGTCATAATCGAGACGGGAGTAGAGGGTCATAATCGAGACGGGAGCGCGTGCCCGGCAACCGCCGGGCACGCGCCGATTCGACCGTTTAAGGGTAGAACGCAGCAAAAACCGGGACCGCCCCCGCACGGGGACAGTCCTGAGTTTACTCAGTCTCTACTGCAAAAGGGCCTAAACTAGCGCCATTCAGGACAGCCCCATATATTTTAATATAGGAGAATCATCATGCGGATCGACCGAAGAAACCGTTGGTGGCGGCAAATCGCCCTGACGGCGCTCATCGTCGCCTGGGCCATGCCGGCCTATGCTCAAGATGACCAGGCGGCGGAGCTGGCCAAGAAACTGGCGAACCCCATCGCTTCGCTGATCAGCGTGCCGCTGCAGTACAACTACGACGAATACGGCGGTGTCAACGACGGCGCCTCGGTCAGCCGTCTGAACATCCAGCCGGTCATCCCCTTCTCGCTGAGCGAAGACTGGAACCTGATTACCCGCACCATCGTGCCGCTGGTCGATCAGGATGATTTCCCCCTTCACGCCATGAACGAGTCGGGTCTCGGCGACATCGTCGCCAGCCAGTTCTTCTCGCCCAAAGCGCCCACCTCTGGTGGCTGGATTTGGGGAGCGGGGCCGGTCGAGCTGCTGCCGACGGCGACCGACGAAGTGCTCGGCGGCGAAAAGTGGGGGATCGGGCCGACCGCGGTGGCGCTTAAGCAGACCGGGCCGTGGACGATCGGTTTCCTTGGCAACCATATCTGGTCGGTGGCCGGTGACGACGACCGGGCCGACATCAATGCGACTTTCCTGCAGCCTTTCGTCAGCTACATCACCAAAACCAAAACCACGCTCGGCCTGGTCACGGAATCGACCTACGACTGGGAAGCCGATCAGTGGTCGGTGCCGGTGATTGCCCAGGTGGCGCAAATGTTCAAGATCGGTCCGCAGATCATGCAGTTCAGCCTGGCCGGCAAGTACTGGGCCGAGGCGCCGGATAACGGCCCCGAAGATTGGGGGGGCAGGGCGCAGCTGACGTTCCTCTTTCCCAAGTAGGGAAACAGACTGCTGACCACGATGCGTTTACAACAGAAGAGGAGATAGCCGACATGATTCAGAAAATTGTTTGTATCTTTTTCCTTGTGTCGATGGTGGTTGCCAGCCTCTGTTTGCCGGCGTTGGCAAAGGCGCCCGAGTTCAGAATGAGCACCAAGATTCCGGCGGGCATCGCCATGCCCGACAAGGTCGAAACCCGCCTTGGCACCCTGAAGTTCTTCGATGGATTCCCGGACGATGCGACCGTCGAGAAGATCTACGACAACCTCGACTTCCAGCGGGCGGTACAAGCCTATCTGCTCGCATTGGCGCCGGTGAACATGGCCGGACTGCGCGAGGGGTTGCTCACCGTTGGCCCCGCGAACGTCACGATCCCGACCTTTGAGTCCAATTTGAATGCGCGTTCGATCTTTCTCACCCCGAACGCCACCACGCCTTACACCTGGATCTGGATCAATCTGCATGAGGGTCCGCTGGTGGTCGAAGTACCTCCCATGACGCTGGGCATGATCGACGACTTCTGGTTCCGATATGTCACCGACATCGGTATCGTCGGCCCGGACAAAGGCAAGGGCGGCAAGTATCTGCTGTTGCCTCCCGGCTATGAGGGCGAATTACCGCAGGGGTACATGGTCGTGCAAGTCCCCACGTTTGAGTCCATCCTCGTCTGGCGCAACATGCCGGTCAAAGGGGACATCAAGCCCGCGATCGAGAGTCTGCGCAAAAACACGCGTATTTATCCCCTGGCGCAGGCGGCCAATCCGCCATCCAACACCTTCGTTAATGTATCCGACCGGGATTTTTGCACCGTGGCCCCGGCGGATTACCGATTCTGGGAACTTCTCAACGATGTCGTTCAGAACGAGCCCGCCGCGTCGTGCGACCCGGTGACCTTGGGCTTCTTCGCGTCGATCGGCATCGAGAAGGGCAAACCTTTCGCCCCTGATGAGCACATGAAGAAGATCCTGCACGAAGCCGCGACCGTAGGCGATGCCACCGCGCGCGCGCTCACCTACCGCAGCCGGATTCCCGAAGCCTTCTACTATCCAAACAGCACCTGGCGCCAGTGGTTGGGCGGCTACAAGTTCGAATCGCAACCGGGCGTGAGTTACCTGGATGCAGCCGCATTTTTCTATTTCTATGCCACCGGCGTGACCCCGGCCATGGAAGCGAAGATGGTCGGTCAGGGTTCCCAATATGCCGTGGGGATCGTGGATTCCAAAGGCAAGGGGCTGGATGGCGGCAAGAGTTACCGGCTGCATGTGGAACCCAATATGCCCGTGAAGGATTTCTGGTCCGCCATCGTCTATGACAACCAGACCCGTTCCATGCTCCAGACCGACCAGGACTTCCCCCAGGTGAGCAGTCTGGACAAGGGGTTGGTGGTCAATGCGGATGGTTCGGTGGACGTCTATTTCGGCCCGACGGCCCCCGCCGGCATGGAGAACAACTGGATCCAGACCGTTCCCGGCAAGGGCTGGAATATGCTCTTCCGGCTCTATGGCCCGCTCGAGCCGTGGTTCGACAAGACCTGGCGGCTCAACGAGATCGAAGAGATACAGTGAACCTTGTGGCTGACGATCCTGCCGGTGAAAGTTGTTTGCCGGCAGGATCGATGCACCACGCCGATGAGAGAAAGCAGCGTTATTGACGCATGAATGACCGGCAGAAAAACCATCAACCCGTCCCGCTCGCCCAGGGTCTGCACATCGTCGCCAAGCCGATCGGACCGGCGTGCAACCTCGACTGCGCCTACTGCTTCTATCTGGAGAAACAGGCGCTCTACGGCACCGGCGAGAATTACCGGATGCCCGATGTGGTGCTGGCGACTTTTATCAGGAGCTACGTTGAGGCCCAACCGACGCCGGTGGTGGAGTTCGTCTGGCAGGGAGGGGAGCCGACCCTGCTGGGGATCGACTTCTTCCGGCGGGTGGTGGAACTGCAAGCGCCCTTCGCTGCGAACAAGACCATCAGCAACGTTCTGCAGACCAACGGCACGCTGCTCGACGACGCATGGTGCCGGTTCCTGAAACAGCACAACTTCATGGTCGGCGTCAGCCTCGACGGCCCGCGCGAGATTCACGACCGCTACCGCCGCGACCGCCAGGGGAACGGCAGCTTCGACGCCGTCCTGCGCGGGCTGAAGCTGCTGCAACGGCACGGCGTGAACTACAACGTCATGGCCAGCGTTGCCCGGGAGACGGCGCGACAGGCGCTGGCGGTCTACCGCTTCTTCAAGGAGCAGGGAGTCGAGTTCATCCAGTTCGTGCCGCTCATCGAGCGTCTGCCCGGGGCCGGCGAAACGCAGCTCGGGCTCAATCTGGCCGGGCCGGCCGCCCTCGACCGGGAGGAACTCAACACAACCGTCACACCCTGGACGGTCGTTCCGGAAGAATACGGCGACTTTTTAATCGCCATCTACGAAGAGTGGGTGCGCCAGGATGTCGGCACCACCTTCGTCATGAACTTCGAGTGGGCGCTCAATGCCTGGATCGGCAACCCCTCGCCGGTCTGCATTCATGCCCGCCAGTGCGGCCGCTCGCTGGTGATCGAGCACAACGGCGATATTTTTCCCTGCGATCACTGTGTCTACCCGCACTATCGACTGGGCAACATTCTGAGCGACGACCTCGCCGGGATGGTGGCGAAATCGGCCCGGAGCGGTTTCGGTGTCGACAAGGAAAACGCCCTGCCGCGCTGGTGCCGGGAGTGCGAGGTGCTGGCGGCCTGCCAGGGCGGCTGCCCCAAGCACCGCTTCGCCCAGAGCCATTACGGCGAGCCGGGACTGCACTACCTGTGCGCCGGCTACAAAAAGTTCTTCCGACATATCCGCAAGTACCTGCGAGCGATGACCACCCTGCTGGAGCACGGTGTGCCGGTTTCCGAGGTGATGAAAGCGGTCAAGGGTCCGCTGGTGATCCGCGTCGCGGATCAGGAAGAGGCGGGGGCCGCGACCGACAGGCGGCCGGTCTGACCACATCGGGTCAAGAATACGGGGTCGGTATGGCCATGCCGTCACAACCGACATTCAAAACAGGAGTCGTGATGATGAAAATGTGGCGTTCGGGAACGTTGATCCTGCTGGGACTGGTGCTGACCATTGCGACCGCCGAGGCCGGCGGTCTCTACCTTTACGAAATCGGCAGCCCCGACGTCGGCCTGGCCGCCGCCGGTTACGCCGCCCGGGCCGAGGATGCCGGCACCGCCTTTACCAATCCGGCCGGGATGACCCGCCTGGAGCGCCCGTCGCTGCTGCTCGGTGCCCAGCCGATGTACCTTAACATCGACTTTTCCACCGACAGTAACAGCACGGAGGCGGGCAATGACGGCGACAGCAACGGCTGGCTGCCGGCCGGCGGGCTGTTCTACGTTCACCCGGTCAACGACAGGCTGGCCCTTGGCCTGGCCATGACCGGCTACTTCGGCCTGGCCCTCGACTATCAGGACGACTGGGCCGGCCGTTACTACGTGCAGGACACGACCCTGCAGGCGGCCGCCATCCAGCCGGCCATCGCCTGGCAGGTCAATGACCAGCTCTCGGTCGGAGCCGGGGTGGCGGTGCTCTACGGCATACTCGAGGAAAAACTGGCGGTCAACCGCAGCCTCGATGCCCTGCCCGATGGTGAAATCAAGCTCGAAGACGATGACTGGGCCGTGCAGCTGAACCTCGGCGTGCTCTACGCGCCGGCGTCGGGCACCCGCTTCGGCCTGACCTATCTTTCCGAGGCGGACCTTGATTTCTCCGACCGGGCCGATGTCAGCGGGTTCGGGCCGACATTGACCGCAATTCTGGGCCTCGGCAGCCGGACCGTCGACCTCGGCGTGACCATGCCCCAGGCGGTCATGTTCAGTGTTTACCACGAGTTGAACGACCGGCTGGCCCTGCTGGCCAACCTCGGCTGGCAGGACTGGTCGGAGTTCGGCAAGGTCGAAGTTTCGATCAGCAACACCCGTGTCGACCTCACCACCGACCTCGACTACCACGATACCTGGCACGCCGCTCTCGGCGCCCAGTACCGGGTTGCCGAGCCCTGGCTGCTGACCGCCGGCATCGCCTACGACAGCGCCATGATCGACGAAGAAGACCTCGGCCCGACCCTGCCGGTGGGCGAGAGCTGGCGCTTTGCCTTGGGCGGTCGCTACAGCTGGTCCCGTGACCTGACCTTCGGCGCGGCCTATGAACTGGTCTGGGCCGGCGACCTGGACATGGACGTGGAGCGCGGCCCGCTGGCCGGGCGGGTTTCGGGCACCTATGAAAGCACGGCGATCCATTTCGTGACGCTCAACGCCGAATGGCGCTTCTGAAACGTTGCGCCGCCAACGGTCCGGCATCCCCCGGCCTAGCGAGAAAAGGAGAGCATCATGCGTCGAAATCATCCGTTGGTTGTCATGCTCACGGTTTTGCTGGGCGGCATCTTCCTGACCTGCCCGTCGCAGGCTTACTCGGCAACCGCCGGCGAAATCGACAAGGGGGTCGATCTCGCCCTTGAAAAGCTCTATGCCGCCTCGCCGGTCGCCAAGGAACTCTCGACGATTGCCAAGGGAATTCTGGTCTTCCCGGATGTGATCAAGGCCGGCCTGATGGTCGGTGCGCAGTACGGACAGGGGGCACTGCGAGTCAACGGCAAGACCACCGGCTATTACAACACGGTGGCTGCATCCTATGGACTCCAGGCCGGGGCGCAGAGCTTCGGCTACGCCATGTTCCTGATGACCGAGGATGCCCTGGCCTACCTGGACAAGAGCGGCGGCTGGGAGGTCGGGGTCGGACCGAGCCTGGTGGTGGTGGATGAAGGTGTCGCCCGCAACCTGTCAACATCGACCGCCAAGGATGATATCTATGCTTTCATCTTCGGGCAGAAGGGGCTGATGGCCGGCATCGGCCTGCAGGGATCGAAAATCACCAGGATCACTCCGGACCGATAAGGCGGGGTGATTCGTTCGCGCGAGGAAAAACCCCGGAGGTGCCGCTACTTCGCGGTCGGAATTACTGAAAAGGAGGATCAAAATGGAAGAGATATGGCAGCTCAGGTGTAAATCGATGCTGTGGATCATGGTCGTGACGCTGGGGATGGTTCTTGGGGGCGTCGTTCCGGCCCCGGCCGAGGATGAAGCTCCGGCGACAGTCGTTGCGGAGCAGGATGCGGAAGCCCGGACAATTCTTCTGCACATGGCCGACTTTCTGTCCAAGGCGCCAGCGTTCAGTGTAACCGTCCGTAGCGGTTACGACGCGATTCAGGCGGATGGCCAACGGATCGAATTCGGCGAGCGGCGCCAGGTTCTGCTGCAACGCCCCGACCGGCTCCGCGTCGATGTCGAACGCAGCGATGGCGACCGGGGCCTGGTCGTCTTTGACGGCCAGGGGATCACCGCCTTCAAGGCTAATGACAACGTCTATGCCCGCGTGGCAAAACCCGGAACGGTCGATGACGCCGTGGTCTATCTGGTCAGGGATCTGCAGATGACCTTGCCTCTGGCCCGGATGTTCCTTGCCAATTTCCCGCAGGATTTGGAAAAGCAACTGGTGGCGGCCCATTACGTGGAGGAAAACCACCTGTTCGATGTCCCAACCGACCACCTCGCCGTCCGCTCGACGGAAGTCGATATGCAGGTCTGGATTGCCCAGGGGGAGCAGCCGCTGCCGAGGAGGGTCGTTCTCACCTATAAAAATGCGCCGAATCAGCCCCAGTTCCGGGCCGACTTCGCCGATTGGAACATGTCGCCTTCGGTCGATGACGCCAGTTTTTCTTTCACTGCGCCGGCCGGCGCGGAACAGATTCCATTTCTTGCTCCCGTTCGGCAAATGGGTTCCATCCTCCCTCGGAAAGGAGCCGAGCAATGACTCTCAGATCTCCAGTGGCCGCACTTTTCGTCGGAACGATGTTTCTTTTTGGCATCACTCTCACCGGCTTGGCCGAGGCCCGCGGCGGCGGGCGCGGC
>MHXM01000044.1:7114-12725 GCA_001825565.1 Desulfuromonadaceae bacterium GWC2_58_13
GCAACGACTCGTCAGCCTGGAACGGCTCAAAGGACCGCTCAGCCGGCGACCAGTCAGGCGGGAGCCGCCCAGCGCACGGCCCAGCAAGACAGCCGCCAGCAAAGTATCTCACAACAGCAAACCCAGCGGCAGGATGCCGTCGGTGAGCAGAAACAAAGCCAGCAGGAAAGCGCTTCGCAGAGACAGACTCAGCGGCAGGACGCCGCCGGCGAACAGCAGGGGAACCGGCAGGACTACGCCGAGGACTCCCGCGAGGACTGGCAGCAGCACCAGAACCAGAACCGCGAAGACTGGCAGGACTTTGCGGAAGACGAATATCACGGTGGTTGGGATGATCATTGGCATGGCGATGGCGATGTCGCCGCCGCCTTTGTCGTCGGGGCCGCCGTCGGCGCGACCGCCGGGGCCGCTGCCGCAGCGTCGTCGCAGACGACCTACATCACGACGCTTCCCTGTACCAGTACCACCGTGATCGTCAACGGCGTGTCCTATTACCACTGTGGCGGAACCTGGTACACCCGCGGCTACCAGAGCAACACCGTTGTCTATGTGGTCGGCAGCCCGCCCCCGGGTTTTTAACTGGAGGGCTGGATGCCTGGAATGCCGCCGGCGCGGCCGTTTTGCCTGGCATCAAGGATGCCGGATTCAAGAAATAGCTTCGTCATCAGGAGAGGGGTTGCTTCTCAAAACCGGCTCTCCCTTCGAATACGAACTGGCCCGCTTTCTGTGTGCATGAGAAAGGAAAATTGCAGATAGCCAAATGAGGCGCACGTCAATAACGATCCGGCTCCTGCCGGACACCCCTGGAAAGGAAAAAATTATGAAAAAGCAATGGTGCGGGATCGGGTTGCTGTTGGTCACGGTCATGCTGCTTGGCGGCTGTATGTCCGGTCGGATGGATAACGTTCAGAAAACAGGATTTCTCAGCGATTACAGTCAGCTGCGCGAAGGTGGCGAAGACCGCGCGGCGCTGGTTTACATCAAGCCGGGGGTCAATTTCAAGCCGTACAACAAGCTGATGTTCGAGCGGGTCGTGGTGATGGTCAGCAACAACGCCGAGTATCGCGCCATCGATCCGGCCATCTACAAGGAACTGACAGATTACTACCAGAATGCCCTCTTTGAGGCAGTCAAGGACGGGTACGAAATCGTCGACCGCCCCGGACCGGGGGTGCTGAGGGTGCGGGCGGCCATTACCGATGTCAAACCGTCCAAGCCGGTGGCAAATACCTTGTCGTCGATCACGCCTCCCGGGATCGCCGCCTCCCTGGCGGTCAAGCTTGCCACCGACGACAACCTCGGCACCGGCGAAGCCGCCTCGGAATTCGAAGTGCTCGATGCAATGACCGGCGAGCGGCTGGCGGCGGCGGTCGATCGCCGGCAGGGAGGCAAGATGGTTTTCCGCGGCAAGTGGTCCGATACCAAGGAGGCTTTCGACCTCTGGGCCCAACGCTTCCGGCAACGGTTGGATGAGGCGCGTAAGTGATGATCTGTTAATCAACAGTCATGGGGCAGGAACCAAAATTCCTGCCCCATGATTCTGATTCCAAGGGCGTCAGATGGGAAAAAGCATCAGGATTTTCGGGCTGACAATGGCCTTTGTCGCCCTTGTCCTTATCGCCTGTATGGGGGCGCTGGCCATCTATTTCTCGCCATTACCGGATTCATTGCGGATGATGGCCGCGGGGCTCTTCGCATTGGCAGCCCTCGTCCTTATTCTCTCCGGCCTGCGGAAGAAGAAGCCCCGCGCATGGGGTGCCTTCCTGGTGCTGTTCGCGCTGGTTTTCGCTGCCTGGTGGCTGCTGATCCCCCCCTCCAACGACCGCAACTGGCAGCCGGACGTGGCGGTGCTCCCCTGGGCCGAGATCCAGGGTGACCTGGTCACGGTGCACCATATCCGCAACCTCGATTACCGCAGCGAGACCGACTACAGGGTGCGCCACTATGATCGGCGCTTCGATCTGCGCGGTTTACAGAGTGTCGATCTGTTCCTGGTCTACTGGGGCTCGCCCAGCATCGCCCACACCATGCTGAGTTTCGGGTTTGAAGATGGCGGGTTCCTCTGTTTCTCCATCGAAACCCGCAAGGAGGTGGGGGAGGAATACTCGGCGGTCAAGGGGTTCTTCAAGCAGTTCGAGCTGACCTACGTGGTGGCCGACGAGCAGGACGTGGTGCGGCTGCGCAGCAACTACCGCAGCGGCGAGGATGTCTATCTCTACCGGCTCAAGGTGCCGACAGACTTCGCCCGCAAGGTGCTGCTCGACTACCTGCGCGAGGTGAACAGCCTCAGGGAGAATCCCGAGTGGTACCGGGCCATGCTCACCAACTGCACCACCAGCATCCTGCGCCACACCACGCCGTTTAACCCCGACGCGCGCTTCGACTGGCGGCTGATTGCCAACGGCTATCTCGACGAGATGCTCTACGAACGGGGCAAGCTCGACCGGAGCCTGCCCTTTGCCGATCTGAAGCGGAAAAGTCTCATCAACCGGCGGGCCAAAGCCGCCGACCAAGCCGATGACTTCTCGCGCCTGATCCGCGTGGGTTTGCCCGGAATGGAGCCCTGACCATGCCAACGAGATGTCCCCTCCCCCATGTTTCCTGGCTGCTGCTGGCCGTCATCCTGCTGGCCGGCTGCGCCACGCCCATCGGCGTCCGCCAGGTTTCACCCCGCGAGGCGTACCGGGCATCCATGATCAATCCCCTCACCGAGGGACGTGCCAGCAATGCCACCGATATCGTGCTGCAACGCTTCAACCTGACGCGGGAGTTCGAACGCGACCCGGCCGGTGTGATCGTTGCGCTGCACCAGCGGGCGTTGCACGATGATCGGCGAGATCTCCTCTACGCCCTGGCGGAACTCTGCTACCTCTATGGTGAGAAACTGGACAAGAGAGTGGAACCGGCCGACCGCAAGCTGGCGCCGGATTATTTTCTTAGCACAGCGACTTATGCCTACCTGTTTATCCTCGATGTTCGGAGCGAACCCCCGCCCAACCCCTTCGATACGCGGGCTCGCACGGCCACCGATCTGTACAATTTCGCCCTGTGGCGGGGGCTGGCGACCGGAGATGCCGGCACCCTCGAGCTTGCCGACGGCGTTCGCAACCTGGCGGCCGGCAGCCTTGCCATCACGCTGGATACGGGGAAATTCCCCTGGCCGCTCGAGAATTTCTCGCACTTCGAAGCGGCCGACAGGTACGTCGTCCGCGGGGTATCGATCCGCAATCGCAGCAAGGGCGTCGGCAGCCCCCTGATCGGGGTCAAAAAAATCACAGCGGAGGCACCCTTTGTCCAGGCCGTACCGGCCACCGCATTCCTGCGCATCAACGGCAACCTGGAGCTGTTGGCGCAAGGGAAGGCGACCGCCTCGCTGGAGCTCTACTCGGCCTACGATGAGAATCTGCTCGAAGTCGAGGGGCGCCACCCACCCCTTGAAACCGACACCACGACCCCGACCGCCTTTGTGCTCGAGACCTCGAAAATCTGGGATTTTGGCCTGGGTTCTTTTTTGGGCAAAGAATTCCAGTCGGTTCCCAACGGTCTGTATCTGAACCAGCCCTACCAGCCGGGGCGGATTCCGGTGGTGTTCGTGCATGGCACCTTCAGCAACCCGGCCTGGTGGCTGGAAATGCTCAACACGCTGCGCGCCGACCCCCTCCTGCGGCGGAAGTTCCAGTTCTGGTACTTCATGTACAACAGCAGCGCGCCGATCGTGTTGTCGGCGGCCGATCTGCGCGATGCCCTGGGCGAGAAAATCGCCCAGCTCGATCCGGCCGGGCAGGATCCGGCACTCCGGCAGATGGTGGTTATCGGCCACAGCCAGGGGGGGCTGCTCACCAAGATGACCGCCGTTGCGACCGGTGACAGCCTGGTGCGCGCCCTGACCGGCAAAGATTTTGCCAGTCTGGGTTTGCCGGAGGAGAAGGAGGCCACAGTCCGCCGGCTGCTGGAGATTGAGCCGGTCGGTGGGGTCAAGCGAGTGGTCTTTATCTCCACTCCTCATCGCGGCAGCATCCTCAGTAAGCAGTACGTTCGGACCCTGATCAAAAAACTGGTCACCCTGCCGGCCAGAATTGTCCAGACCACTTTGTCCATCCAAGACTACTTCACTGATGACGTGAAAAGAATGATCGGCACTGGCAAGGTCCCCACCAGCATCGACGGCATGTCACCGGACAACCCGGTTTTGCACGTCCTGGCGGAAACGCCGCTGGCTGCCGGGGTGACCGGTCATTCGATCATTGCCATCAAGGGGGATGATGAGCCCCCGGCAGGCGACGACGGCGTTGTCGCCTACACCAGCGCCCACCTGGACGGCATGCAGTCGGAATTCATCGTTCGCTCCGGGCACTCCTGCCAGGAACACCCGTTCACTATCGAGGAAGTGCGGCGCATTATGCTTGAACATCTTGGCGCGGCGAACAGTCAACCGCAGGATCTGACCCTCCTCGAATCCTGGAGCGGCGACTATCCGGTCGCGGCTCTCGGCAGACTGCCGGCTGGCCAGCAGCAGAACCGGGTCGGCTACATCGGCGATGCGGCCGCTTTCGCCAGCGTCTGGCAGGGCTTCCGGCCAGAGGAAGCGGTGCCCGTCATCGACTTCAGCAAGAACCTGGTGCTCTTCAGCCGCAATGTCACTTTCTATAACCGTACCCGGATCGCCAAAGTGACCCTTGCCGGCGGGGCCGTCGAAATCCTCGCCATGGAGACCCTGTCGGCCCTGCCGGTCGAGGAAAAAGCCGCGATGGCCATGGCGGTCGTGCCGCGCACGGGGATCCAGTCGATTCGCCTCGATGAGACCGGTCTTCTGACGGTGGAGTGACCGTCAGACGAGGGGATACCCGCCAATGACCGGTTATGGAAAAAGCCTGCTGCTGAGCTGGCTCTGGCTACCGCCGGCCCACAGCCCGCTCCAGGCGACCTGCCTGATCGGCGGTCGAGCCATCTCTGCATAATGGCCGGGCCGTCCTTGAACTCCAGCATGATATAACTGGCGAAAACAATCGTCGTGTGGGCGACCAGCGCATCATAGCCGCGACTCTGAAATTCCTTGGCCAACCGCGGATAGCTGTTGATGATTTTGAAAAACACCTCGATGTCCCAGCGCCGCTTGTAGAGCTTGACGATCTCTTCATCGGAAAGGTTGACATCGGTGGACAGCAGCGCCAGCCACTTTCTGGTACTGCGATTTCGGACGAAGACGATCTTGGCCATGACCGGTTTTCCCTTGTCGTCCGTGCCCAGCTCAACGAGAGCGGAGGCCAGAATCTTCGCCCGGCCGCCGCGCTTGCGGACGCTCTTGTACAGATCGCCGAGGGTGAGATCGAACCCCTGATAGCCGTAGGTGATGGTCTTCATCGCCTTGAGCATGCAGATGACCTGCTGCTTTTGTTTGAGCAGCCCGAGGATCGTTGCCGGGAAGGCGAACCAACTGTCGAAGAGCAAGTAATCGGCGGTGATGCCGCCATGGCGGGCTTGCATCACCAGATCCTTGAGTGCTTCCGGTGCCTTGCGCAGACTCTCGGCCCGGCGCTTGAACCCGTTGGTCCGCCTGTCGATCTCGGCCATCGGCGCCAGGCGATTTTTCTCCTTGGCGGAGCTCAGCAAG
>MHXM01000045.1:0-147 GCA_001825565.1 Desulfuromonadaceae bacterium GWC2_58_13
TGATCTTCTTGACTGCCATATATCTTCGAAACCTTTCCTTGGTCTCTCCCACGTTTGACGTGGTAAAGGAAGTATAGCAGAACAACGGAGACAGTACAAGAGTGCGCATAATTCTCCGTAAATATCCGGCATGACCATATAGACTAT
>MHXM01000045.1:309-451 GCA_001825565.1 Desulfuromonadaceae bacterium GWC2_58_13
CCAAAACGCCAAGAAAGGGCCGCGTGTTGGTCGTCGGATTGATCCCATCCTGAAGCGGTATGTATGGGCCATTCGAGAACGAGAGATGGATTGTTGTGGAGAAAAAATCCAATATTACCTTGAACAGGAATACCGTATCCAT
>MHXM01000045.1:838-6844 GCA_001825565.1 Desulfuromonadaceae bacterium GWC2_58_13
GCCGAGGGGCTGCAAGTAACCTTTACCGACCAGGTTCCCAAAAAACCGGTTCGCCATCTTCTCAGCGACATCGAGCTGTCCCTGCAGAATCTCGCTGGTCCCGAGCCGGTGGAAAGTCCATTCCGGCTGCAGGCCGGCTACGGACGGGATGGGCGGCTGGCCCTTTCGGGCAATGTTGTCGCAGCCACCGGCAAGCTGACCCTCGACAGCCATCTCAAGCGCATTGCCCTGGCCGATCTTGCCCCCTATATTCCCGAATCGGTGCGGCTGGTGCTGGCCGACGGCGCCCTTGACAGCGACCTGAAGATTCAGTTGAATCCCGCCGACACCGGGCTGGAAGGAACCTTCTCCGGAAGCCTGGGCATCCACAATTTCAATTGCCTCGATACCGAACACCGGGAAGAACTGCTGCGCTGGGGAAGCCTGCAACTCGACGGCATCCGCGGCGAGCTGAGTCCCTTTGCCCTGCACATCGACGGTATCGCCCTCGGCGATTATGCCGCCCGGGTGGTGATCGACAAGCAGGCGCGCCTCAACCTGCTGGAGATTGTCGCCACCAGCGAAGAGGACGTAAAGCCGATCCCCACCGAACCGCCGGTTGCTGCCGGCCCCGGACCGGATATTTCCATCGACGCCATCACCTTGCAGGGCGGGACGGTGGCTTTTGCCGACCGCCACTTGCAGCCGCCCTTCGCCACAACCATGTACCAGCTGGGCGGCCGGGTCGGACGGATCTCTTCCCGTGCCGTCGAGCCCGCCGAGGTCGATCTGCGCGGGCACCTGGAAAACCTCTCTCCGCTGCAGATCAGCGGAGTGCTCAGTCCCCTCGCAAAGCCGTTGTTCGCTGACATCAAGATCAGTTTCAAGGATATCGAACTGTCGTCGACCACTCCCTACTCCGGAACCTATCTCGGCTACACGGTGGCAAAAGGGAAGCTGTTCCTCGATCTTGAGTACCACATCGAAAACAATACGCTGCAAGCACGGAACCGCGTCCTGCTCGACCAGTTCACCTTTGGCGAGGTCGTCGAAAGCGACCAGGCGGTCAACCTGCCGGTGAAGCTGGCGGTGGCTCTGCTTAAGGATCGCAACGGGGCGATTCGTCTCGACATTCCGGTGTCGGGACGGACCGACGATCCCCAGTTCAGCGTCTGGTCGGTGATCGTTACCGTGCTCAGGAACCTGCTGGTCAAAGCCGCGGCATCGCCCCTGTCGTTACTGCAAGCGGCCTTCGGCGGCGGCGAGGATTTCACAGCGGTGGTGTTCCCTTTCGGCAGTGCCGAGTTGCTGCCAGCCGAGCGCGACAAGCTGGGCAAGCTGGCTGAAGCACTTAAGGAACGGCCCGGTCTGCAACTGGAGATTACCGGCTTTGCCGATCCGGAAGGAGATCCGGAAGGGTACCGGCGAGTCCAGCTGATGCAGAAACTGCGGCAAGAGAAGTTCCTCGACCTGGTGGCGAAAAGGGAGAATCCCCCTGGGCAGACGGCGGCCGATGTGGAGGTTGCGCCGCAGGAGGTCGAGCGCTATCTGGAAAAGGTCTACGAGCGCGAGGATTTCCCCAAACCGCAAAATTTCCTGGGCCTCGACAAGAGTCTGCCGACGGAGGAAATGGAAAAGCTGATTCTGGCCAACACCGCGGTCGGCCCCGAACAACTTGCCGGTTTGGCCGGGGCGCGCGCGACGGCGGTCGTCAATTACCTGACCCAGGAGCAGGGACTGGCAGCGGATCGGCTATTTCTGGTGCGCCCCGATCTCTCCAAGGGACCGAAGGAGAAAGGGACTTCGGGCAACCGGGTCGAATTCGGCGTGGTGGTGCGCTGAAACGGTCCGGATGTCGGCCCAATGGTCGCAAGCGGCCGGAACGAAATAATCTTCCCCCTGAGACGGCACAAACATTGCTGTCGCCTAATTTGTCCAAAATAAGGGTATTATTATCATATTTCTAAACGAGCCCGGAGGCGCCCATGTCCGTAAAGATTATCATCGTCAGACGTGTTCCCAAGGAGCTGGAAAACGAGATCCGGCCGCTGCTGCTGCAAATGCGGGCGGTGGCCAATGCCCAGGTCGGCTACATCTCCGGCGAGACGTTGATCAATTACGACGATCCCCAGGAGCATGTGGTAATCAGTACCTGGAAATCGCTGGAGAACTGGAACCAGTGGCTGCGCAACGAAAAGCGCATCGAGTTGCAGGGACAGGTGGACCGGATTCTCGGCCACGAAACCCTCTATCAGATCTATTACAACGGCTGACCCGCGTCAGCCGTTTCAGCACTCACCCAAAGGATGTTCGTTATGGCCGGAACGATGGAAGAAAAAATAAATCATCTTCTAGAGATGCGCCAACATGCCATGCAGGGGGGCGGAGTCGACAAGATCAAGAAGCATCACCAGAAAGGCCGGCACACAGCCCGCGAGCGGCTGGACATGCTGCTCGACGAGGGCAGCTTTGAAGAATTTGACATGTTCAAGACCCATCGTTGTCACCATTTTGACATGGAGAAGGCGCAGATTCCCGGCGACGGCGTGGTGACCGGCTACGGCACCATCGACGGCCGGCTGGTCTACGTCTTCTCCCAGGACTTCACCGTGCTGGGCGGTTCGCTGTCGGAGACCTTCGCCGAAAAAATCTGCAAGGTCATGGACATGGCGGTGCAGAACGGAGCGCCGGTGATCGGCCTCAACGATTCGGGCGGGGCCCGCATCCAGGAAGGAATCGAGAGCCTGGCCGGCTATTCGGAAATCTTTCTGCGCAACGTCCGCTCCTCCGGAGTGATCCCACAGCTGTCGGGCATTTTCGGCCCCTGCGCCGGCGGCGCGGTTTATTCCCCGGCCCTGACCGACTTCACGGTGATGGTCCGGGGCAACAGCTACATGTTCTTGACCGGACCCAAAGTTGTCAAAGCGGTGACCCACGAGGACGTGGACGAAGAAACCCTCGGCGGCGCCGATGTTCACACCGGCAAAAGCGGCGTAGCCCACCTGGCCGCCGACAGCGAGGAAGACGCCATCGCCCATCTACGCGAGCTTTTTTCTTTCGTGCCGCAAAACAACATGGAAACGCCGCCACGGGTGGAGACCGACGACCCGCCGGACCGGGAGATCGACTTTCTGAGCCGGGTGCTGCCGGAGAACCCGAATCAGCCCTACGACATGAAGGACATCATCCTCAACATCATCGACGACGGGCGGTTTCTCGAAATCCAGCCCGAGTTCGCCCCCAATCTGGTGGTCGGCTTCGCCCGCTTCAGCGGGCAGTCGGTGGGCGTGGTGGCCAACCAGCCGAAATGCCTGGCCGGAGTGCTCGACAATCATTCCTCCATCAAGGGTGCACGCTTCGTCCGCTTCTGCGACGCCTTCAACATCCCGCTGGTGACTCTGGTCGACGTGCCGGGGTTTCTGCCGGGAACGATGCAGGAATACGGCGGCATCATCCGCAACGGCGCCAAGCTCCTCTACGCCTATGCCGAGGCGACCGTCCCCAAGGTGACGGTGACCATCCGCAAGGCCTACGGCGGCGCCTACTGCGTGATGAGCTCCAAGCATCTCAAAGGGGACATCAACTACGCCTGGCCCTCGGCCGAGATCGCCGTGATGGGACCGAAGGGAGCCTCGGAAATCCTTTACGCCAAAGAGCTGAAAAAACATCCGGAGCAGGCGGCCCAGCTCCTGGCCGAAAAGGAACAGCAGTATGCCGATACCTTCGCCAATCCCTACGTGGCGGCGCAACGGGGCTACGTCGACGACATCATCCTGCCCTACCGGACCCGCTTCCGCATCATCAAGGCGCTGACCATGCTGGAAAACAAGCAGGACGCCCTGCCGGTGAAAAAACACGGCAACATTCCCCTGTGAGAGAGAGTCATCATGATCCATGTAGGTTTGCAGAACGTGATGAATGGCCGCGGCCTCGCCATTACCATCATCGGCATGACGATCGTCTTCTCTGGGTTGGTGGCGATCAGCCTGTTTATCGGCCAGCTTCCCAACCTGCTGAAGCTGTACGACCGTCTGACGACCCATAAAAACCGGCAACCGGCGCCGCTGGCATCCGAGGCGGGGGAGGAACCGGCGCAAGAGAATGAAATCATGACGGCCATCGGCCTGGTGGTTCATCTGGAGCTGGAACGGCTGACCGGAGAAAGCCAGAAAATCACTATTTCCCGTCGCCCGGGACAGGGGGCGATCTGGGCATCCGCGGGCAAGATGCGAAGCCTGTCGCAAAGGAGCACCCATGCGTAAGTACGATCTGAAAATCAACGACAAACCCTATTCGGTACGGGTGTTGGATCTCTCCGCCGAGGAGGCGGAGCTGGAAGTGAACGGCAAAAACTACCGGGTCAGCATCGGCAGCATCACCGAAGCCCTGCCGGCCGACAGCGAGGCGCCGCCGCTACGCAGCGTCTCCTCCACGGTGCCGGTCGGCGCCCCGGTCCAGGGCGCGCCGGCCGAAGCCGGCAGCGTGCGGGCACCGATCCCCGGCTCCATCATGGCGGTCTTCGTCAAGGTCGGCGACAAGGTGCAGGCCGGGCAGCCGTTGTTCAAGATGGAGGCGATGAAGATGGAGAACGAGATCAACGCCCAGCTCGACGGCACGGTCAGCACCATTCAGGTCAGCGCCGGCGATACGGTGAACCAAGGGCAGGAGCTGATGACCATCGCTCCCGCCGCCGCGCTCAAGAACCGGCGCAAGACCGACGCCTGAGCCATCCGCTTTCCGAGATTACCACGGAGTCAACACCATGGACATGTTTGCACAGTTTCTGGCCGGTACCGGCTTCGCCTCGATGACCTGGGGCAACGCCATGATGATCGTTATCGGCGTGGTTTTCATCACCCTGGCCATCGTCAAGGATTATGAGCCGCTGCTGCTGGTGCCGATCGGTTTCGGCGTGGTGGTCGGCAACATTCCGCTGGTGGCGGGAATGGCCATCGGGGTTTACGACGAGGGAAGCGTCCTCAGTTATATCTACTACGGGGTCAGCCAGGGGATCTTTCCACCGCTGATTTTTCTCGGCATCGGCGCCATGACCGACTTTTCCACCATGCTCTCCAACCCCAAGCTGATTCTGCTCGGAGCGGCGGCTCAGGTCGGCATCTTTCTGACCCTGATCGGCGCCCTCTTTCTCGGCTTCACCCCCGAAGAAGCCGGCGCCATCGGCATCATCGGCGGCGCCGACGGGCCGACGGCGATTTTCCTCGCCTCCAAGCTCGCTCCTCACCTGCTCGGACCGATTGCCATCGCCGCCTACTCGTACATGGCGCTGGTGCCGGTGATCCAACCGCCGATCATGATGCTGCTGACCACTCGCGAAGAGCGATTGATCCACATGAAAGCACCGCGCCAGGTCAGTCGGCGGGAACGGGTGATCTTTCCCATCGCCGGTTTTCTGATCTGCGCCCTGATCGCCCCCGGCTCGATGGTGCTGATCGGCATGCTTTTTTTCGGCAATCTGCTTAAGGAAAGTCTGGTCACCGACCGTTTGGCCAACACCGCCCGCAACGCCATGATCGACATCGTCACCATCCTGCTCGGCTTCTCCGTCGGCGCCAGCACCAGCGCCGATCACTTCCTGACCTCCCAGTCGATGCTGATCTTCGGCCTCGGCGCCCTCTCCTTCTGCATCGCCACCGCCGGCGGCATCCTCTTCGCCAAGTTCATGAACCTGTTCCTCAAGGAGAAGATCAATCCGCTGATCGGCGCCGCCGGAGTCTCCGCCGTTCCCGACTCGGCCCGGGTGGTGCATACCGTCGGCCAACGGGAGGACCCCACCAACTACCTGCTGATGCACGCCATGGCCCCCAACGTGGCCGGGGTTATCGGCTCGGCCATCGCCGCCGGCGTGCTGTGGACGGTGCTGGTAAAGTGATCCCCTGAACGGGACCAACCGAAATAATAATGCGTTATACTGCAAGTTATGAAATCCCTGTTTTTCCCCCTTTTGCTGCTGACAACCGTCCTTTCGACGGTGACCGCCGCCGGCCAGCGATACCAGTGCCCGCCCAC
>MHXM01000046.1:0-11149 GCA_001825565.1 Desulfuromonadaceae bacterium GWC2_58_13
TAATTCAACCAGGAGCTGCTTTTGAAGTCGATCGAGTCGCCATACACCGCTCCGTTAATTCAACCAGGAGCTGCTTTTGAAGTCGATCGAGTCGCCATACACCGCTCCGTTGATATTGGCTGCATGTTTAACTGTGATATCGGCGGCGGGCGCATAGATCAGACCATTAATATTAGCCGCATTATTAAAATTGATGGGATCGTCCGACCTGGAATAAATGCTGAAATCGGTGGGAACTCCGGCAATATTGATATTGACATCCTTCTTGGCTGTCAAGGGGCCATCCAGATAAATGTTGACCTCGCCTGCACCGCCGCTGGTATCGATTTCGATCGTGACGGCTTTGTTGAGGGTGATACTGGTAAAATAATAATCCCCCGGCGGCAGCGATATCGTAGTGGCAACCGAAACAGTTAAGTCGGTCCCCGAAAGGTATGGACTGAGGGCGGGCGTGGCGTTGTCATTGGTTGTCGTCGCTGCGGTGAAGTCCGAATCCAGACCCCCTCCCGGGGTCAGCAGCCCGAGGGGGTCGTCGCTGACTCCGGTTCCGTTGGAGGTCACCGTGCCGTCGACGGTCGCACCGGCCTTGAGCGTCACCGCCCCCTCGCTGAAGACATCCGCCTCGCCGGGCTCGGCATTCCCCGTGGCAGAGTCGTAGGCCACCACGAAACTACCGTTGTGCAGGGTCACGAAATCGTTGCCGTAAGCGGCGTATTGCAACGGATTATTGATTACCACCAGATTAAACTCGGCATCAATGGCAGCCGCTGCGTTGCCGGCGGCCGCACCGCTGCTTCGGATCCTGAACCGGTAGGGATCGGCGACGGTGCCCGACCCGACCGGGGTGACGGCAACGGGGGCGATGGTGAAGGCATAACCCGTTGGGGGAGTGAAATCCGGCGGACTACCGGCGAAACCGGCAACGAAAACAGCCTGGTTGGACGCATTGACAAAAGCGTTGCGAATCTGCGCCCGGGCGAATTCCACCCCCGACTCCGCCGCATAGAAAGCCAGCCGATTGCTTTTGTCGTTACCGGTCACCCGCAGTTCGTTAACCGTTGAATTCAGGGCGATGGTGCCCAGGACGATTAACAGAGCCATGATCACCAGCGCCGCCACCAGGGCGATGCCGCGTTCATTGCGCAAAGGCAACTGCATGGACATACCGCCTCCTCCCTTGAAAGTCATGCCGGAGATTTGATGAGATTGATCGTGTAGGTTTTGGCGGCCCCGCGAAACTGCCAGGTCAGGGTGAGGGCAATGGTTTTGTATTCGTTGGCGGCGCCGCTGTTGACGGTGGTCACGATCCACGAGAAATCGCTGTCGGTGTGGGTTCCGTCGGCAAGGTTGGCATCGCTGTAGGAAAGCGCATACAAGGCTTCGGCCTTCGAGCTGGCCTGAAGCACTTCGGCGCTGAGCACCTGGGCCTGGTGATTGCCCCGAACCGCCGAAGTCTGCATGGCCCCGACGCCGAGCAGGGCGATGGCGAAGATCGACACGGCAATGAGAATCTCGATCAGGGTAAAACCGCCTTCGCGGGCAAACATCCGAACCGGTTTCATGCCTTCATCACTCCTCACAGACCGATATTCCGGCATTCGACCTGCACCGACAGCAGCCGGCGACGATAATTTTCGGCCCCGGTAGGCACCGTGAACACCGTCGTCCCGAGCTGGCTTTGATAACCGTTGGTATCGTTGTAGTCCGCATCCGGCCGGGCGGTGCGGGCCACCACGGTAATCACCACCTGACGGATACTCCCGATGCTGGTGACGACGGTGCCGGCCGCGTCCAGGTATTCGAAATAGATGGCTTCGATATTTTCGGCGATCGGCGTACCGTTTTTCTCCAGCATCAGGCCGTTGAGGGCATAGGTAATGCTCTCGTCGCCATCGCAGGTATCGCCGTTGCCGTTGAGATCCTGCGTGAAGGTCAGGGTGCTGGTCTGCGCATTCTTGATGCCGAACGCTTCCGATTCATCGGTCATCAACGTAGCCGAATCGTCATCCTGCGAAGGGTCGTCGGTACCGTCGCAGTCGATATCCTCGCCCGCCCCGCCCGAATCCACCCCGGTCGGATTGTAGCCGGCCATGCGCACCTCGCGTTCCATGAAATAAATCGCGGCCCGCAAATTCTGCTGCACACTGACCACCTGCCCCTGCACCGAAGCGGTCCGGCTCTGGGAGATGAAGAGGGAATAAATGGCGCTCAGAACGATGCCGACGATCGCCATCGACACCAGCAGCTCGACCAGGGTAAATCCCGACCTACGCCATCGGGAAATTTCACGAATGTCTCCGGAGCGGACTACTGCCAAGCGCTGCCATCCCATTGCTTGAGGCGAACCAGACCGCTGGCGAAGGTACCAACGGCATAGGTTTTCGGTTTATTGCCGGTGATATAGACATACCCCGTAGCGCCGGCCGTGCCGTTGGGGGCAAAAATCAACTCATCGTCGACATAGTCCACATTGTCGGTAATTGCTGCCGCGCTGTCCACCTTGGTAGCGCCCGGCTGATGTCCGAAAGCGACCCCGCTGCCGTAACTGGACAACACCACCGAACGGCTTTCGATATTGTCCCCGGGAGTCGAAATAACGCCATCCGGACCGCTGGAAACAACGACATATCGCTGCGGAGCACCGGCCGAAAAAACCACGGCCCACTCCCTGTTTTCAGTGACCGCCTGAGATTTGGCATAGTGCATGTTGTTGAACAGGTCGCAAGCGGCCGCCTTAAGCCGATAGCCGGGCAACCACTGATTCAGGAAAATCGCGGAAATTGCAGAAACAATCCCTATCAATGCCAACACGATGACCGCTTCGATCAGCGTGAATCCCGAGCTTTTGGACATCCGGCAACCCTTCACTTCCAGCGAAACAAACACAAACGATTCCAGAAGGGTACCACACATGAAAATAAATTAACACCCAGCAAACGGGGTGTTGTCGGAGACGATCCGCCCCCCATCGTCGTTTCAGGCAACGGCGATGGAGGAACTCAAATCAGACCCGCACCACCTCGACCAGATAACCGTCGGGATCGGCCACGAAATAGAACTTCGGCTTGCCGCCGGCCAACCCCTTGAGCGGTTTGGGATCGAAACCCTGCTCCCGATGCTTTTCATGGGAGCCTTCCAAATCGACGACGCCGACGGCCAGATGCGAGTAGCCGTTGCCGAGCTGGTACGGCTCTTTCTGGTCATGGTTGTAGGTCAGCTCCAGTTCGAAATCGCCGCCGGGGGCCTTCAGGTAGCTGAGAGTGAATTTGTAGTCGGGAAAATCCATGCGCCGGGAGATCTCGAAACCGAACGCCTCCTGGTAGAATTTTTCCGATTTTTCCAGGTTCATGACCCGGATGCAGCTGTGAATCATCTGATAGTTCATGACGGACTCCTTGTCGATCGTTGGCGCGCAAATATTCACATTATTGAATAATGCCACAGGACCGGGCCGATGAAAAGAGGCGAGTCGGGCCAAAGGAGAAACCCGCTGTCTTTTTTCTTGTTCTCCGTTACAATTCAGACGTTGTGAACCTTCCTTGTCCGCCATTCTCGCCGAGGTTTTACATGTTTTTCATCCGCCGATTTTTCGACGAGGTCGCTCCCCGCAACCAGGAGGCGATGCGCCAGGTCCAGACCATATTGCGCGAGCAGTTTCCGACTCTCAAGCAAGAGGACATCGACAAGATTCCCGATCTGCTGCGCAGCCCGCTCAAGCACCGTTTCCGCTCGATCCTCTACGTCTCCGAAGACAATCGCGGCATGGTAACCGGCTTTGCCCTGCTGTCCCACGATCAGGAGTTGCACTTCGCCTACCTCGACTACATTTCGGCGGCCAGATCGGCCACCGGCGGCGGCATCGGCGGGGCGCTTTACGAGCGGTTGAGGGAGGAAGCTCTGACTCTGGACTGTTGTGGGATCTTTTTTGAATGTCTCCCCGACGATCCGGCTTTGTGCCGGGATCCGACAATTCTGGCCCAGAACCGGGCCCGGCTGAAATTCTACGAAAAGTACGGCGCCCGCCCGATCATGGGCACCGCCTACGAAACGCCGGTGCAGCCCGGCGACGACAATCCCCCCTATCTGGTCCTTGACGATCTCGGCCGGAACCGGCCCCTGCCTGCGGAAACCGCCCGCAAAATCGTCCGCGCCATCCTCGAACGGCGCTATGCCCAACTCTGCCCGAAATCGTACATCGACATGGTGGTCGCCTCATTTCGCGACGACCCGGTGCCGCTTCGCCCGCCCCGTTATGTGCGCAAGACGCCCAAGGCCGCCAACTTCAGCGTCAGCGGCAAACTGCGGCGCATTCCACTGGTGGTCAACGACCGCCATTCCATCCACCATATTCGGGAACGGGGTTATGTGGAAGCGCCGGTGCGCATCGAGGCCATCCTCAGGGAACTGACGCCGATGGGCCTGTTCGAACCGGTGCCGCCGAAGGAATTCGCCGAACGGCACATCCGTGCCGTGCATGATCCGGCCTATGTCGACTACTTCAAAAAAGTCTGCGGCAACCTCGGCAAAACCCGCTCCATCTACCCCTACGTCTTTCCGTTGCGTAACCAGGCGCGGCCGCCGAAAGAACTGGCGGTGCGGGCCGGCTACTATTGTATCGACACCTTCACCCCGCTCAACCAGAATGCCCAACTGGCGGCGACCCGGGGAGTGGACTGCACCCTGACCGCCGCCGAGCGGATTCTCGAAGGGCACCGTCTGTCCTACGCCCTGGTGCGCCCGCCCGGCCACCACGCCGAATATCGCGCCTTCGGCGGCTTCTGCTACTACAACAACGCCGCGATCGCCGCCCACTACCTGCGCCACTTCGGCCGGGTCGCCATGCTCGACATCGACTATCACCACGGCAACGGCCAGCAGGTGATCTTCTATTCCCGCAGCGACGTGCTGACCGTCTCGATCCACGGTCACCCGAGTTTCGCCTACCCGTACTTCAGCGGCTTCGAGGATGAAAAAGGAGAAGGACCTGGACTCGGCTTCAACCGCAACTACCCGTTGCCGGAGACGATTACCATCGAGCAGTACCTGCAAACGCTGGATAAGGCATTGCAGAAAATCCGCGCCTTCAAGCCGAGCATCCTGGTTTTATGCCTGGGGCTGGATACCGCCAAGGGCGATCCGACCGGCACCTGGCCGCTCAAGGGGATGGATTTCGAGGCGGTGGGGAAACGCATCGGCGCGCTGGGACTGCATACGCTGGTCGTGCAGGAGGGGGGGTACTACACCCGCAATCTGGGGGTGAACGCGCGGCATTTTTTCAGGGGGTTGTGGGCGGGGGCGTTCGGGGAGAAGGTGGGAAACGGGAGGAACAATGGTCTTTAAAACCTTAAAACCGGCGGGTCGCGTCCCGCCAGACGCCTTACTTTTTGTCCAAGCCGACAAAAAGTAAGCAAAAAACGGCTCCCTGCCGGGGGCATTGCTGTCGCTTGGCACAGTGCTCCAATCACCAGTGGCAGTAATGAATCCGGCAGCACTTCGTGGCACCTCCCCGTTCATGAGCGCGTGCCGAAGCGTCATCCGCTGTGCTGTTGACCACCTTTGGTGCAATCGCGTTGTTGAGGAAAAACCCCTGTGCCCGCACCGGTCATTGCCCGATTCGCACCGCCGATGTTGGCTCCGCCTGGAAGAATGACGGCGTATCAGCGTTAACGACGAAGCAGTGGCGACGTTAGATTTACCGGCAGTGATAGAAGCACCGAACCCCAGCGCACGCCATGCCCCACGCAGTGGAGAGTTTCTTTTGGTTACTTTTCTTTACGTTTAAAGAAAAGTAACCCGGCTGTCGGGCCGGGACCCGACGGTTTTCAAGGTTTTTCGAACCGGAAAAGAAACTACCGCGGTTTCGGCAGCAACGCCGCCAGCAACACGGCCACCCCGGTAAGCGCCGCCGAAGCCAGATAGCTCGCGGCGAAACTGCCGGTGGTTTCGGCCAGCAGGCCGGCGCTGGCCGGGCCGATGGTCTGGCCGATGGCGAAGCCGAAGGTGATCAGGGAAAAAGCCGAGGCCGCCCGGGACAGGCCGAGATAATCGCCGACGGCGGCCGCCATGATGGTCGGGATGGCGAACATCCCCAGGCCGTAGAGCACCACCGAAGCCTGCACGACCAGCGTCCCCAGTCCCGACCCGGCCAGCAGGTAAGCCAGCGTCTGCAGGGCGAAAACCGCCATCAGCCCCCCCTTGCGACCGATCCGGTCGGACAACGAACCGAACAGGATTCCGGAAAAACTCCCGAAAAACCCGACCCACGACCAGAACATGCCGGCGGTCCCCTCGGGAAAGCCGAACTGCTCCACCAGGGTGGTGACGATAAAGGTGCCGTAGACCATGTAGGTGGCGCCGAACACGGCGTAGAGGGCGCCGAGTTGCAGCAGAATCCGCCCCGCGCCGGGAGCTTCGTGGGGGACCAAGTCGGTTTCGGCGAGCTGCCGCACGTGGCCGACCGGTTCCAGGCCCAGATCGGCCGGATCGTCCCGCAGCAGCAGGGCCACCACCAAAGCGATCAGCAGGGAGATCGCCCCAAGAATCAGCCAGCCGCTACGCCAGCCCTGCTCGCCGAGCAGACGGTTGAGATACGGGATGAGAAAACCGGAAAAGATGATGCCGACCCCGTTGCCGGCCACCATCAGACCGGCCGCCCGCCCTCGCCGCTCGCGGCGGAACCAGTGGGAGACCAGCACCATCACCGGGATGTTGGCAAAACCGCCGCCGGCCCCCACCAGCACATAGAGGGCAAAGATCACGGCGAACTGGTGGCTGCGGGAGATGCCGAGCAGACAGATGGCAATCAGCGCCAACCCGAGGGAAATCAACAGGCGCGGCTTGAACCGGCGCAACAGAAAAGGGGCCAGAGCCACCGAAGCGAGGTAGCCGGCAAAGTTCCCGGTGCTGATGAATCCCATCTGGTCGTAGCCGAAACCGAGCCCTGCGCGCATCGCCGGCAGCAACATGCCGAAGGCGAAACGAGCCAGTCCGAAGCAGGCAAACAGGGTCAGGGCTCCGGAAAAGGCAATCACCCAGCCGTAATGAAAAGGCCATCTGCCGGTTCGAACATTCATGAATTGCCTCAGCCCGCCACCATCCGGTGATCCTGCCCGCTTTTTTGCAGATAGTATTCGTAATCCCCCTCGTAGGGACGCATCTCGCCATGGTCGATCTCGAACACCCGGTTCACCAGGGAGCGCAGAAAGTGACGGTCGTGGCTGACCAGCACCACGGTGCCGTTGAACCCTTGCAGCGCCGCAAGAAGGATCTCGCGTGACTGGATGTCCAGATGGTTGGTCGGTTCGTCGAGCACCAGAAAGTTGAGCGGCCGACCCAGCAGGGTGGCCAGCACCAGCCGGCTCTTCTCGCCGCCGGAGAGCTTGTCGACCCGCTTGTCGACGTCGTCCCCCTGAAACAAAAAGGCGGCGCAGAGATTGCGCAGAACGCCGATGTTGGCGAGCGGCAGGGCGTCCTGCACCGTTTCGAACACGGTCCGCTTGGGATCGAGCAAGTCCATGGAGTGCTGGCTGAAATAGCCGAGATGGACGTTGGCGCCGATGGTCACGCCGCCGGAGGTCGGCTCGGTCTGCCCGGAAAGCACTTTAAGAAAGGTCGACTTGCCGGCGCCGTTGACCCCGACCACGGCGATCTTTTCGCCCCGGCGAATCAGCCCGGAGACGCCGCCGAATACCGATTTGCCGCCGCCATCCGGCAACGACCAGACTTTGGCCAAGGAGTCGAACTTGACCACGTCGTCGCCTGAGCGGGGCGGCTCGGCGAACTCGAACTTGATGGTTTTCTGCTCCGGCGGCAGCTCGATGCGCTCGATCTTTTCAATCTTCTTGACCCGCGACTGCACCTGGGCGGCGTGGCTGGCGCGGGCGGCGAAGCGGGCGATGAATTCTTCTTCCTTGGCCAGCATCTCCTGCTGGCGGCGGTGGCTGGCGAGCAGTTGCTCGCGGCGGATCTCCCGCTCGCGCAAATAGAAATCGTAGTTGCCGCCGTAGGTGGTGATGGTGCCGCCGCCGACTTCGATGATGCGGGTCACCAGACGGTTCATGAAATCGCGGTCGTGGCTGGTCATCAGCACCGCTCCCTGGTACGTCTCGGCCAACCAGTTTTCGAGCCAGATGATCGATTCGACGTCGAGATGGTTGGTCGGTTCGTCGAGCAGCAGCACGTCGGGGTTGATGGACAGGATTTTGGCCAGGGCGATGCGCATCTTCCAGCCGCCGCTGAAGCTCTCGACCGGGCGGTGGTACTGGTCGGGGCCGATACCGAGACCGGTGAGCACGGCCTGGACGCGGGCTTCGAGATCGTAGCCGCCACGGTGCTCGAACTCCTCCTGGGCGTCACCATATCTTTCGAGCAAGGCGGCCAGGGCGTCGTCCGCCATCGGCTCGCCCATGGCCGCTTCCATCGCCTGGATCTGTTCGCCCAACTGCATGGTCCGGGCGGAGGCGGCCATGACTTCCTCCAGCGCGCTGCGGCCGGCCATGTCGCCGACATCCTGGGAGAAGTAACCGATCACGGTCTTTTTGCCGCAGGTTATTTCACCGCCATCAGCCGTTTCTTCGCCGGTGATCAGGCGGAAAATGGTCGATTTCCCGGCGCCGTTGGGACCGACCAGGCCGCTGCGGCTGCCGGGCAGAATCTGAAAACTGGCATTCTGGAACAGCACGCGATTGCCGTGCTGGCGGGTGATGTTGGTCAGGTGAACCATGTTGAAACTCCGTCGGAAAAAGTCTTGCACTGTTAGCACAGGCGAACCCGCCAGCGCAACCCCCTTTTCTGTTTCGGCCCGGGAAAACCGCTTGGGGAAAGGCTGAATATTTTTTTGTATTTTTCCTCCATAAACCCATCTCTCCCCCTTAATTTTTTTCTGCATTTCGGTTATACTCCAGCAACTTTTACCAAAAACCTCAGCAAGGAGCACATAATGAACGTCGGTATTGTCGGATGGCGGGGCATGGTCGGATCGGTCCTGATGCAGCGCATGCAGGAAGAAAACGACTTCGCCGGTATCGAACCGGTTTTCTTTTCTACTTCCCAGGCGGGCCAGGCCGCGCCCATGGGCGCCGGTACCCTGAAGAGCGCCGATGACATCAACGAGCTGAAAAAGCTCGACGCGATTTTGACCTGCCAGGGCGGAGACTACACCAAGGCCGTCCATTCCGAGCTCCGCAAGGGCGGCTGGAAGGGCTACTGGATCGACGCCGCCTCGACCCTGCGCATGGAAAAAGATGCGGTCATCATCCTCGATCCGGTCAACCGCAACGTCATCGACAAGGCGCTCAAAAACGGCCAGAAAGATTTCATCGGCGGCAACTGCACGGTCAGCCTGATGCTGATGGCCCTGGGCGGACTGTTCCGCAACAACCTGGTCGAGTGGATGACCTCGATGACCTACCAGGCCGCCTCCGGCGCCGGCGCCCCCAATATGCGCGAGCTGCTGTCGCAGATGGGCACCTTGTACGGCACCGTCGACACCCTGCTGGCCGACCCCGGCTCGGCCATCCTCGAAATCGACCGCAAGGTGACCGCGACCCTGCGCGACGGTTCGATGCCGACCCAGGAGTTCGGCTTTCCGCTGGCGGGCAGCCTGCTCCCCTGGATCGACCGCGAGGTCGACGACGGCCAGAGCCGCGAAGAATGGAAGGGTCTGGTCGAAACCAACAAGATTCTCGGCACCGAAAAGCCGATCCCGGTCGACGGCATCTGCGTCCGGGTCGGCGCCATGCGCTGCCACAGCCAGGCGCTGACCATCAAACTGAATAAAGACGTACCGATCGCCGATCTCGAAGCGATGATCGCCAACGACAACGAGTGGGCCGAGCTGGTTCCCAACACCAAGGCCGACAGCCTGGCCAAACTGACCCCGGCCGCCGTCTCCGGCACCCTCAAGACCCCGGTCGGCCGCGTCCGCAAGATGAAGATGGGGCCCCAGTATCTTTCGGCCTTCACCTGCGGCGACCAGCTGCTGTGGGGCGCCGCCGAGCCGCTGCGGCGGATGGTCCGCATTCTCGGCGAAAAGTAATCCGGCATCCGGTAGGGGCAGCCCCCTGTGGCTGCCCTTGTAGGAGTGTTCGCCGGATTTGAAGAAGGGCGAACACAGGGGTTCGCCCCTACGAAAAACAAACAGGGGCCAGGCATTATTGCCTGGCCCCTGTTTTCACTTCGGGAGTCTTCGTGGAATTCACCTTTCGCGCCGTCGGCATCATCCGTTCGTGCTTCAAGGAAAAATTCGGCATCCCCCGCCAGCCGGGGCTGGTGCCCGACGCCCGCGCCACGCTGGAACTCCTGCCACCCTACAACTGCGCCGAGGCCCTGCGCGGGCTGGAAAATTTCTCCCACCTCTGGCTGCTGTTCGTCTTTCACGCCTGCCCGGACAACCGGGAGCGCACCACCGTGCGCCCGCCCCGGCTCGGTGGCAATCAGCGTCTCGGCGTCTTCGCCACGCGCGGCACCCACCGCCCCAATCCCATCGGGATGTCGGCAGTGGAACTGGCCGGCATCGAGCAGGTAAACGGCCAATGGCTGCTGGACCTGAAAGGGGCGGACTTGCTCGACGGCACCCCGATCATCGACATCAAGCCCTACCTTCCCTACGCCGACAGCCTCCCCGATGCCCGGGGTGGTTTTGCCGACAGCGCCCCGCCCCCGTCGTTGCGGGTTGAGTTCAGCGAGGCAGCCCTGGCCTGCTGTCGGGAGTTGGAGGCGGACCGACCGGGTCTGCAAACGCTGATCGTGCAGATCCTGCGCTACGACCCCCGTCCTGCCTACCGGAAGAATCAGGAAAGCGCGAGGATTTACGGCCTGCGGCTGTTCGACCGGGACGTGCGCTGGCAAGCCGGCGACGGCTGGGCCAGGGTAATCGAGATCGTTCCCGCCAAAGCACTTTAGCGGCTCAACCGTTCAGCCGACTCACCTTTTTTCCAGTTTTCAAACGGGACCAAACTGTGTTACCAATGATGGCTCACCTGTCTCCGCCACATTTCATTCAAGGACGCATCCGATGTATTTCGACAAGATCGCCCTCCAGGTTCCGACCATCCTGCTCCCCAAAACCGGCCTCGATCTGACCAAGTGGGCGGTGATCGCCTGCGACCAGTACACTTCGCAGCCCGAGTATTGGGATGAGGTCGAACGA
>MHXM01000046.1:11181-11688 GCA_001825565.1 Desulfuromonadaceae bacterium GWC2_58_13
GATCTTTCCCGAAGTGCATCTTGAAGGACCGGACGGCGACGAGCGGATCCGCACCATCAACGCCACCATGGATCGCTACCTCGACGAGGGGATTCTCGAACCCCAGACTCCCGGATTCATCCTGGTCGACCGCGCCACCGAAACCGTGCCGTCGCGCAAGGGACTGATGGTCGCCCTCGATCTCGAACAGTACGACTATCGGCCAGAGACAGCCACCCTGATCCGCGCCACCGAGGGAACCATTCTCGACCGCCTGCCGCCGCGTATCAGGGTGCGGGAAAAAGCCCATATCGAGCTACCCCACATCATGGTGCTGATCGACGATCCCGAACAAACCGTCATTGAGCCCCTTTGCGAGCGGCAACTGCCGGTCGCCTATGACTTTCCCCTGATGCAGAATGGCGGTCATCTCAAGGGCTGGCGGGTCGACGACCCGGCGGACATCCGGCAAGTGGCCGACGCTTTGAGCCGGCTGGCCGACCCCAGACGCTTCACCGAGCGTTATCG
>MHXM01000046.1:11772-12069 GCA_001825565.1 Desulfuromonadaceae bacterium GWC2_58_13
CAAAGAAACATCCGCCGACCGGGAAGCGATCATGGATCACCCGGCTCGTTACGCCTTGGTCGAACTGGTCAACATCCACGACCCCGGTCTCGAATTCGAAGCGATTCACCGAGTGCTGTTTGACATCGACTTCGACCGGTTGGTCAGGCAGGCGGAAGAATTTTACCAAAAAGTCGGCGCCAGCTTCAGCTGTGAGTTCTGCGGCGACCTCGATTCGCTCCCGGAAAAATGCCGCCGCCTTGACCGACAGGGACGCCACCTGATCCCCTTTATCGCCGGTGATCGCTACGGCCTGTT
>MHXM01000047.1 GCA_001825565.1 Desulfuromonadaceae bacterium GWC2_58_13
GGTTGAGCAGGTCGAGATCGCAGGGCGTGCTGCCCGGCTCGACGACCAGGTGAAATGCGGCGACGGCCCGCCCCGGCAAGGCGCTGAGCCAGTCGGCGGGAAGCAGGCGCAGAACCGTATCGCTGAACGGATCCGGGTCCGCCTGGTGGATCGAGAGAAAGGTGACGGAATAGAATTCCATGTGGCGCTCCCACCTGACCGAGAAGCGTCCGAAATCCTGGAGGAAGGAAACCGTTTCCGGCCCCGGCTGGTTGACGCTGTAGCGCCGGCAAAGGTCGCAGAGCAGCAAAAAGGCAGCGTCCATTTCCGCCGTTTCGGCGCGAAAGGCCAGGTGGGTCAGCTTCTGTGGGGTAGCCACCAGGTGAAAGGGACGGGCATGCAGTTCGTCGTACAGGGCATCGCGTAATGGGTGGGTGGAAAAGGGCAAGCAGAAAAAATTAGACATTTGGTAAGCGATCCTCGGTTCTGTTGTCTTTCGGCCAGGGTTGACCCTGGCCGAAAGACAGGGAAGAAAAGTAAATGCGAAGTTCTGGTTCTCAAAAATGATCAGTATTTACCGAATTCATTATCATCCAAGGCAATCTGTGGCGGTGAATCGGCGAATGAGGATTGATGCGGGGTCCTTGTGATGGGGGCCTGAGTGACCTCGTTCGCGATCCGCTTGGTGGGGAAACCTGATGGGCGTTCCGTTTTTAAAGTCAATCCAGCGAGCATTTGTTGAAGCTGCGCACCCTGACTGGAGAGTTCAATAGCCGAGGCCGCGATCTCCTCGGCATTGGCCGTGTTCTGTTGAGTTACCTGGTCGATTTGGGTTAAGCCAATGTTGATCTGGGATATTCCCAATGCCTGTTCATTGGAGGCGGTCGCAATTTCCGAGACCAGATCGGTCACTTTGCCAATCCCGGACACGATTTCATCGAGCGAGGCCGCTGTTTTGTCGGCAATCTGGGAACCGGCTTCGGCTTTTTTAACCGAGCCCTCTATCAATTCGGCGGTTTCCCTGGCAGCTTTGGCGCTACGCGCAGCAAGATTGCGCACTTCTTCGGCTACGACTGCGAAGCCTTTGCCGTGCTGCCCGGCGCGAGCCGCTTCGACCGCTGCATTGAGAGCCAACAGATTCGTCTGAAAAGCGATCTCATCAATGGTTTTGATTATCTTGGAGATATTCTGGCTGGCTGCATTGATTTCATTCATCGCTGAAATCATTCCGGCCATATGGACATTTCCGCCTTCAGCCGCCTGCCGGGATTGAAAAGCGACACGGTTGGCAAGTGTTGCATTTTCGGCATTGAGTTTGGTCTGAGAAGCCATTTCAGTAATAGAGCTGGTGATTTCTTCCAGTGAACTTGCAGATTCCGTTGCTCCCTGCGAAAGCGATTGGCTGGCATCGGAAATCTGGTTGCTACCGGAGGCAATTTGGTTGCTGCAAGTCCGAATTCTCGACATGAAATCATTCAATCGGGCATTCGTCTTGGCCAGGGGACCACGGATCAATCCTTTGGCTTCAAAGCTGTAGTCGCCAGCGGCAAGCTTGTTAAAAGCGGTGATGATTTCATTTTTCAAGTTGTCGGCAAATGCGTCAAGGGCAGTGGCCACCTGACCGATTTCATCTTTTCTGGCCATTTTCAGGCGGCTGTCGATATCTCCCCGGTTCAAATCGGCGAGCATTTTCACGACCCGGTCGAGTGGGCGGGTGATGCTGAGCGTTATGGGAACGCTCACGACTCCAAGAAAGATGAGGCCGCAAAAGAAAATGCTGGCGACCAGTTTTCTTATCCCTGAGGCCATATCGTCAACCTGGCCTTGCAGTGACTGCAATCGCTGGTTCCCTTTAATGGCCAGTTGTTCCGAAATACTGCTGACTTCCCGAGCAGCTTCCCGATAGCGAAGAATATCCTTGTCGCCATCCTGCGGCGTGGTGATCTCACCCGAGACGATTTTTTCGTGGGTTTCTTTGAAACCGACGACATATCCATTGTAGGCTTTGCCCAGCGAGGCCAGGGTATTCTTGTCCTCAATTTCGATAGCCAGGGCTTCAAGGTGGGTTATTGCGCTTTTTAACTTATCGGTTCGGGCTTCCCACTGGGCAAACTGGTTTTTGACATCCTCGGGGGAGTCGATGCGGAGAAAAATATTTTTTTCATGGCGCCTTTGTTCCAGAACATACGCATAGGCCGCTGCCGAAAATTCAGCAAAACGACCATCGGTTTCAAGGGCGCTCGCGGTTTTTTTGGACAGGGACCCGACCCCTAAAAGGCCTGTGGCCCCGGTAATGCCAAGCAAGAGGAGAGAAATTCCGAAAACCAGTGCCAACCGCATCCCCATTTTCAGATCTGCGAATCCCATAGGATACTCCTTTGCCTAAAATCTTGTATTGTTGCCCCCGTTGCTGTCATTAACGGAACAGCAGTCGAAAAATATTTACGTAGCAAAATACAGACCATGAAGGCACGCTTATTAAGCAAATCTTCGCTGAGGTGCAGGGAACCCGAGCCGGCTATTGGGTCATCTCTCCTATGATCGGTTCAGAGGTAGAAGGTTTTTGTCGCGTTTTTGAACTTGCTGCATGGGCCGGGTGACGCCACAGTTTCGTCAGTGTTCGTGATAACCAAGGATCACCAGCAGGCAGCTGCCGTCGGCGATGACGTTGATGCCGGCCCGGCGGCATTTTTCCACGGCGGCGGGACTTTCCGCGCCGGGTTGCATCCAGATGTTCTTGATCCCTTTGGAGATGGCCGCTTCGACCACTTTTTCAGTCACCTGCGGGGGAGTGATCACCGAGATACTTTGGACCTCGGCGGGAAGGTCGGACACCGAGGCGGCACAGGGGAGGCCCTCGATTTCCTTCTGGGCCGGGTGGACCGGAATCGCCTTGTGGCCGTGCATCAGGTAGCAGCGGAGCACCT
Source organism: Desulfuromonadaceae bacterium GWC2_58_13 (assembly GCA_001825565.1). Classification (GTDB taxonomy): domain Bacteria; phylum Desulfobacterota; class Desulfuromonadia; order Desulfuromonadales; family Trichloromonadaceae; genus Trichloromonas. Next base: position 2,907 of record MHXM01000047.1, read on the forward strand.
TGTTGCCGTACTTATCCCGATTGGGCGAGGCGCCGACTACCCCGAAGGCCGGGGATTCGAAAAAGGTTGCGATCTGTTGGTCGATGGATGGATTCATCAGGTTCTCCTTATCCGGGTAAAATGGCGATCACCAGATTGAGCAGCGGGCCGGGGTAGAGGCCCAGCAGCAAAGTGGCGGCCAGGCAAAAGGCCAGCACCCCGTGTTCTTCGATGGCGCCGCGATGCAGACAGGCGGAGCGTTCGTCGGCCATGAACAGCACGATGATCGGCCGCAGGTAGTAATACATGGACAGCAGTGAGGCCAGCACGCCGAGCAGGGCCAGTCCCAGGTAGCCGGCTTCGATAGCGGCGTAGAAGATGCCGAACTTGCCGATGAATCCGGCGGCCGGCGGCACTCCGGCCAGGGACAATAAAAAGAAAGCCAGCGCCGCGCCGCGCCGGGGATGGTGGTAGCCGAGACCCGCCAGGTCGGCGTACTCCTGCGGTTCCCGGCCCTGAATGGCGAAAGAGGTGATGACCCCGAAGGCGCCGAAATTGGCGATGGTGTAGACCACCAGATAAAAGACCACGGCGCTGAAACCGGCACTGCCGCCGGCCAGCAGGGCGGTCAGGACGTAGCCCATGTGAACGATCGACGAATAGGCCAGCATCCGTTTGATGTTGGTCTGGCGCAAAGCGCAGAGAGAACCGACCAGCATGGAGAGAACCGCCAATGCGGAGAGCACCGGAGCGAGGTCGGCCAGGGACGGGATCGGCACCCCCTGCATGACGACGATCAAGGCGGCCAGCAGGGATCCCTTGGCGCCGGTCGACAGCAGGGCGGTGACCGGCGAGGGAGCTCCCTGGTAGACGTCCGGAGTCCACAGGTGGAAGGGAACCAGCGAGGCTTTGAAGCCGATGGCGCAAAGCAGCAGTCCCCAACCGAGCATGCCCAAGGGGCGCAGGCCCGCTTCGGTCCCGAGTCCGGTCATGGCCTCGGGAAGATGGAAGGTGCCGGTGGCGGCATAGATCAGGGCGATGCCGAAGGTGAGCAGGCCGGTGGCGACGATTCCCATGACCAGGTACTTGAGCCCGGCCTCGGTGCCGAAGGCGCAGTTCTTGTCGATGGCGATCAGAATGTAGAGCACCAGGGTGAAGGATTCCAGGCCGAGAAAGACCCCGATCAGCGAAGTCGCCGCGGAGAGCAGGCTCATGCCGGCGGCGGCGAACAGCACCAGCGCGGTATACTCACCGCCGGGAAAGCGGCGATCCTCGCCGCAACGTAGCGACAACAGCAGACACATTGCCGCAGCCAGCGACCAGAGCACGGTGAAGAAGCGGGCGTAGGGGCCGCAGCTGAACATTCGGGAAACCTCTGCCAGGGGCGCCGGCCAGAATGCGGCGGCGGTCGCCGCCGTGAGGGCGGTCACCACGCCGATCAGAAACAACGGGCGGCGGGTCGGGTTCCAGGCGCCGATCATGAGAACGGAGGTGGAGCCCAGAACCAGGATCAGCAGCGGCAACAGGGCGTAGAGTTCGGGTCCGCTCACGGCATCCCTCCCTGGGCCAGCAGCCCGTCCACCAGCAGCCTCACTGGTTCCCGCAGGGGGTCGAGAAAAGTACCGGGGTAGAGGCCGAGCCAGAGGGTGACCACGGCCAGCGGCGCCAGCGCCAGCAGTTCACGCCAGGAAAGGTCGGGCCAGCTTCGTCCCGGTGGGCGGGCGCCCCAGAGCACCCCTTGAACCATGCGCAGGATGTAGGCGGCGGCGAAGACCACGCCGGGGAGAGCGAGGGCGCCCCACAGCGGGTTGTGCTGGAAGGTGCCGGCGAAGACCAGGATTTCGCCGCTGAAATTGGCCAGTCCCGGCAGGCCGAGGGACGCCAGCGAAAAAAAGAGGAAAAAGGCGGCCAGCACCGGGGTCTCCTGCCAGAGGCCGCCGAGGCGGTCGAGGTCGCGGGTGCCGGTTCGGCGGCGGATCATCGAAACCAGGGCGAACAGGGCGCCGGTGGTGATGCCGTGGCAGACCATCAGCAGGATGGCCCCCTGCAGGGCAATGGTATTGGCGACGGCCATGCCGAGCAGTACCACCCCGAGATGGGAGACCGAGGAATAGGCGATCAGCCGCTTGATGTCGTTCTGCCGCCAGGCGATCCACGCGGCGTAGTAGATCCCGATGAGGGCCAGGGCCGCCAGCAGCGGCAGACTGGCCCGCGCCGCCCCGGGAAAGAGGGGAAAAGCGAAGCGCAGAATTCCGAAAGCGCCGGTCTTCAGCAGCAGCCCGGCCAGATCCAGGGAGCCTGCGGTGGGCGCCACCGTGTGGGCATCCGGCAGCCAGGTGTGCAGGGGGACCACCGGCAGCTTGACCAGAAAGGCGAGCATGAAGCCGGCGTAGAGCCAGGGTTCCCAGGGGCCGAGCCGGGTCTGCTTGAGGGCTTCCAGGGCGAAGGAGTAGTCGCCGGTCTGCCGGCCGTGCAGCAGGTAGAGACCGAGCATGGCCAGCAGCATCAGCAGGCTGCCGGTCAGGGTGAACAGGAAGAATTTCACCGCCGCATAGACCCGTGGGCCGTGCCCCCAGACCCCGATCAGGAAAAACATCGGGATCAGCATCATTTCCCAGAACAGGTAGAAGAGCACCAGGTCGCTGGCCAGGAAGACCCCCAGAATCCCCGCTTCCAGCAGCAGCAGCAGGCAGAAGAAGAGGGCGGCGTGTTTCTTCTGGTGCCAGGAGATGAGCGTCACGATCACCTGTAGAAAACCGGTCAGCACCACCATCAACAGCGAGATGCCATCCATGGCCAGGGTCCAGCGGGCGCCGAAGCGTTCGATCCAGGGAGCATCCTCGAAGCCGTACCAGCCCCCGGCGCCCGGCCCCTGCACAAAGAGGCGCACCGCGATGATCAGCACCGCCAGGGTCGAGGCCAGGGTGAGCCAGCGGCAGGCGGCGGGCGACCGGCGGAAAACCAGGCAGAGCAGGGTGCCGGCCAGCGGCAGGGCGATCAGCAGGGTCAGCCAGGGTATGTGAGGCGATACGGGCATCAAATCAACCTTGAAAAAGCCGTTGGCCACGGAGGCACGGAGGATAAGCAAAAAACAAAAAAAACCGGAATGAAAGTGAAAACTTGTAATTTGTAAGGTTTTCTCTGTGCCTCTGGGTCTCCGTGGCTAAGCTTTTAGCCGTGTTTCACCCAAGTCAGCAGGAACCAGGTCAGGATGACGATCAGCCCCCAGCCGAAGCCGCTCAGGTAGTGGGAGATCCGGCCGCTGGTCAACCGACGCAGGCGATCCCCCAGCCTCTGGACGCCGCCGGCCAGAGCTTGCAGCAGGTCTTCGATGATCGACTGGTCCAGGCCCTTCCAGCAGAAGTCGGCCAGGGCGTCAAAGGGGCGCAGGATCAGTCGTTCGACCACCAGGTCGGCCTGCCAGCCGCGAAGCAGAAAGGTCTTGTACCAGGCCGGCGCCTCTCCGCGAAAAGAGCGGTGGCGATCATAGGCGATCAGACCGCCGAACAGGAACAGGCAGCCGGCCACGGCCTCCAGCAGATATTCGGTGACCGGATCGACGACGTGAACGACCCCCGCCAACTGGCCCAGTTGATGGTGCAGCCACTCGTCGCCGCCGTAGGCCGCCGGCAGATTGAGCAGGCCGCCAGCCAGGCCCAACAGGGCCAGCGGCGGCAGGGTCCAGCGCATCAGTTTCGGCAGCGGATGGCCATGGACCGCCTGCCGGGGCTCGCCGGCAAAGACCAGCAAGAGCAGGCGGAAGCTGTAGAGGCTGGTGAGAAAAGCGGTCAGCAGGCCGACCAGCCAAGCCAGCCGGTACCAGTTCCCCTCCTGGGCGAAGAGCGCCAGCAGGATGCCGTCCTTGGAGAAAAAGCCGCCGGACAAGGGCATCCCCGCCAGGCAGAGGGCGCCGGCCAGGAACATCCAGAAAACGAACCTGGAGCG
>MHXM01000048.1 GCA_001825565.1 Desulfuromonadaceae bacterium GWC2_58_13
TGGCCGGTTTTCCGGAGGCACCCGCGGTCCTTGTATCGGACATGTCTCGCCGGAAGCGGCCGAAGGAGGCCCGATTGCCCTGGTTGAGGATGGCGACCGCATTTTGCTCGATATCCCCAACCGCCGCCTGGAGCTTAAGGTTGCCGACGATGTCCTGGCTCAACGCCGGGAGCGCTGGCGGAAGCCGGAGCCGAAAATCAAGACGGGCTGGCTGGCCCGGTATGCTAAGGTGGTGACTTCGGCCAATACCGGCGCCGTCTGCAAGGCGGACTGATTCAGCCGAATCCCGGTGGGGAACCGGGGCCCGTGTCATAGTTGTTCCATAGCGGAGGAGATTTTTGTGAAAAAAACTGGTTCTCAGATACTTCTGGAATGTCTGACCCTCGAAGGGGTGGATACCATTTTCGGATATCCCGGGGGGACGGTTATCAATATCTATGATGACCTGATGGATTCGCCCATCAAACACATTCTGACCCGGCATGAGCAGGCGGCCGTGCATGCCGCCGACGGCTATGCCCGCGCTACCGGCAAGGTCGGCGTCGCCCTCGCCACCAGTGGCCCCGGGGCCACCAATACCATTACCGGCATCGCCACGGCGTATATGGATTCGATTCCCCTGGTGATCATCACCGGCCAGGTGCCTACGGCACTGATCGGCAATGATGCCTTCCAGGAAGCCGACGTTATCGGCATTACCCGGCCGGTCACCAAGCACAACTACCTGGTCAAGGACGTCAAGGACCTGGCTCGTATCCTCAAGCAGGCTTTTTATATCGCCCGCACCGGGCGACCCGGTCCCGTGCTCGTCGATCTGCCCAAGGATGTGCAAATGGCCACCGCCGAGTTTTCCTATCCCGACACTGTCGAACTGAGGGGCTACAAGCCGACTTTTAGCGGTAATGCCCGGCAGGTGGAGAAAGCCGCCAAAATGATTCTGGCGGCTCGCAAGCCGGTCATTTACGTCGGTGGCGGCGTGGTCCTGTCCAATTCGTCGGACGAACTCAAGCAGTTTGCCGAGCTGGTTCAGGCCCCGGTGACCACCACCCTGATGGCCATGTCCTCCTTTCCCAAAAAACACCCCCTGTCGCTGGGCATGCTCGGGATGCACGGCACCTATTACGCCAACATGGCCGTCACCAATTCGGATTTGCTGATTGCCGTGGGGGCTCGCTTCGATGACCGGGTGACCGGTAAGATCGCCACCTTTGCGCCGCATGCCAAGATTATTCATATCGACATCGACCCGACCTCGATCAAAAAAAACGTCCGGGTCGATCTGCCGATCGTCGGGGACTTGAAGGACGTACTGCAGACGCTGGTCAAAAAACTTGGCGAACGGCAGGAGCTTATTGCTGCAATGGTTGATGAAACCACCGGTTGGCGGAAAGAAATCGACAACTGGAAAGAACAGCATCCGATGAGCTACACCGCTTCGAAAACCATCATCAAGCCCCAGTACGTCATTGAGAAAATTCGTGAGCTGACCAATGACGACGCCATCATTACCACCGAGGTTGGTCAGCATCAGATGTGGACGGCCCAGTTCTTCGATTTTTCCCAGCCCCGCACCTTCCTGTCCTCCGGCGGATTGGGAACCATGGGATATGGTTTGCCGGCCGCCTTGGGCGCCCAGGCCGCATTTCCCGAGCGTCAGGTTATCGATGTATCAGGGGACGGTTCGTTTCAGATGAATTCCCAGGAACTGGCGACCCTGGTGCAGTATCGCCTGCCGGTCAAGATCGTCATTCTCAACAATAACTTTCTCGGCATGGTGCGCCAGTGGCAGCAATTGTTTTTCCATAAGCGCTACAGCCAGACCTGCATGGAACTCCCCATCGATTTCGTGAAACTGGCCGAAGCCTATGGCGCCACCGGCCTGCGGGCGACCACCCCCGACGAGGTTGAAAACGTGATTCGCAAGGGCCTTGAGACGCCTGGTCCCGTGATCATGGAATTCAAGGTTGCCAGGGAAGAGAACGTGTTGCCGATGGTTCCCGCCGGCGCCGGTCTGAATGAAATGGTGTTGGCTTCCTGATCGCACCCCGGATAAAGCCTTAGGAGAATTTCTGATATGAAACATATAATTTCCGTGCTTGTCGAAAATGAATTTGGGGTGTTGAGCCGAGTGGTTGGTCTTTTTTCCGGTCGAGGTTTCAATATTGAAAGTCTGTCCGTGGCACCCACCCTGGACCCGACCATTTCCCGGATTACCATCGCCACCAGTGGCGACGACCAGATTCTCGAGCAGATCACCAAACAACTCAACAAGTTGATCGATACCATTAAGATCATTGATTTCACCGGCCAGGATTTCGTCGAGCGGGAAATGAGCTTGATCAAGGTGACCGCCGAAGATAACACCCGGGCCGAAGTCCTGCGTATAGTCGACATCTTCCGCGGCAAGATCGTCGATGTGACCCCACGTTCCTTTACCATTGAGGTGACCGGGTCGCCGACCAAGATCGATGCCATTATCGAACTGCTGCGACCGATGGGGATCAAGGAGCTGGTCCGTTCCGGACCGGTGGTTCTCGGCCGGGGGCCAAAAGGGTGGAAGGGCGCCTGATTCTCGACCATGACAGATTGACCGACCGACGGTGGGCGGGTTGTGCCAATGGAAAAGCGTTGGCATGATTCGCCCGCTGTGTTATAAAAAATAGCCGATTCGTGCCGCGTCCCGCGGCGTTAATTTACAAAAAATATCGATAAATCCGGTGTTTCGTGAGTGGTCCGAGGTGCCGGCTTTATGGATCAACTGTGAGAATCCCTTATGCGAAATAGACATCAGCCGGTGGCCGTCGAAGGTTATCCATTCATCGCCCTGTTCGCCTTTATTACCCTGGTCTTTGCTTTGTTAGGCTTGAAGTGCTTGACCGTCATCCTGTTGCTCCTCACCCTGTTCACCGTCTGTTTTTTCCGTAACCCCGAAAGGGTTTTGCCAACAGAAGAAGATGCTGTGGTCGCTCCGGCCGACGGCAAGATAGTTTTCGTCGGCAAGGTGAATGAAGAGCGCTATTTCAAGGGCGAGACCACCAAGGTCAGCATCTTCATGTCGGTTTTTAATGTTCACGTCAACCGGGTTCCGTTCAGTGGAAAAGTAGTGGACATGTTCTACCACAAGGGACAATTTCTCAATGCGTCCCTCGACAAGGCCAGCCTGCAGAACGAGCAGGGGGGGATATTGCTTGAAACGGCAAGCGGCAAACGTCTGTTGTTCGTGCAGATTGCCGGATTGATCGCGCGCCGGATTGTCACTTACCCGGTGGTTGGCGACCTGCTGGTAAAAGGGCAGATCTACGGTCTGATCCGGTTCGGTTCCCGGGTGGACCTCTATTTCCCGGCCGATGCCGAAATCCTGGCGCGTCTCGGCGACCGCGCGGTTGCCGGCGAAACTATTCTCGGCTATTTGCGTTGAGTCGCGACGTTTCCGCATTATCAAATTGGGTATGGCGCTGTCGAAAAAAATCCTGTAACCGGGGCCCCGGGCAAAAACCGGCTTGACAGTGGCTCGGCAACTCTGTTTTATTGTATGAACATTGTGCATTAACGACGTTGAAGAGGAGTAGTAGGCAGTTTTTTCCGTTTCAGAGAGCCGGCGGTCGCTGCGAGCCGGTACGGATATCTGCTGAACTCGCCTCGGAGTCGCACCGGTGAAGCTGCTGGCCGCAGTTGTAGTTAGCCCGTGCCGTGAGCCTGCGTAAAGGGATAACGAAGGTCTGCCGAAGCTTAGGCGAAGGCGGACGAATTCAGGGTGGTACCGCGAAGCGTAAGCTCTCGCCCCTGTACGGGGCGGGAGCTTTATTATTTTGAAAGGAGGTGGTCAGGTGGAATCGGATCTAGGGGAGCTAGCCACTGACGGTCTGGCAGGTATACTGATGGACGAAACAATTTTTGCCACGGGCCGCCTATCTTTTCAAGGAATCATGGGCGGGGAACTTATCTGGAGGAAATCATGAGCAAAACCAAGAACATCAAGATTTTTGATACGACTTTGCGCGATGGAGAGCAGTCTCCCGGCGCCAGCATGAACATCGACGAAAAATTGCGTATCGCCCATCTGCTCGAAAAACTCAACGTCGATGTTATCGAAGCGGGTTTCCCGATTGCTTCGGAAGGAGATTTTGAGGCGGTCAAGCGGGTTGCCAAGACCATCAAGGGGCCGCAGATCGCCGGCCTCAGCCGGGCCAGCAACATGGATATCGACCGGGCCTGGGAAGCTCTTAAGTACGCCGGCGAGCGCGGTCGGATCCATACTTTTATCGCCACCAGCGACATCCACATGAAATACAAGCTCAAGATGAGCGAAGCACAGGTCATCGAAACCGCGGTCAAGGCGGTCAAGCGAGCCGCCGGCTATACTCCCAACGTCGAGTTCTCCGCCGAGGATGCCGTGCGCACCCGGCTGCCGTTTTTAGCCCAGGTTGTCGAGGCGGTCATTGCCGCCGGGGCCAGAACCGTGAATATCCCGGACACCGTCGGCTACACCATACCGTCAGAGTACTTCAATATCATCAAATACTTGAAGGATAACGTGCCAAATATCGGGCAAGCGATTCTGTCGGTCCACTGTCACAACGACCTGGGGTTGTCGGTGGCCAATTCCCTGGCGGCAATTCAGGCCGGCGCCGAGCAGGTTGAATGTACCATCAATGGCATCGGCGAGCGTGCCGGCAACTGTTCCCTCGAAGAAGTTGTCATGGCTCTGCGAACCCGTCAGGATATCATGCCCTACACCACCAACGTGGTCACCGAGCATATCTACGCGGCCAGCAAACTCTTGTCGACCATTACCGGCATCGTCGTGCAGCCCAACAAGGCGATTGTTGGGGCCAACGCCTTTGCCCACGAGGCCGGTATCCACCAGCATGGTGTCATGATGGAAAAGTCGACCTACGAAATCATGACTCCCGAGTCGATCGGCCTTAACCAGAACAAACTGGTGCTGGGCAAGCATTCGGGGCGTCACGCCTTCCTCAAGCGTCTTGAAGAACTCGGCTACGAGCTGGGAAAAGAAGATGTCGAAAAGGCCTTCGTTCGCTTCAAGACCTTGGCCGACCAGAAGAAGGAAATTTACGACGAGGATCTCGACGCCATTGTTGCCGACGAAATCATCCGGGTTCCCGAAATTTACAAGTTGTTGCAGATGAATGTCTCGTCCGGTTCTTTTGCCACTCCGTCCGCCACCGTTGAACTCGAGGTCGACGGCAAGGTGAAGAAGACCGCCCAGATGGGCGACGGCCCGGTGGACGCCACTTTCAAGGCGATCAAGAAACTGACCGGCAGCCAGGCCCGTTTACTGCATTTCTCGGTCGGCGCCATCACCGGCGGTACCGATGCCCAGGGGGAATGCACGGTGCGTCTGGAGCATGACGGCCGTGAGGTGCTCGGTCAGGGGGCTCACCCCGACATCATCGTGGCCAGCGCCAAGGCTTATATCAACGCCTTGAACAAGATCGCCACGGCGCCCGTACGCAACGAGATTCACCTCTGACACCCGCCGACCATCCGAAAATCGGCGGGACGGATGTTGCCGTCCCGCCTGGTTTGTCAATCCAGCGGTTTACGTCAAACTTGCCAGTGGTGTCTGGTTGGGATAGAATCGCCGGGCTGAATTATCGAACAGAAATCGAAGGAGAGAGTATGGGAAAGACCATCGCCGAAAAAATCTTCGCCGCGCACCTGCGTGACGAGCCGTTTCCCGGCACCAAGGTGCTCGACCTCGATCGGGTGCTGTGCCACGAAATCACCACCCCGGTGGCTATTGCCGACCTCGAGGCGAGGGACAAGGACCGGGTTTTCGACAATCACAAGATCAAAGCGGTCATTGACCACGTCACCCCTTCGAAGGACAGCAAAACCGCGCTGCAGGCGAAGATGCTGCGCGACTGGGCCCGCCGTCACCAGATCGCCGACTTTTTCGACATCGGCCACAATGGCGTCTGTCATGCGATATTTCCCGAGAAGGGGTACATCCGTCCAGGCTTCACGGTGATCATGGGCGACAGCCACACCTGCACCCACGGCGCATTCGGCGCCTTTGCCGCCGGCGTCGGCACCACCGACCTGGAAGTCGGCATCCTCAAGGGGGTCTGCGCCTTTCGCGAGCCGGCGACCATTCGCGTCAATCTGACCGGAACCTTGCCCAAAGGAGTTTACGCCAAGGACGTCATCCTGTTCGTCATCGGCCAGATCGGAGTCAATGGGGCGACCGACCGGGTGATCGAATTCCGGGGGCCGATCATCGACCGGATGAGCATGGAAGCGCGCATGACCCTGTGCAACATGGCCATCGAGGCTGGCGGCACCAGCGGGATTTGCATGCCCGACATGACCACCGTCGAGTACCTCTGGCCGTTCATCAAAGACGAATTCAAAAACCCGGAAGCCGCCTTGGCCGAGTATCGCCATTGGGTTTCCGATGACAACGCCAGCTACGACAAGGTGCTTGATTTCGATTTGTCCAACCTGGCGCCCCACGTCACCTTCGGGTACAAACCGGACTGCGTCAAGCCGGTGGCCGACATGGCGGGGACACCGGTTGATCAGGTCTACATCGGCACCTGCACCAACGGTCGTATGGAAGACTTGCGTCAGGCCGCCGAAATCCTCAAGGGGAAACGGATTGCCGAGACCGTGCGCGGCATTGTTTCACCGGCGACGCCGAAGATTTTCAGCCAGGCCCTGGCCGAGGGCATCATTCAGATTTTCATGGATGCCGGCTTCTGCGTGACCAACCCGACCTGTGGCGCCTGCCTCGGCATGAGCAATGGGGTGTTGAGCGAAGGCGAGGTCTGCGCTTCGACCAGCAACCGCAATTTCAACGGCCGGATGGGCAAGGGCGGGATGGTCCACCTGATGAGC
>MHXM01000049.1 GCA_001825565.1 Desulfuromonadaceae bacterium GWC2_58_13
AGGGGTGGCCAGGGTGCTGATTTCACCATAGCCGAGCTGGGCATTATCCAGCTCCCCGCGAATCAGGTTGCGCATGTCGGCCATTGCCTTGGGCAGAAATCCGGCCGGGATCTCTTCGGTGCCGATTTCTAGCAGAAGTTCCTTTGCCATCAGCGACCTCCTTTCAGCAGCGGGAAGCCGAGTTTCTCGCGCAACCGCAGATAACCTTCGGCGCAGAGTTTGGCCACGTTACGCACCCGGCCGATGTAGGAGGCGCGTTCGGTCACCGAAATCGCCCCGCGGGCGTCGAGCAGGTTGAAGGAATGGGAGCATTTCATGACGTAATCATAGGCGGGGAGCACCAACCCACGCTCCACCAGCCGGATGCATTCTTTTTCGTACATGGTGAACAACTTGAGCAGCATGTCGACGTCGGCCTCTTCGAAGTTGTAGGTCGAAAATTCCACCTCGCTCTGGTGGTGGACGTCGCCATATTTAACGCCTTTAACCCATTCGAGGTCGTAGACGTTGTCGACCCCCTGCAGATACATGGCGATACGTTCGCAACCGTAAGTGATCTCGCCGGAAACCGGCTTGAGATCGATTCCGCCGGCTTGTTGAAAATAAGTAAATTGAGTGATCTCCATACCATCCAGCCAAACTTCCCAACCGAGTCCCCAGGCGCCCAGGGTCGGCGACTCCCAGTCATCCTCGACGAAACGGATGTCATGCGCCTTGGGATCGATACCGAAACTTTTAAGCGAATCGAGGTACAGATCGAGGATGTCGGTCGGCGAAGGCTTGAGGATGACCTGGAACTGATAGTAGTGTTGCAACCGGTTGGGGTTTTCCCCGTAGCGCCCGTCGGTGGGACGGCGGGAAGGTTCAACGTAGGCGACTTTCCAGGGTTCCGGCCCGAGTACCCGCAAAAAAGTGGCGGGATTGAAGGTGCCGGCCCCTTTCTCCATGTCGTAGGGCTGCTGGATGAGACATCCCTGCTTTGCCCAGTAGTTCTGCAATGATAGAATCAGGTCTTGAAAAGTCACGATACCTCCAGGCAAAAGCTGAGCAGAAACCGTTGAAACTAAGTGGCCCAACCCGGATTAATTTATCCACAGGATACAGAGCTGCAAAGCGCAAAGTTTATCCCGCCTAAGGATTCATGTCAAGCCAAAATCGCCGTTAAAAGCGCCATTTAGACCACCTCGCCCGATGCGGAGAACGGCAGAACCTGGTCCAGAAAACCTGTCGAACGCAGCGGTCGGGACAGATGGCAACGCAGGGTGTCGGCAACCAGCCGTTCCCCTTCGGCCAGGGTCCGCGGACTGAGCCGAATCTCCGCAAAAATACTCAACGGTCCTCGCAGAATTCGCGAAATCGAACCAACGGTCAGCAGGCTGACGGCCACCGAACGCCCCTTTCCGACACAGGCCGGGCAAAGACTCCCTCCCTTCTCGGCGGCAAAACGCACCTCCGGTCCCGGCAAGCCACCGAAACAGGAGGCGCAGTGCAGCAGATGCGGAATATAGCCGGAAAGGTTGAGCAACCGCAGCTCGAACAGCAATCGGGCCAGTGGCGTACCACCACGGGAGGACAGGTGGTCAAGCAAGGTCCGCAGCAGTTCGTAGACCTGATCCTGCGCCTCCTCCTCGGCAAACAATGCCTCAATCAGTTCGCAAGCATAGCCAGCCAATGCGATGGCCGGCAGATCCGCCCGCAGACCGACCCGCAAGTCGATCAACTCGGCCTCCTTGAGGGTCACCAAGCCACCGGAGCGCGCCGGCGACCAGTGCAGGATCACACTGGCAAAGGGCTCGAGAGACGCCGCAAAGCGGCGCCGGCTTTTACGCGCGGCCCGGGCAAACCCCCGCAGGCGGCCATGGCCGGGAGCGAAGAAGGTGACGATGCGGTCGGCTTCACCGTAATCGAGATGCCGCAAAACAATCGCCTCGGAACGGAATTCCCGCATCTGCCGAACCCTGCCCCTACCTCAAAAAATCCAGAAAGAGTGTCGCGGTGCCGAAATAAATCAGGATGCCGGTAATATCATTTGCTGTTTGCACGAAAGGAGTAGAGGCAATCGCCGGGTCGACTCCGAGCTTGTGGAAAAACGCCGGCGCCATCACCCCCATGGCCGCCGCCACAGTCATGGCGGTAACCATGGCCAACCCCACCACCAGGCCCAGGTAGGGGTTGTGATGCCAGAAAAATGCCACCAGCCCGATGGTGCATCCGCACACCACGCCCATGATCATCCCTACCCGCAGCTCCTTGAGGAACACCCGGCCCAGAGTGTTGATATCGATCCGACCGGTGGCAAAACCCCGCACCATGATGGTTGCCGACTGGCCGCCGACATTCCCCCCCATGCCGGTTATGACCGGAATAAAGGGGATCAGAGCGATGACCTCCTTCAACGTGATTTTGAACAACCACATCAGGTAGCCGGTGATCACCCCGCCGAACAGGTTGGTAATCAGCCAAGGCAAGCGCAAACGGGCAATCTTTAACGATTTATAGCCGTACAGCAGCTCCTCGTCGCTGGAACCGGCCATCTTGTAGATATCCTCGGTGGCCTCTTCACGCATGACGTCGATGACGTCGTCGACGGTAATGATCCCCATCAGCTTGTTTCCCTCGTCGACAACGGGAATCGCCAGAATATTGTACTTGGCAACCAGCTGGGCCACCTCTTCCTGGTCAACATGGGTGCGAACACTGATTACATCCGTGGTCATGATGTCCTTGAGCAGTGCCGACGGTGGCACGGTCAACAACTGGCGCAGCGACAATACCCCGACCAAGTGATTATACTCGTCGGTTACATAGAGGTAGAAGACCATCTCCACGTCCTCAGCCCCCTGCAGCGCCTCAATCGCTTCCTTGACCGACATCTCTTCGCGCAAGGAAAAAATTTCGGTCGCCATGATGCCGCCGGCGGTATCCTCGCCGTATTTGAGCAACTCTTCGATCTCATCCGAATGCTCGTCCTTCATGATCTGGAGGACTTCTTCGGCCAGCTCTTCAGGCATGTTGCGGATGATGTCGACGGCGTCGTCGTAGGGCATCTCCTGCAGAACTTCGGTAATCGTTTCCTTGTCGATCTGCTCGAGCAATTGAGCGCCGGTGGCGTGATCAAGCTCGGAGAGGACATAGGCCGAAACCTCCGGGTCACCGAGCAGGTTGAACAGGATGCGCTGTTCCTTGAGGTCGAGATAGCGGAAAAGATGAGCGATGTCGGCTGGATGGGATTTTGCGAGGACCTTGGTCAGGTTGGGATATGCACCACGGCGAGTCAACTTGCGAACCGTGTCGAGGAGAATTTGCAGTTTTTGTTCCATGAATATCAACCTCCCCGGGCGACATTGCCTTGATTAATCGAACGGGGGATACTAGCACTCGTGCGGCGACACTGTCAACGCGGGCATGCCCTGCTCCGGTTTTTATAAAAAAAGAAAGGGACCCTGATTGACAGGGCCCCCTCGTACATCGGATATCGACGAATGGTCAGCGCAGCTCTTTGAAGATCGCCGAGAAATCCTCTTCTCCGCGGCCGGCCTTGACCGCTTTTTCGAAAACCTTGGCCACCGCATTAGCGGCGGGAAGTTCGAGGTTGTCCTGCGCGGCCACTTCTTTAGCCATCAGCAGCCCTTCATACACATACTTGAGAGCCAGATTGCGCGAAAAATCACCGCGAGCGACGGAGCGCCCCTTGGCGTTGAACAGCGGCGAGGAGACCCCCCCCGATTCGAGGACTTCGAGGATCTTGTCCGCCTTGAAACCAAGCCTATCGCCGAGCACCAAGCCTTCGGCCAGCGCTTCCATCAATTCGGCCTGCACCAGGTTGACCACGAATTTCATCCGGGTGGCATCACCGACCTCGCCGACATGAATGATGTTCAGGGCGAAGTGGGAAAAGACTTCGCGACAGCGGCTCAGCAGGGTCTGGTCGCCGCCGGTCAGCACCGTCAGCAGCCCGCTGATGGCGTGCTCCTTGGTTCCCCAGATCGGCGCTTCGAGAAACTGGACGCCTTTCGCAACGGCCATGGCCGACAGCTCCATGGTCGCTTCGAGGGAATGAGTGCCCATGTCGACCAGGATGGCGCCGGGACTGAGTCCTGCCATGAACCCGTTGGTCCCCGAAAGGGCGGCTTCCATTTCTTCTTTTTCGGGCATGACGACAATAACCATGTCTTTGCCCTGGGCCACTTCAAAAGGACTCGATGCCCACTTGGCCCCCTGGGTCAGCAGGTCTTTTGCCGGTTCCGGCTTGGAATCATAAACCGACAGCTTATAGTGTGCTTTCAGCAGATTAGCCGCAATATGCCGACCAACCGTCCCCAGCCCGATAAAGCCAATGTCCTTAACCATCTGCAACCTCCCCGCAAGACGCATATATAAAAAAATTCCTAATATTTATACCGCAATTCCACAAAAAAACAATAGCAAATAATGCAAAAAACATCTGAATTCTGCCGTCGGCGGCAATTTGGATTCCGCCCGGGAAGCAGCCCCCAACAGCAATAGCTTCCCTTCTTGATTTCTGCAAGCCGAGCTGACCCCTTGCCAATTTAATCCAGGATTCAAACCATGGCCCGTTCTGTTTTGCCACGATTAACCTCGCCCGCCCCACACCGATCCACCCGAAAACCAACCCCCGGAAAATGGTCTCGCCAGAACCAACATTAAAACAAATATCCTATTTGTCAACAGGACCATCCGACACTTTTTTCCTTAGAGTATCCCCCTTGCCGCAACGGAAATTCGAAAATGAACCTGCCACCATCTCTGGAAATTCCCGCAAATCAACCAGCGAAGTCCCCGCCTTTCGGCGGGGACTTCGCTGACATCCCCAAGAACCAAAAGCGGTTCCGTATTCGTTATCATTAATATTTCCGCGGGAAGGCGTATTCTCAGTCTTCGTAAACCAGCACCCGCACCAAGCCGACCGTCGCCCCAGTAATATCGGCAATCGCCGTATCGCTCAGGTTGATTACCTTGCACAGGTTGGTTTCTTCGATAAAACGGTTGATCCGCTCATCGAGCTCAAGTAATTCACCATGTGCCTTGAATGGCTGCAGCGGCTCCCCGAAGCTCCTGACCTTGATCATACCGACCTCCCCTGGTGGGGCAGGTCACACCTGAACCACCTCTTTGACGCCGGGCACTTTTTCCTTGAGCGTCCGCTCAATCCCCATTTTAAGGGTCATGGTAGACATCGGACAGGAACCGCAGGCCCCTTTAAGTTTCACCTTGACCACGCCGTCTTCGGTCACATCGACCAGTTCCACATCGCCACCGTCAGCCTGCAGCGCGGGACGTACCAGATTAAGGGCTTCCTGTACTTGTTGTTTCATCTGATTACTCCTCTCTTAATGCGTCTAGTATAATCCCCTTGCGGAGTCATTACAAGCAAGCGGCCCTGCTCGGTGACCAGGTCACAGCAGAGGCGCTGCCGTTTTTTAAAACATTCCAGCCATCGGCAATGGAATCTCGCGAATACTTCGTTGGCAGAGAAGGCTCACCGAACCGACCCCTTTTCCCTGAACCAGCACCTTAAAGGTTTCTCCCATGCCCCCATCGGGCATGATCAGGTTTTTCAATGTCATCCGCAGCGCCCTGGCCTGGTTTTCGTCGGTGGTGCGGGCCTGCATTTCCAGCAGCACCTCAACGAAACCAAGCCCCATGAGAAATCGGTACTGCGCACCGAAAAAGAGCGGTTCCAGCCCCTGCTTCCCGCCGGCTTGCTCCAGGGCCGTGAAATCGATATGGGCGGTGATGTCCTGGCAGCCTGCCATCCGATAAGGATCCTCGCTTGAGGTATGGCGACAGTAGCACATCAGGGTTCCTCTGTTGCGCCAGGGCGCATAGAGTTCCGCAGCCGGATAACCGTAATCGACCGTGATGACGAAACCGCGCCGGAGGAGGGAGCCTACTTCGGCCATCCAGCGTGGCGCTTCAAGATTGATTTCGGCTCGCGACCCTTCGGCCAGGGTGATCCCCAGACCATTGAAATACTCCTGAATACTGAGGGTCGACAGCGGCCGCAGTTCTTCGCCAAAACCTCCGTCCCGGTCGATGACGAAGACTTCCTGCAGCCTGCCATCCTTCATTTCGACCAGGTGAACGGGAAAAGCATCGACCAGCTCGTTGGTCAGGAAACACCCTTCCATCCCGTCCAGTTCAGGCAGGGTGCTCCACCTTACCCGGTCGTGATGCGCTCCGAGCAGATTGGCCTGCCGCTGACGATTGTCAGGGCTGATCTCGACCAGGCAATACGACAGGGACTGGTAGAACTCGGGGTGGTCTTCCGCGGCCGCGGCGAGGATATCGAGACACAGATGGCCCTCGCCGGCACCCTGCTCGGCGATGGTAAAATCACCCTTGCCGAGCAATTGCCACATCTGCTCCAACTGCCGGCAAATCAATCGACCGAATGCCGAGTGAACACTGGTCGAAGTGAAAAAGTCGCCCCCTTTGCCGATCCGCTCACGCGGCGCGATATAATACCCATAATCCGGGTGGTACAGGCAATGCCCCATGTATTCGGCGAAGGAGATACCTTCCGCCTCGTCGATACGCCGGTGAATGAACGCTTCCAGTTCCGGCCGGCTTTCAGCAGTCATGCTCTCGGTCATGATTAAACTTCTTTCTTCGCGGAAATAAAGTTGGGATTTTACCTGAGGGGGGAGGATAAAACAAGGCAAGAATCCGGTACGCACAACATCAGGGAATGATCCCGAGAATTTTGTGAATCTGCAACAGGTCGGCGGTTTCGGAAACCAGCAGGGTCGGAATCCCCAAGGCCTGGGGCACCTTCAAGTCGACCTGTTCCCGGTCACCAACGAACAAAAAACTGTGGGGGGGGCCGCCGATGTCTTCGAGTATCCGCTGAAGGGTTTCGGGGTCGGGTTTGGGCGTCCAGTTGAATTCGATGGTGTAAATGCGTCGGAACAAGGTCTCGACCCCGAGCAGGGCGAGAATCTTCTCGGTGAGAGGCAAACTGTTGTTGGTATAAAGATACAGATCCCACTCTCCGGCTAACGAATCGAGTAGCGCCTGCAAAACCAAATCGGGTCCAAGATATTGCTCGGGACGAACCCCGGCTTGCATGGCCCGGTGAAATTCGGGGACCTCGATCCCCAGAGTCAGGCAGGTGCGGGTCAGGGTCGGTTCTTCTTCCAGCAGCTCGGCAAGTCGCTTACGGGAGTTGCGCAGCAGAGTCCGTCCTTCCCTGAGGGGAATTCCCCGGGTTTCGGCCACCAGGGACGCGGCTACGTTCTGAATCTCCTTGGCGAGGCCATCGCTTTTATACAGCGTGCCATCCAAGTCAAATACAATGGAGCGAACCTGTTTCAGATTTCCCAGCATTGAGACGGAACCTCCCCGAATTCAGCACCACCCAAAAAAAATAATTCCTTCTCCGCCCCACCTACAAATCATCCAGCACGTCCGCATTCTCCGACGAGGAACCACTCATGCCTGGCGCAGGGCGACCACCTGCAAGGGGTCGTTGGTAAAGATTCCGTCCACCCCCAGGCGCGCCAATCCGGCAATCTGCCGTGGAGCGTCGACCGTCCATGGATAAACCGCCAAGCCATGACGCCGGCAGGCCGTCAGCAAGGGACGACTGATCAGATCGTAGCGAGGGTTCAAGCTTTCAGCCCCGGCCGATACCGCTCGCCGTACTGCTCCGCGCCAGAATATCGACTCGACCAGAAACCCCAGGGGCAACGCCGGATCGACCTGACGCAGGGCCGCCAGCAGTTTGTGATCGAAGGACGATATCAAAACACGGGCGCGTGGGTAACGGGGCAGCAGTTCAAGAATGGCCCGACCGGCGGCGTGTTCCTTGACTTCAAGATTCAGCCGCAATCGCCCTTCCGCCCAATGCAACACCTCTTCAAGAGTCGGCACCAACTCGCCTGCAAAACGCGGGGAAAACCAGCTGCCGGCATCCAGACGCCGCAAATCGGTCAAATTCAATCGCGCCACCGCGCCACACCCGCTGGTGGTACGATCGACGGTAACATCGTGAATGACCACCGGAACGCCATCGCGGCTGAGGTGCACATCGAGTTCGATGCCATCGGCGCCGGCATCTTCCGCGGCGGCAAACGCCGCCAGGGTATTTTCCGGAGCCGTCGCTGAAGCCCCCCGATGCGCCCAGACGAAAAAAGTCTTATTCACAAGCATTCTTCAAGGTCGTCCCTGAATAACCGGGAAGCCACGCAACTGCCATGCGTATATCCCGCCGTACAGATTGTAAACCGCAGGGTATCCCAGCCGGGCCAGATAGTTGGCCACCTGCGAACTACGCGACCCAACGGCGCAATACACCAGGATCGAACGGTCCTTCGGCAACTCGTCGATCCGTTTCTGCAATTGGTCAATGGGCACCAGTCGAGCCCCGTCGAGACGGATCTGTTGATATTCCTCAGGGGTGCGCACATCAAGAAGAAAAATCCCCGGTTCGGCGCTCAGCAGATCCCGCGCCTGGGCTGCGGAAATATTCTGAGACAAGGCAGCCTGCCCCTGGGCGCCCACCAGCAACAACCAAACAATAGCCCCGAGAATGCCTTTCAAAAACTTCTTCATAACGTAACTCCAAACAAGGAAACCCACGCATTAAATATAACATATATGTACCAGCATGACCTTGTTTTTCATTTTAAATCGTGTCATTATACCGCCCGATTAAACATTTCGCAACGTTGGCAAGGAGAGCATGGATGGATCGCAATCTGGCGCTTGAACTGGTACGGGTTACCGAAGCGGCAGCACTTGCCAGCAGCCGCTGGGTCGGCAAGGGCGACAAAATGTCGGCGGATGAGGCAGCCACCAGCGCCATGCGCCGCGCCCTCGGTTCGATGGACATCAACGGCACGGTGGTCATCGGCGAAGGCGAGATGGACGAGGCGCCGATGCTCTATATCGGCGAAAAAGTCGGCAACGGCAACGCTCATGAGGTCGACATCGCGGTCGATCCGCTCGAAGGAACCAACATCTGCGCCAAGGGCATGAGCGGTTCGATCGCCACCATCGCCATCGCCCCCCGTGGCGGTTTCCTTCATGCCCCCGACATGTACATGGAAAAAATGGCCGTTGGCCCCATGGCCAAGGGCGCCATCGACCTCAACGAATCCCCCACCGTCAATCTCAAACGCATTGCCGAAGCCAAAAGGTGCCAAGTCGAAGACCTTACTGTCGTTATTCTCGACCGCCCCCGCCACGACAAAATTGTCAGCGAAATTCGCAGGGCCGGCGCCCGCATCCACCTGATCAGCGACGGCGACGTGGCTCCAGCCATCGCCGCGGCCGTAACCGGCAGCGGGATCGACATGCTGCTGGGCATCGGCGGCGCACCCGAGGGGGTGTTGGCGGCGGCGGCCCTCAAGTGCATGGGCGGCGACATGCAGGGACGCCTGGTGTTCATGAGCAAGGAAGAACGAAACCGGGCAAAGGATATGGGTATCGACGATTTCGATCGGATTTATACCGCCGAGGATATGGCCAAAGGCGATGTTTTCTTTGCCGCCACGGGAGTCACCAGTGGCGACTTGCTCAAAGGGGTCCGCTACTTCGCCGGCGGAGCGGAAACCCACTCAATTGTCATGCGCTCAAAAAGCCGCACGGTCCGCTTTATCGAAACGCAACATTTCTTCGACCACAAGCCTTCGTTCTAAAGCAACGGATGTACGAACAAACCTCCTGGCAGAAGAAAAAATAAGGACCGCACATAAACACTTTTCATCACCGCCAGGAATTGATAGTATCGACTGCTGACTTTGCAGAATGATGTAATGCAGAGAGGAAAAAAATGGCGATCATAACTATCTCACGGGAAATGGGCAGCTCCGGCATTCCCATTTCTCACAAGGCTGCTGAAAAACTCGGGTATACCCTGGTTAACGGCGATGAAATCAGAAAAGTCGCCGCGGCTTACGGGCTTTCACCGGATGCGGTGGAAAAGGCCGACGAGAAACCCCCGGCTTTTGTGCAAACCGACGATTCGCAGACTGAAGCCAATTTTCACCGGATCGAACTCATCATCCTCGATTACGCGTTGAAGGGGAATGTGATCATTTATGGTCGCGGGGGCCAGGATCTGCTCAGGGGAGTTGACA
This sequence comes from Desulfuromonadaceae bacterium GWC2_58_13, assembly GCA_001825565.1. GTDB lineage: Bacteria > Desulfobacterota > Desulfuromonadia > Desulfuromonadales > Trichloromonadaceae > Trichloromonas. The sequence goes on from MHXM01000049.1 coordinate 10,107, forward strand.
GCGTTTTGCGTGTACGCATCATCGCCCCTCTCGAAGAGCGGGTCGAACGCTGGGCCGAGCGGGAATGGCTCGACCCGGATCTGGCGCGAGTCCTGGTCCGTAAATCCGACCAGCAGCGCGCCGGTTTCATCAAATATTACTTTGACCGCGACTGGAACGATCCAATCAACTATGACTTGGTGGTTAACACCATGAATCTTTCCGAGGAAACCGCTGTCAAAATGATCTGCGACGCCGTCAAGGACCGCAACCTGGCCCAGCGCAAAGACAATTCGAAAAAGATTTTGCAAGACCTGATCATCCGCAAAAAGATCGAAACCAGCCTTTTCTCCAAGGGCGTGATCACCGGTCTGCATCTGTATCACTTTCACATCGCGGTTCAGGGTGGCAAGGTGACTCTGGATGGTTATGTTCACAGCCAGAGGGAACTTCAGGACGTCCTCGAAATATTAGGAAAAGTGGAGGGGATCAAATCTCTGACCAACAACCTCGACATCCGCCAGTTTCAGTCCAATCCCCGAGAACACTGAGATTACTGAAACGGTCCGTAACGATTATTAAGCAGGGGAAAGCCGGCTGGCAAAGCCGGCTTTTCTTTGTCCTTTCCCGACAAGGGAAAGGCCTTGTCCCGCGATGGCCTTCATGATAGGATAACTAGCCGTTTTTGCGACAGCATTGCAGAAGTCGGCCGATTGATGACGCAAGGAGAAACATAACCATGTCAGGACACAGCAAGTGGGCGAATATCAAACACCGCAAGGGAGCCCAAGACGCCAAACGCGGTCAAGTCTTTACCAAACTGATCAAGGAAATCAACGTAGCGGCTAAAATCGGCGGCGGCGACCTGGAGAGCAATGCCCGCCTGCGCACGGCCGTCGACAAGGCCAAGAACGAGAATATGCCCAAGGACACCATCGACCGAGCCATTAAAAAAGGGACCGGCGATATGGACGGGGTGAATTACGAAGAAGGAACCTTTGAGGGGTACGGCCCCGGCGGCGTAGCGGTCATCGTCGAATTCATGACCGATAACCGCATCCGCACCGTAGCCGACGTGCGGCACATATTCACCAAACACAACGGCAACCTGGGGGTCAGCGGCTCGGTCGCTTTCCTGTTCGACCGCAAGGGCCTGATCTCGTTCGGCACCGACAATGATTTCGATGCCATCTTCGAAGCCGCCCTCGAAGCCGGGGCCGAAGACGTCAAGGACGAGGGGGATGCCTACGAAGTCATCACCGACCCCGGCAATTTCATTGAAGTCCGTGAGGCCCTTGAGGCCGCCGGGCTCAAATGGGAATCGGCGGAGACCACCATGATCCCCCAGACCATGGTGCAACTTGAAGGCAAGCAGGCCGAACAGATGCTCAAAATGATGGACAAGCTCGAAGACAACGACGATGTCCAGAACGTTTACGCCAACTTCGATATCTCCGACGACGATATTGAAAAAGCGATGGGTTAACTCGGGAGAACGGGCGAAAGCTGTCGTCCGAGACGCAAAAAATTCCTTTCAACCTGCATTCACGCCTTCAGGCTAAAATACATGCGCATTCTCGGGATCGATCCGGGTAGCCGGATTACCGGCTACGGAATCATCGACAAGCAGGGGAACCACCTGCGGCATGTCGACAATGGCGCGATCTTTACCCGTAGCGACGACGATCTCGCGACCCGGCTTAAAGTTATTTACGACGGCCTCGGAAAAATAATCGCTAACTACGCCCCCCAGGCGGTGGCGGTCGAACAGATTTTCGTCGCCAAGAATGCCCTGTCGGCCCTCAAACTCGGTCATGCCCGGGGGGCTGCCCTGCTGGCGGGAGTCAACGCGGGGCTGCCGGTCTTCGAATATTCGGCGCTGCAGGTAAAAAACGCCGTGGTCGGCTATGGACGGGCCAGCAAATCGCAGGTTCAGCAGATGGTGCGCAAACTGGTCGGCCTGCCCGAAATCGCCCAAGAGGACGCCTCCGATGCCCTGGCCGCCGCCATCTGCCATGCCCACAGTGCCGGGCTCAACAACCTCCTGGAACAGGCACTGGCCAAATCGGGGCGCTGATTCCACGGCTGCTCGCCAAGTACCCTTCACCACTCACAGACCATGGGTTTCCATGATTGCGCTACTGACCGGAAAGCTTGCCTACAAATCGATCGACCACCTGATTGTCGATGTCGGCGGCGTTGGCTATCGCTTGCAGATCCCCCTGTCAAGCTTTTACTCGCTGCCGGAAAGCGGCGAGGTCAGGCTGCATGTCTACACCTACGTCAAGGAAGACGCCATCCACTTGTTCGGTTTCCTGACGCTCGAAGAAAAAGAGCTGTTCATCCTGCTTCGTTCCGTGTCGGGCATAGGCCCCAAACTGGCCATCAACATCCTCTCCAACATCCCGGCGTCGGAATTGCGGGCAGCGTTGTACCATGGCGACAGCAAGCGGCTGTCCGCGATCCCGGGGATTGGGAAAAAAACCGCCGAACGACTGATCCTCGAATTGCAGGAAAAGATCAAAAAACTCGGAAATGCCGAAGCCCCGGCATCCCCGACCCGGCCGGCACGTTCCGCCAGCAACGTGGTCGACGACTCCATTTCGGCCCTGGTCAACCTCGGCTACAAGGAAGTTCAAGCCAGAAAAGCCCTGGAGACGCTTGAAATCGCGACCGACGCCTCGGTGGAAGCGGTTCTCAAGGGGGCGCTGAAGATCCTCATGAAGTAAGCTTTGGGGCAGGGAACCTGAACAGGGGCATATGACTGAACGCATCATTACCGCCGGCCTGACCGGCGACGACAATTCTTTTGAACATGGCCTGCGCCCGCGCAGCCTGGAGGAATACGTCGGCCAGTCCAAGGCCAAAGAGAACCTGCGGGTTTTCATCGACGCAGCACGCAACCGCGAGGAAGCGCTGGATCACGTTTTGTTCTTCGGACCGCCGGGACTCGGCAAAACCACCCTGGCCAACATCATCGCCAACGAGATGGGGGTGAACATCAAAAGCACCTCGGGGCCGGTCATTGAAAAGCCGGGCGACCTGGCGGCCATCCTCACCAACCTCGAGGCGGGCGACGTACTGTTCATCGACGAAATTCACCGCCTGTCGCCGGTGGTCGAAGAAATCCTCTATCCGGCCATGGAAGACTACCAGCTCGACATCATCATCGGACAGGGACCTTCGGCCCGCACCATCAAGCTTGACTTGCCACGCTTTACCCTGGTTGGGGCCACCACCCGTGCCGGATTGCTGTCCTCGCCCCTGCGCGACCGGTTCGGGGTCACTTCGCGCCTGGAATTTTACACCAATGACGAACTTACCACCATCGTCAAGCGTAGCGCCGGCTTGCTGAGGATCCCCACCGAAGCGGACGGCGCCCGTGAAATCGCCCGTCGCAGCCGGGGGACGCCCCGCATTGCCAATCGGCTGCTGCGCCGGGTGCGCGATTTCGCCGAGGTGATGGGCAACGGCACCATCACCCTGCCGCTGGCTGACCAGGCTCTGGAGCGGCTGGAAGTCGACCGACGCGGCCTCGATCACATGGACCGGCTGATCCTGCTGACCATCATCGACAAGTTCGGTGGCGGCCCGGTCGGCCTGGAAACCCTGGCGGCTGCCGTCGGTGAAGAAAAAGACACCATCGAAGACGTGATCGAACCATTCCTGCTTCAGCAAGGGTATCTCAACCGCACCCCAAGGGGGCGCACTGCCACTCCGCTGGCCTATGAACACTTTCACCGGCCACTCAAGGAGATCTCCAGCGGTCCGCTCTTTTCCTGACGGGATTCGACGGTCCAGGTGGAAACACCGCAGGCAAACAATTTCAGTATGGTAAAGTTTGTTATGAAAAAACCTTCCTTTACCCTGGTCAAAAAAGTGGTCGCCGGCTATCTGCTGATCGTGTTGTTCAGCCTGGTGGCGATCGGCTATGCCCTGACCAGTCTGCACCGGCAAACCGCCTTATCGGAACAGTTGGTGGAGGTTGACTTCAAGGCGCTGACCCTGCTGCGCACCCTGCGCCAGACCCTACTGGCCCAGGAAAGCCTGACTAAACAGTTCTTGATTCTCAAGGATCAAACTTTCAGTGATTTACTGAATCGACGGCATCTTGAGTTTTCCGAGCAATGGCAGCAACTTGGCTCCTTGACTCTGGAAACCGCCGCTCCCGACCTGTCGCTGCAGGTTGACCGCTATCAGGAAGCGGCAGCACGATGTCTGGCTTTGCTCTCCGAAACCCGCTGGCAGGAAGCAGAGTCCTGCTCCCAGCTTTGGGACCCGCTGAGGGGCGGACTGCTGGATGAATTTTCCCGGCTCATCGACCTTCAGGACCAAGGGATCGATGGCCAACTGTCGCAATTAACCGCCGACAGCCGACAGGCCTATCAGATCACGTGGTTTCTGGCTTTTCTCGGCGTGCTGCTATCCGCTCCGGCGGCCGTCACCCTGCTCTTCAGCATCCATCGCTCGATCCGGTCTCTCCTGCTGGCGACCCGGGAAATCGCCGAAGGGAGCTTCAACTACGAAGTTCCTATCCGTCAGCAAGATGAATTCGGCCATCTCGCCCGCGAGTTCGCCCGCATGGGCCAGAAGGTGAAAGAAATGGAAGAACGTTCCCTCGACGCCAACCCATTGACCCGTCTACCGGGCAACTTGGCTCTTGAACGCGAACTTATGGCCCGCATAGACCTGGGCAGTTCGTTTTCCCAGCTTTATTTTGACCTCGACCATTTCAAAGCTTACAATGACCGTTACGGCTACCAAGCCGGCAGCGATGTGATCGCCCGGGTCGGCGAGTTGATTCGGCAGAGCGTCGATGAGGTGGGGAATCCGGACGACGTGCTGGGACATATCGGCGGTGACGACTATGTGGTGCTGACCTCCCCGGATAAGGCTGAGAAGCTGGCCCACAACGTGGTGATCGCTTTTGATCGAATGGCGCCATCATTCTATTCCGAAGAGGATGTCAAAGCCGGCAACTTCAAAGGAAAAGATCGCTTCGACGTTGAACGAATCTTTCCTTTGCTGACCATATCGGTGGCCATCGTCGACTCGGAAAATCTGGATTCCCCCGTGGCATCCACTATTGGTCGTGAATGCGCCCGGATGAAAGAGCACCTCAAAAACCTTCCGGGAAGCAACGTGCTGCGAAACCGGCGGCACAGACTGGTATAACTCATGAAAATTTTTCCGTTGATTCTGTTCATCGCCCTGATTTCCACCGGTTGCATTCCCCGGCAACCTCGTCTTGCCGTTCCCGACGAAAACCAACAGCTGGGCGCTTTTTTCCGATTCATCGATGCAGAAACCGCCACCGAGCGCAAACAGGCGTTGCAAGCACTTCAGCACGATTTTCCTCAAAACCCATTGACCGCCCGTGCCATCAAACTGGACCAACTTGAATCCGCCCGGTCTGAGCAACAAACAAAAATCAAGAAATTGACCGCCGAATTGAAACAATGCCGGGAAGAAAATTCGCAAAAGGAAAACGACAACGGCGCGTTGCGAAAAGACATGGAACAGCTCAAACAACTGGTCATCGAGATGGAAATGCGGGCCCGCTAGGCCGGCATCCCCCGCTGGAAATATTTCGGGATGGAGCCTTGGGTAGTTTTCCCTCCACACGAAATCACGCCTGCTCCCGGCAACCGCTAACCTTAACGCCAAAACAATAATGGATCAGGAAACCCGCCACCTTTTCAGCCAACAACTGGCCCACTGGGCCCGGCAGACGATCGCCGAAGGCCGTTCTCCGTTCCGCCGGGTCGACCTCGACCAGCCGATTCTGTCAGCCACCGGAGAGCATCGTCCTCCCCTGATTTTCTGGGTCAACCGGGAAAGCTTCATGGCCGGCGGAGTGGTGCTGCTCCCCGACAAGGATTCTCCGAGGGCGGCGACAGTGGGCCGGGACTGCGCCGAGGCACTCGGTCTGCGTCATTTCGTGACTTGGACGGCCCGCGAGATCACCGTCTGGGAAATCCGCGGCGAAGCGATTCTGACAAACAAAACCATCCCTCTCGATTCATCGGACCCGGTCAGCTTTCAAAAGGCTTTGCGGCAGTTGATGGAAGAGCTCAAACCCCTTTCGGTGATGGGAACCATCCCTCCGGCGCAACTCTCGGCATACTATCTCGCCAATCTCTGGCATTCGGCATTGCAGATATCGACAGAACCACTGGCCGAGGAATACCGGGCGGCGTGGGGTGAAAATCTGCTGGAGCAGGAGGAGTCTCCCGATGTCCTGGCCTATCACAAAGGGGCAATGACCCTGCTGCGCCTGCTGACCCTGACCTGCCTTGACCAACTCCCCTCTTCAGTGCAACCGGAAAATCTCGAAGTCGCCATGCAGTTTGCCCTCGACACTCTTCCCGACGCCCTGAGAAAACCCCTTCAGCAAGGATCATGGGAACTGCCGCTCCCCGCTACGACGGCGGTGCGCTTTCATCACTTGTTTCGCCGGCTGGTCCAACTTGACATCGGCAGCAACCATCCCCGCCTGGCCCTGGCCCTGGAACTTTTCATCGACAGCGAAGCCCGCCGAATCGGAGCCGCATTTTCCGACATCCCCGCGGTTCGCCCCCGGAAATTCACCCTGCTTCTGAACCCGGCCCGGCCAGTGGCGGCGGAACATTCGGGCGGCATGATGGAAATCGGCAGTCCTCCGCTGCTGGCTCTGCTGGCCCTGTTGCGGAAAACTCTAGATTTGCCCCCGGCCCAACAACAGGCCAACGACGTATTTTCCCTGGTGCCAGCCACGCCTCCGTCGTTGATTCAGGGATCACTCGGCGACGGAACCACTCCCTCCAAAAACCAGCGACAGGCATTTGCCACCTATCTGCGAACATCCTGGCCGTCGAGACGTTTTGTTTTCGATCCCAAAATGCCCCGCTGGAGTTGGGACCTGCTCCATCTGCTTGGATTGGCGGCAGAACACGCCCGCATCGAACTGGAGACCCCTTCGGATTGGCTGACCGCCCGGTATGCCGAGCCGCTGGTTAGCCTGCTTCAGGAGGAGTTTACCCTGATTCGGCTCTCGCTGATGGACAATGGCCGACTTACCCTGTTGCTGAGCAAGGACCGGCGGCCGGAACAAACAACCGTGCTCGAAAGTCCAATGGGGGAGCGTCAACTCGGCTGGCTGGAACTCTGTGAGGGGCACCGCAGCTTGCTGCCACTGGCCCTGAAGCTGGATCAGGCGACCTATTCTCTGGTTGAGACTGAGCGACTGACCATCCCAGAGGCCGAGGACTGGCCCATGGGTAGGGAACGAGAGATTTTTCTGTTCAGCCGCTCGTCGCTCGGCCGTCTGTTGTGGGACATTGTGAGCGGCGGACTTCCGCTTCCCCCCCTTAAAAATATCGAGGAACAGTTCAGACGCCAAGGGCTCCCCCTGCCAGGGATGGTGGTGTTTGACAACTTGGGGTTATTGGGCTGGAGCGAGGACAAGCCGCTGCCTTCGACCAGCGTTCTCGACGAAGAAATCGGCCGCTGGCTCGGCAAAGACGTCGTCATTGCCGAAACGACGCCGAAACCCCGTAGCCAGACCAACCGCCACCCTGCGGGCGCGCCCGCCGCCGAACTGATGGAGCAGATCTGCGCCGAGGTCTTTGCCGACGGCCTCCCCCGCTTTCCCGAGCAATATCTCTACCACCATTATCGGCCGCAATTGACCTCCTACCGCTTTGCTCCACCGTTATTAGTCAACGGCGAGTTTTTCGGTCGGTTCACCCTGCAGGATGCCGATGGCCAGACTATCGACGTCGAGGGGGAGGAAACGGCCCGCGCCCTGGTTCTGATTGCCGCCGCCGGCCGCGCTGAAGTGGACCTGCCGACAGACCGCCGCCTGACCATGGCCATCCTCGAACAATACCTGCGCGATCTGCGTATTCTGCGTCAAGCTCTGGTGCGCCAAACCCATGTACGAATCGCCAATACCGGCGCAGCCGCCCACATGACGGAAAAAATCTGGGACAAACAGCCACTCCCGCCCTGGGAGCTGATCAACGCCTGACCGCCCCTCCGGCTATTGACAGCAGACGCACGACAAGGGACAATACCCTATCGTTCATTCTTTGATTAAAGTTCTGACAAGGAAACGATTTCAATGAAAATCCTTCTGCATGTCTGCTGCGCCAACTGTGCCATCTATCCGGTCAAAATCCTCCGCGAGCAGGGCCAGGATGTCACGGGTTTCTTCTTCAACCCGAACATCCATCCCTACCTCGAATTCAAGCGCCGGTTGGACACGGTAAAAGACTATGCCGATCGCAGCGACCTGGCCGTGATTTACCGTGAAGAATACCTGTTGGCGAATTTTCTTTCTCAAGTCGCCGCCAATCCGTCCGGCCGCTGCCCCTACTGCTACCAATCCCGGCTTGAGGAAACCGCTCGCTTCGCCGCGGAAAACAGCTATGAAGCATTCACCTCTTCCCTGCTCTATTCACGCTTTCAGAACCACGCCGCGATCAGGGAACAAGGCCTCGCACTCGGGCAGCAATTCGGCATCCGGTTCCTCTACGAGGACTTTCGCAAAGGCTGGAACGAGGGGATTACCATATCCAAATCCATGGGATTATACCGGCAGCAATACTGCGGCTGCATCTATTCGGAACAAGACCGCTACGCCCCCCGAGACGGAAATTGATCCATGCCCCTGGGTAAAGTTCTCATTCTCATGGGTGTCATACTCACCATTGCCGGCCTCTTTCTCGCCTACGGCGGACGCATTCCCCTGCTCGGAAAGCTTCCCGGGGATATCCGCATTCAGCGCGAAAATTTTTCTTTTTATTTCCCCCTGGCCTCCTGCCTGTTGATTTCAGCCCTGCTGTCGCTGATTTTGTGGCTGTTCCGCCGTTAAGACGGTGCTTGCCAATCGGGCAGGCGGCTCCTATAATACCCCGCACCGTAAAAGCCACAGGGTTGTTCGCCGCCGTCGAAACGAGGATAGATGAATCCGCACCGCGCGCAACACCACCGAATCGGCTTGGCCCTCGGCAGCGGAGCCGCGCGCGGCCTTGCCCACATCGGCGTGCTCAAAGTGCTGGAGCAACATAAAATTCCGATATCCTGCATTGCGGGAACCTCGATCGGAGCCCTGATCGGCGCCCTCTATGCGGCCGGGGTTTCGGTCGAACAGATGGAAGATGTCGCCCGCAACGTCGACTGGCAAAGACTTGCAGGGCTGATCGATCCGATCATTCCCACCTCGGGCCTCATCGACGGCAAAAAGGTATCGCAGTTCATTTCCGAATTGCTACCGGTCGAAACTTTTGAAGAACTGCGTATTCCTCTCGCGGTTGTCACCACCGACGTCGAATCCGGTGAAATGCTGATCATCAAACGGGGGTTGTTGCGCGAAGCCTTGCGGGCCGCGATTTCCTTTCCGGGTATTTTCACCCCGGTTCGCTTTGCGGGTCGATTCCTCGTCGACGGGGGACTGTGCAACCCAGTTCCCGTCGATGTTGCCCGTGAGTTGGGGGCGGATCGGATCATTGGCGTTTGTGCCATTCCCGAAGTGGAGAAACGCCTCCAGGAAGCGTTTCTCCCCCAAGAGCACGCGAAGGATCAACCCAAAACCTTTCTTCTCGATTTTTTCAACTCGGAAAGGGTCGAAAAAATTCTGCGCGACATCTGGCGGCCTAACGAGCGTAACGAAAAAACCCGAATCGAGCCGGCGCCAACCGATAAAGGACGCAAACCTCCGGGGCTTCTCAAGATTTTCGCCCAAAGCATTGCCATCATGGAAAACGAAATCAACACTCTTCGTCTTGAGCGGGACGAGGCGGACCTGGTGATTCGCCCGGAATTGAACGGCATCACCCTGCTTGAATTTCACAAAGCCGAACAGGCTATTCGTGCCGGCGAACGGGCAACTCGGGAAAAAATCGCCCAGATTCGTTCGCTCAGTTCGAATTGAAACCTGGGCACCTTGTGTTACTATTTAATTTTACAGAGGATTACCCATTCACAAGGAGGACTCCATGATCGAACTGATTGAGAAAACCCTGCTGGCCAGCATGGGAATGGTATCCCTCAGCCAGAAAAAAGCTGAAGAACTGATTCAGGACATCAAACAGCGCTTCAACGTCAGCGAGGAAGAAGGCAAGGCCCTGCTGGACAAAATCCAGGGGGCGGCCAAGGAAAACCAGAAAAAACTCGAAGAACTGGCTTTGCAGGAAGTTAAAAAAGCCTGTGACCGCCTCGGCGTGGTCACAGCCGAAGAATTCGACCAGCTCAAAAAGAAAGTCCATCACCTCGAGAAAAAACTTCAGGAAAAGGGAGAATAGCCTTTTTCCATGCTGTCTTTTCTCAGGCTCAACCGAAATATCCGCACTATCCGGCGTTATCGCAACGTTCTTGGCATTCTGATCAAGTACGGCTTCGGTCACGTGGTCGAACAGCTCAACATCAACTACTATCTCGAGCTGGGTCGACGGATCGTGACCTTGGGCACGGCGACCAAAGAAATCGAGCGCCTGACCCAACCGGAGCGTCTGCGCCTCGCCATGGTGGAGCTTGGGCCAACCTTTATCAAGCTCGGGCAAATCCTTTCAACGCGCCCCGACATCATTCCCAAAGAGTATGCCGACGAATTCAGCAAACTGCAGGACAAAGTTCCTTCGATCGCCCTGGAAGAGATTGAATTGCAGATCCAGCGTGAACTCGGCTACCCCATCGACGAGCTGTTCAGCGAATTTTCCCCTCTGCCGATTGCCGCAGCCTCAATAGCCCAGGTCCACCGGGGTCGACTGAAAAGCGGCGAAGAGGTGGTCGTCAAGATTCGGCGCCCCGGGATTAAAAAGATCATCGAGACCGACGTCGACATTCTGATCGGGCTGGCCTACCTCATTGAAAATCATATCCCCACGGCGGAAATCTACGACCCGATCGGCGTGGTCAAGGAATTCCGCCGAACCATCAATCGCGAAATGGACTTTACCCGCGAAGGGCATACGATTGACCGTTTTGCCGTCAATTTCGCTAATTCGTCCACGGTCCACGTCCCCCAAGTCTACTGGTCTCTGACCGGCGAGGGGGTCTTGACCATGGAGTATGTGGATGGGGTCAAGGTCTCCAACATAGAATTGCTCCGGGATGCCGGCTACGACCTCAAGGAGATCGCCCGCAATGGTGCCGATTCCTTCCTCAAGCAAGTTCTGGTCGATGGCCTGTTTCATGGCGATCCGCATCCGGGCAATTTTTTCATTTTACCGGGCAACCGAATTTGCATGCTCGACTACGGCATGGTCGGTCGGCTGGATTCCGATCTCAAATTCCAGCTGGCCGACCTTCTTTTGGCGATTCTGCACCGGGACGTCGACAACGTCATCAGCCTGCTGCTTTATTCGGGCGACATCACCGAGGATATCAACACCAAGCACCTCAAGCGTGACCTGTCGGAACTGATTGACGACTATTACGAAATTCCGCTGCAGGAGATCAACGCGGGTAAACTGTTGACCGAATTCATCGAAATTCTCAACCTTTACCGCATCAAGTTCCCCGCCGACCTGATGCTGCTCGGCAAAGCCCTGATCACCATCGAAGGAATCGGGCGTCAGCTCGACCCGGACTTCAACATGATCGAACACCTGCGGCCGTTCATGGAAAAGCTGGTCCGCGACAAAGTAACCCCGACCCACCTCTCCAAGGAATTGTTACGGGTGGCTCAATCCTACGGGGCCCTCGCAAAAAATCTGCCGCGCGACTTAAAGGAATTCATCAACCGGGTTAACCGAAACAAGTTCAAGATCAATCTGGAACACCGAGGCCTGGAAAAACTCATCACCGATCTCGACAAGTCGAGCAATCGTCTCTCCTTCAGTTTGCTGATCGCTGCCCTGATCGTCGGTTCGTCCCTGATCATGCAGACGGACAAAGGACCGATGCTGTTCGGTTTCCCCATGCTTGGATTTCTCGGCTATTCAATTGCCGCCTTCCTGGGGCTCTGGCTGGCCATCGCCATTCTCCGCTCTGGTCGCCTGTAGCCACCCAGCACGACGACAGTGTGTTCACTGCACCACAAAGTTCTGTGCACATCTGCAACAGTCGCCAAACGCACCACCCCAAACCAAACTAATTATTAACAATTTCGCAATGTTACGCTGACATCTAAACTGGCAAGCCCTTTGCATATGCAGGATATAGCAAAGCTGAATTATCAGCGCAAGGGGAGATGCTCTCAATGATTTACCAATGCACCATTGCCAGTTCGACCACCATCTCCGGGATCGGCCTCCATTCGGGGAAGATGATTAATATGACGTTGCGCCCTGCCGAAGCAGGAACCGGGATCGTCTTTCATCGTACCGAAGGAGAGCGGACCGTTTCCATTGAGGCTATTTCCGCCAACGTAGTCGATACTCGCCTCGCCACCGTCCTCGGTAAAAGCGGACTGACCGTTTCGACCGTCGAACACCTGATGGCGGCCCTCTGTGCCCAAGGCATAGACAATCTGCACATCGACATCGATGGTCCTGAAGTCCCGGTCATGGACGGCAGCGCCCGTTACTTTGTCGAAAAACTCCAGCAAGTCGGCATCCGCTCCCTGCCCCGCGGACGCAAGTTTCTTGCCGTGCGCAAACCCATGACGGTCATCGATGGCGAAAAAAGAGTCAGCGTCATTCCCTCCCGCTTTTTCCGGGTAACCGCGGACATCGCCTTTGATCATCCGTCCATAGGGCTGCAACACCGCTCGGTCAAAATGAGCAAAGAGTTTTTTCATCGCGAATTGGCCCCGGCCCGCACCTTCGGTTTTCTGAAAGAAGTTGAATACCTCAAGGCTAACGGTTTGGCTCGCGGCGGTTCTTTGGAAAATGCCGTGGTAATCAGCGACGAAGGCGTACTTAACCCCGAAGGGTTGCGCTTCCAGGATGAGTTTGTCCGGCACAAGATCCTTGATTCGATTGGCGACTTCAGCCTGGCCGGCTACCCCATTCTGGGCCATTTCAAGTCCTTCAAGTCGGGTCACGATATCAACCACCAGATGGTCGAAAAAATCCTCGCGTCCCCCGACTGCTGGAAACTGGTCGAATTCACCGAAAAAGATCTGCAGGAGGCCCTCCTAGCCGCCCCTCCGGCCCTTGCTTCCGGGCTGGCCCTTTCAGAAGCCTGATTTCATTTATTTTGACGTAGCATAAAAGGCAGCCCCTGGCTGCCTTTTTTATTCTGAAATCCTTGAAATCAGTATGACCTTTGTCCTAAAATTAACACCTTAGATTTGTTAGCCGCGAGGATTTGGATGTTCCCCACCCAGCCCCCCCTTCGAGAACATACGGAAAACCGGAAACGCCGGCGCGAGTGGCTACTTATTCTCCTGATTATCTCGCTGGTTGTCATTTTTTCGAATTTCGAGACCCAGCTGCTGGAACTTTCATCCAAGCTGCCATTGTCCAACACCATCATGGTCCTGGCGCTGATCAATGTAAACATCCTGCTGATTCTGCTATTTCTTTTTCTGGTCTTCAGAAATCTCTTCAAGCTCATCCTCGAACGACGCCGGAATGTGCCCGGGGCACGCCTGCGCACCAAATTGGTCGTGGCTTTTGTTTCGCTGTCTCTGATTCCCACCATGTTGCTATTTTTCGTTTCAGCAGGCTTCATCACCAACTCGATTGAAAACTGGTTCAACGCCCAGATAGAAACATCCTTACAAGAATCGCTGGAAGTCGCCCAGACCTATTATAAGAATTCGGAGGCCAACGCCCTTTACTATGCCGAACAGTTGGCACGCATCATCAAAAAAGACAAACTTCTCAACGAGGACAACCTGCCTAAACTGGTTGAACTGATCAAGGAGAAACAGCAGGAATACAACCTCGGCGTAGTTGAGGTTTTTTCTTCGACCTACGAGGAGCTGGTGCGCGCTTCCAATCCCCAAGTACCGGCGGCCGAATTTACCGATCCTGGATCCGACAACATTCGTGAGGGGCTACAGGGCAATCGATTCACCCGTATTACCCCTATCGGAAAAGCCGATCTGATCCGGGGCATCGTTCCCGTCCAATCAAACTGGAACCCTAAGGACGTGGTTGCGGTAGTCGTGGTCAACTATTACGTACCCTATTCGCTGGTTGCCAAAATGAAGGAGATATCCTCTTCCTTCGAACAGTACAAAAACACCAAGTTGCTCAAAAACAAGATCAAAAAAGGCTACGTCGCCGTCCTGCTGCTAATTGCCCTGGTCATCATCTTTCTGGCCACCTGGTTCGGTTTTCACCTCGCGCGCGGTATCACGGTCCCGATTCAGGAACTTGCCCTGGCCACCAATCGCGTCGCGGATGGAGACCTCAATGTGCATATCGAACAAGTCAGCGATGACGAAGTCGGCACATTGGTCAAAGCATTCAACCAGATGACCACCGACCTGCGCCGGGGGCAACAAGAGATCAAGGAGGCTAACCGCGAGTTACAAGCATCGAACCTGGAGATTGACCAGCGTCGCCGTTACATGGAAATCGTCCTGAAGAACGTGACCGCCGGCGTCATCTCGGTCGACAAGGAAGGCAGAATCACAACCATCAACAAGTCTGCGGAAAACTTGCTCAAAATCCAGACCGGAAAAGTCGTCGGGAGAAATTTCCGCGACGTAGTCAGCACCGAACATCTTCCAATGGTCAAGGAATTCCTCAAGGATCTGATGATTTCCGGCAAAGACTCCATCCGCAAGCAGGTAACCCTCCCCGTACTGGAAAACAAGGTGACGTTTCTGTTCAACGTCACCACTTTACGGGATGAGAATAACGAATTCATGGGTACGGTTGTCGTCTTCGACGATTTGACTCACTTGATCAAGGCCCAGCGCATGGCGGCGTGGCGCGAGGTGGCTCGCCGCATCGCCCACGAAATTAAAAATCCCCTGACCCCCATCCAACTCTCGGCCCAGCGACTCAGACGCCGCTACTTGGATCGTTTCAGCGATGACGATACGGTTTTCGACGAGTGCACACGGATGATTGTGACCCAGGTTGACGAGTTAAAAAACCTGGTCAACGAGTTTTCCAACTTCGCCAGGATGCCGGCCAGCAATCTGACGTTGAATAACCTCAACCAGGTCATCAACGAAGCGCTGATTCTTTTCCAGGAAGGGCACAAGGAAATCGCCTTTACGTTCGACCCGGATCCCGGCATTCCCCTGTTCAATCTGGATCGGGAACAGATCAAGCGGGTGGTTATCAACCTTCTCGACAATGCCGTTAGCGCCGTCAATGAATACGAGGATGCGGCCATTGCCATTGAAACCAGCTACAATGCTCCCCTGCAGATGGTCACATTTGCCATTGCCGATAACGGCTGCGGCATCAATCCCGATGACAAACCACGACTCTTTGAACCCTATTTTTCAACCAAAAAAACCGGCACCGGCCTGGGCCTAGCCATTGTTTCTACCATTATCTCAGATCACAATGGATACATCCGGGTCAAGGACAATTTACCTAAAGGGACAAGGTTTATTGTCGAACTGCCGGTCAGTGATAGTGCCCTGACCGCCTGAAGACTCTTTCCTCAACCAAGGAACACTATGAAAAGCATTCTCATCATCGATGACGAGGAAAGCATCCGGGAAAGCCTGCAGGGAATTCTCGAGGACGAGGGATTTCGCACGATATCGGCAGAGAACGGGGAAGTTGGAATTTCCCTGCTGCGTGAAGAATTTCCAGACCTGGTTCTTCTCGACATCTGGATGCCTGGAATAGACGGCATTGAAACACTGCGCAAAATCCGTGAAGTGACTCCGGAACAGTTGGTTATAATGATGAGCGGACATGGCACCATTGAAACCGCCGTCAAGGCCACCAAACTTGGAGCCTACGACTTCATCGAAAAACCCTTATCGCTCGAAAAACTACTTTTATCGGTGCAGAACGCCCTGAAAGTCGGGCAACTGGTCGAGGAAAACCGCTCATTGAAAGCCAAGATCGCCAAAGAATATGAAATGATCGGCGATAGCCCGGCTATCCGGCAACTCAAGGAGCAGATAGCCATTGCGGCTCCTACCTCAGGATGGGTCCTGATTACCGGTGAAAACGGCACCGGCAAAGAACTGGTCGCACGAGCTATCCACACCCTGTCCGGTCGAGTAAGTAAACCATTTATTGAAGTGAACTGCGCGGCTATCCCCGAGGAACTGATCGAGTCAGAACTGTTCGGTCATGAAAAAGGAGCTTTCACCGGAGCAACCGCACTACGTAAGGGGAAATTCGACCTCGCCAACGAAGGAACCCTCTTTCTTGATGAAATTGGCGATATGAGCCTGAAAACCCAGGCCAAGGTATTGCGAATACTACAGGAACGAAAATTCGAAAGAGTTGGGGGCAGCCGCACCATAGAGGTCGATGTCCGAGTTATCGCCGCAACCAACAAAGATCTTGCCGAGGAAATTAATCGAGGGAACTTTCGCGAGGATCTCTTTTACCGGCTCAACGTTCTCCCCTTCGACGTGCCTCCATTACGGGAACGCAAGGGAGACATCCCCAAGTTAATTACGCACTTTCTCGAACTCTATTGCAGCAAGGAATGCCGAGAGATCAAGGCGGTATCTCCCCAGGCCATGGAATTACTAGTTAACTATTCATGGCCCGGCAACGTTCGCGAGTTAAAAAACATCATCGAACGACTGGTGATCATGGTCCCGGATAAACAGATCACAGAACGTCATCTGCCTGCCGCAACATTTTCCAGAAAGCCAACAGAAATCCGCCCAAACACTACCGCTATTGCCGAAGTGGCAACATTTCGTGAAGCTAAAGAAGAATTCGAAAAAGATTTTTTAATCCAAAAACTTGAGGAAAACGACTGGAACATTTCCCGAACCGCCGAAGCTATCGAGATTGAACGTTCCAATCTCCATCGAAAAATAAAGAGTTTCGGGATTGAATTGAAAAAATAGAAGGGATTTTTCTGGCAGAGGTTTTCAAAACTTCTGCCAGAAAACTTTCATACACAAAGAATCCAACAGAATGCCGCTCCGAATGATGCACTTACACTCACGTTGACATAACGCAAAAACGAAAAATGGCCCGCCTCAAACGAGGCGGGCCATTGCGAATAAATTTCGGCGGCGACCTACTTTCCCACATAGTTACCCATGCAGTATCATCGGCGCTG
>MHXM01000050.1:0-7195 GCA_001825565.1 Desulfuromonadaceae bacterium GWC2_58_13
GGTCTATGCCCGGGAAAAACTGGCGGAAACCAAGCTGGGGATTCTCGATGCCTATTTCATCGAAACCACCGAAGGCTTTAGGGTTCGGCCGTTTCTGCGGGAGCGGGTCCAGTTCTGCCATGACGATCTGGTTTCGCGCCACACCGTGGCGCCGACCGAGAGCATTTTCGGCGCATTCGACCTGGTGTTGTGTCGCAACGTGCTGATTTATTTCGAATCCGAACTGCAAGCCCAGGTGCAGCAGAAACTGTGTCGGGCTCTCGACACGGCCGGATTCCTGGTTTTGGGTCCCTCCGAAGCCCTGCATCCGCAGGTGGAGGGACAGCTGAAGGCGGTGGAGCAGAGTTGCCACATCTGGCAGAAGAAGGGTTAACCGCTTCGACGCCCGGGCCAATGGTCGGCAAGGAAAATGGCGGAGGGAGACGATGAAGGAGACGCAGGAAATGGCAAGCCCCAAGGACCGGCAGGCCTGGTTTGTCGGTTTACGCACCCGGCTCACGGTTGGTTTCTGCCTGGTGTTCATCGTGGCCCTGGTGCTGGTGCAGCTGGCCAGCATTTTCGGGCTTCCCTTCACCACGTTCGATGGACGCATGGGCGAGGCGCGGAGCAAAGCCTTTCATGAACTCGACCTGATGGCCGATGGCAAACGCGATTTTCTCCTGTTCTGGCTCAATGAGCGGCGGGCGGCCGTCAATTTCATCGCCGCCAACGATTTCGTCGAAGATGGCGTGGCCAACCTGCTGGCGCTCCAGGCGAGCCTCGAAACGACGGCCGATCCCTGGTCGATTCTTCAGCGGGAGCCGGCCAGTCTCTCGCTGGTGGAATTTTTCAACAAAATCCGTTTTGCCTACGGCTTTTATACCTCGATTGAGATTGCCAGCGCCGAAACCGGCAAAATATTCGTTTCCACCGACCCGACCCATCTGGGTCGCGACCTGTCCGCGAGCGCCAGCTTCAAGGAGTCCATGCGTGCCCATGGCGGGTATGTGAGCGATATGGAGCGGGTTGCCGAAGACGGCGGCCCGGTTTTTTTCTTCAGCGATGTGGTTAAGGATCGGCAGGGGAGCAACAGCGCCGTGCTGGTGCTTCAGGTTAATGCCGACAAGGCCTTGGCGCCAATGTTTTCTTCGGGCGTGGGGATCGGGGACCGGGGCGAGGCGCTGTTGGTCAACCGCCAGGTCGAGTTGCTGACCAACCTCAAACACCCGCTTCCCGACGGCAGCCGGGCCCGCCCCCTCGAATACCGGGTTCAATCCGAGCCGGCGGTGCTGGCCGCCCGTGGCGAAAACGGCGTGATGGAAGCGGTCGACTACCGGGGAGGGAGGGTGTTGGCCGCCTACCGCAGCCTGCCGGTTACTCCGGAATGGTCTTGGGGATTGGTGGTCAAGACCGACCGCGACGAGCTGTACGCGCCTTTGTACGGAGATATGGAAAACACCGCCCTGTTCGCTCTGGCCGGCAGCCTGTTTGTGATCCTGTTCACCAGCCTGGTGGCCGGCCTGATCACCCGGCCGGTGCTGGTGCTCAGCCGGGCCGCCCGGCAACTGGCTGCCGGCGACCGCTCGGTGCGTTGTCCGGTCGTCCTTCATGACGAAATCGGGGTGCTGTCCACGTCGTTCAACCGCATGGCCGAGACCATCGAAACCACCATGGACGGGTTGGAACAGCAGGCCGTCGAGCTGCGGACCACCGCCAGGGCGCTTGAGGTCAGACACCAGGTTCAGCAGCAGGCCCTGACCGTTTCCGCCGAGCTGGCGGCAGCGGACTCCCTCGACGCTTTGTTGGATCACAGCCTGCGGGAACTCATGCAGATCGCCAGGGCTCAGGTGGGGGCCGTATATTTACGTATGGAGGACGGCTGTTTCCAGCTGGCCTGCGTCCGGGGAGCCGCGCCCGATGCGGCCCTGCCGAAGTGTATAAAGCCCGGCGAGGGGGGCCTCGGATGGTCCGCCGAAAGCCGCTCGGTCGAGATCCTGGAAAACATCCCCGCGCAAACCCGCTACCTGATCCGAACGGTGATTGGCGAAAGCCTGCCCAATTGCGTGATGCACGTGCCCCTGGTTTTCCGGGAAAGGACGGTTGGAATTCTGGCCCTGGCCAGTCTCTACCCGGTCACCGCGGAACAGGTCGAGGTGGTGGAGATGGTCCGGGCGCAGATGGCGACGGCGGTCATCAACGCGCTGGCCCACGCCGAAACCGAGCGCCTGGCGGTCGACCTGCAGGTCAAGAACGAGGAACTGGCGAGCATGAACGAAGAACTCCAGTCCCAATCGGAAGAGCTCCAATCCCAGGCGGAAGAGCTCCAGGGACAATCCGAGGAACTCCATGCCCAGACCGCCGAACTGATTGCCCAGCAACGTCTGGTTGAAGAAGCCGACAAGCTCAAATCGGAGTTTTTGTCGAATATGAGTCACGAGCTGCGCACGCCGCTGAACAGCATCATGGCCCTGTCGCAGTTGATGATTTCTCGCGGGCCGGGCAAGGATCCGACGCAGGAAGCCGAGTATCTTCAGGTGATAGAACGCAACGGCCGGCAACTGCTGAAACTGATCAACGATATCCTCGATCTGTCCAAAATCGAAGCGGGGCGCATCGATATGTTTGCCAGCGAGTTCGCACCCGGTCTCTTGGCCGAGCGGGCGGTGGATACCATCCGGCCGCTGGCGGAAAAAAAGGGCTTGGCGTTGAACCTCCGGATCGACAAGCTTCCGGTCATCTTTGCCGACGAGGACAAGGTGAACCAGATTTTACTCAACCTCCTTTCCAACGCGGTTAAATTTACCGACCGGGGTGAAATCGAAGTTACCGTCTCCCGCACCGGATCCTGGGGTGTCGCATTCGCCGTCCGGGACACCGGGATCGGCATCGCCAGCGGGAATATCCATAAGATTTTCGATGAATTCCGCCAGGTTGACGGGTCAACCACGCGGCGGCACGAAGGAACCGGCCTCGGCTTGGCGATCTGCCGCAAATTGAGTCGGTTGCTCGGCGGCGAAATCGAAGTGCGGAGCGCGGAGGGCCAGGGGAGCACTTTTACCCTGGTGCTGCCCCTCGGTGGCGAAGGGCCGCCGCCGAGGACGGCAAGCGCCCGAAGGGAGCCGCTCGTCCCCGGGGAGAGGCCGCTGGAGAAGCAGCCGGTTTTACCGGCCCAGCGCCTGTCGAATCCGGGGCGGCCGCGGATTCTGGTGGTCGAGGATAACCCGGTGGCGGCGCTGCAGATTCGCTCGGTGCTGGAAGAGTCCGGTTACACGGTCCATTCGGCGGCTGGCGGCGAAGAGGGGCTGGCTTTCGTCGGGCACACCATCCCGGACGGAATCGTTCTCGACCTGATGATGCCCGATGTCGATGGCTTCGAGGTTCTCGAACAGATCCGCTCGACCCCGACCACCGCCACCCTGCCGGTGCTGGTGCTGACCGCCAAGGAACTGACCGCTGCCGACCGGGCGCGGCTGAGTCACAACAATATTCAGCAGCTGGTGCAGAAGGGCAGCCTGGATCGCGGGCAGTTGCTGGATTGCGTCGGCAAATTGCTCAAGGGGCATCCTGAACCGGCGCCATGGATTCTCATCGTCGAAGACAACCCGGACAATCGTCTGACCCTGGAAGCTCTGCTGCAGGAACAGGGGTACGCGTATCTGACGGTGACCGATGGATTGCAGGCGGTGCAGGCGGTACGTGAGAAAAAGCCGTCCCTGGTGCTGATGGATATCCATTTGCCGGTGCTCAGCGGCCTCGATGCCACCCGCCGGATCAAGTCCGATCCGGAGTTGAAGCAGATTCCCGTGATCGCGCTGACCGCCCGGGCCATGAAGGGGGACCGGGAGGGTTTTCTGGCGGCCGGTTGCGACGATTATCTAGCCAAGCCGATCGACCCCCCTGCCCTGCGGCAGATGATCGATCGGTGGCTGACCGCTCCATCCGGGGGCTGACGGGGGGCCATGGAAGTCGCAATGCCAGATGCGGAAAACACATTGCTGCTGGTTGACGACCGACCGGACAATCTGTTTGTGCTGCGCATGGTGCTGGCGGAGTATCTGCCGGACTGCCGGCTGATCACCGCGAACAGCGCCGAAGAAGGGCTGACCCTGGCCGGTCGGCAGCGGTTCGACGGGGCCCTGATCGATATGCAGATGTCCCGCATGGACGGCATCGAGATGTGCCGGCGGCTCAAGCAGGAGGCGGGTACCGCGATAATCCCGGTGATTCTGATGACCGCTCACCACGCCCCCGCGGATCTGCGGGCGCGCGGGCTCGAAGCCGGCGCCGACGATTTCATCGAACGACCCATCGACAATGTCGAGCTGGTGGCCCGCATCCGGACCATGTTGCGGATAAAGCATGCCGAGGATCGATTACGGGCCGGCAACTCCGAGCTCGAACGGCAGGTGGCGAAGCAGACGGCGATGTTTCGCGAATACTGGAAAGCGGTGGAAAATTCTCGGGACCCGTTTGCGATCATCGATCGCGGGCATCGCTATTCACTGGTCAACGACGCCTGGCTCAAGTTGTACGCAATCGAAAGGACGGAGGTTCTCGGCCGACCGGTCGCCGAGGTGCATGGCGACGAGTATTTCGACGCCCAGATCCGGTTATCGCTGGACAGCTGCCTGACGGGAGAATCGGTGCAGTACGAGCAAAGCTTCTCCCGCAACGGGGAACGGCCCCAGCAATTGCAGGCGCGGTTAATGCCGATCGCCGGAGAGGGCGGCGGCATCGACGGCGTGGTCATCACCCTCCGCGACGTGACCCGGGAGCGGGAGATCGAGAGGATGAAGGACGAGTTTATCTCGATAGCCGCCCATGAACTGAATACTCCGCTGGCGGTCATTCAGGGGTACGCCGAACTGTTGCGCGACGAACCCTGGACCGCACCCTACAAAAGGACCCAGCGGCAGGAATTTCTGTCCCTGATCCTGGAAAAATGCGCGCGCCTGCAAAAGATCGTTGATGACCTTCTCGATCTCAGCCGGGTCGATTCCGGGTGGATGCTGGTCCTGCACAAAAGCCGTTGGCGGGTCAGGGACGAACTGGACAGGCAGGTCTGGCAGTTTCAGCGCGAAACCCTGAAGCACCGCTTTGAAGTTGCCTGCGACCTTTCCTGCGGGGAGGTGTCGGCCGATCGCGGCAAGATCGGCCAGGTGATCGAGAATCTGCTCGGTAATGCGGTCAAATATTCGCCACGGGGAGGATTGATCCGGGTGCAGGCGGAAGTCGAGGGGAATGTCCTGCGAGTGACGGTAGCCGACCAGGGAATCGGCATGACCCCCGAGCAGGCGGGTAGAGCTTTCGAGAAGTTTTACCGGGCCGATACCCTGGATACCGCGATTGGCGGGCTGGGTCTGGGTTTGGCCATCTCCCGCAGCATCATTGAGGCCCATGGCGGCTGGATCTGGCTGGAAAGCGAAGTCGGCAAAGGGACCCGCGCGCATTTCACCCTGCCGCTGATGCCGGCGGGAACGGAGGTTGCGATCCCGAATGAAATGAGCGATCTGAAAATAGCAGGGGAGGAAAAGCCATAGCCATGGGGACGGAAAAGACGACGATTCTGCTGGTCGACGACCAGCCGGATAATCTGTTCGTGCTGCGCCAGGTTATTGCCCAGTCGCTGCCCGCATGTCGGGTGCTCACCGCGATCGACGCCACCGCCGGGCTGGCCGTTGCCGCCGCCGAAGCGCTGGATGCGGCGCTGATCGACATGCAGATGCCCGGCATCGACGGCATCGAGATGTGTCGACAGCTCAAGGTCGGGACGGACACCGCGGATGTGCCGGTGATCCTGATGACCGCGCAACGGTCGACCCCTGAAATGCGGGCGAAAGGGCTGGATGCCGGCGCCGACGATTTTATCGTTCGCCCGATTGACAATATCGAGCTGATAGCGCGGATCAAGACGGTTCTGCGCATGAAACGAGCCGAGGATCGGTTGCGGGCCGGCAAGGCCGAGTTGAAAATCCGGGTGGCCGAGCAAACGGCCCGGTTGCGCGACTACCAGCGCGCCGTCGAAAGTACCCAGGATCTGGTGGCGGTGGTGGCGCGGGATTTCACCTATCAGCTGGCCAACGAAGCCTTTCTGTATTATTACGATCGCCCGAGGAATCGGATCCTGGGGTCTTCCCTGGCCGAAATTCTCGGCGAGAAATGCTTTGCGGGCGAAGTCAGGCACTTTCTGGATCGGGCCTTTTCCGGAGAAACCGTGCAATTCGAGATGCAGCGCGAATTCCCACGGTTGGGAAACCGATATCTGCAGATCCGGTACTCACCGATGACCACCGAAAACGGCTTTGTCGATGCGGTGGTGGCGGTTGCCACCGACATTACCGAAAAAAAGCAAGCGCAGGAAACCCTGCGGCAGCTGACTCAGCAGTTCGAAACCCTGCTCGACGGCATTCCCGATGTCCTGCTTCTTCTATCCCCCGAGCGGAGGGTCATCTGGGCCAACCGGGGCGCGGCCCTGCATCTGCAACAGCCGGAGGAGGATCTGCCGGGGAGCCATTGCTTCCAGTTGTGGCACAAGCACTCCCAGCCCTGCGAAAACTGTCCGGTAAAAGCATGTTTCACCAGCGGCGAAACGGAGGAAGTCATGATTGGCACCCCCGACGGCCGGATGTGGGGGGTCAAGGCGTTTCCTTTGAAAAATGCCGACGGAGCGGTGACCAGCGTGCTTGAGTTGTCCACCGACATTACCGAAAAGATGCGGCTGCGCGAGGAAGCGACCGCCGCCAGCCGCCTGGCTTCGCTGGGAGAGCTGGCGGTGGGGGTGGCCCACGAAATCAATACCCCCAACGCGGTGATTCTGCTCAACGGTGGGTTGATCCAGAAGATCTCCGCCGACATCCTGCGGATTCTCGACACCCATTGCCAGCAGTACGGCGATTTTCTGCTTGGCGGCGTGGAGTATTCGGAGCTGCGCGAGGATCTGCCCCTGCTGTCGGAGGAGCTGGTGGCCAGCGGCCAGCGCATCAAGCGAATCGTGCAGGACCTGAAGAACTTCGCCCGCCAGGAGCGCGGCGGCCTCTGGGAGAAAGTCGATCTCAATGAAGCGGTACGGGCCGCCGAACGGCTGGTCGCCAACGTCATTCGCAAGTCGACCAGTCGCTTTGTCGTCCGTTATGCCGACGACCTGCCTTCGATTCAGGGGAGTCTGCAGCGCATCGAGCAGGTGGTGGTCAACCTGCTCATGAATGCCTGTCAGGCG
>MHXM01000050.1:7221-8253 GCA_001825565.1 Desulfuromonadaceae bacterium GWC2_58_13
CGTCGCGACCCGCCATGATCCGCTACGACGCATGAATGTGCTCGAAGTACGGGACGAAGGGGTCGGCATCGCGTCGGAACACCTCCCCCACGTCAAGGCGCCGTTTTACAGCACCCGGGGTGAAACCGGGGGAACGGGCCTCGGGCTTTCGGTGTCGGCGCGGATCGTCGAGGAGCATCACGGTTCCCTCGATTTCACCTCGACCCAGGGTCAGGGCACCCTGGTGACCCTGGCCCTGCCGGTGGTTGATGGCGAGACGGAATCATGAGTAGTCTTCCTTATCCCCCCCTGCCGTTGCTGCTGGTCGATGACGAGTCGATCTGGTTGCGCAGTCTGGCGTTGTCCCTGAAGGTTTCGGCACGGATCAACCATGTGCTCAAATGCCAGGATAGTCGGGAGGTTCCCGCCCTGCTGCGGGAACGGGAAGTCAGCCTGGTGCTTCTCGACCTGACCATGCCGCACCTGTCCGGCGAACAACTGCTGCCGAAACTGGTTGAGGCATACCCGGAGGTTCCGGTAATCGTCCTCAGCGGCATCGATCAGGTCGAAACGGCGGTAAAATGCATGAAACTCGGCGCCTTCGACTATTTTGTCAAGACCGTCGAGCTGGACCGGTTGATCGCCGGTATCCAGAGGGCGCTGCAGTTGAGTAGCCTGCGAAGGGAAAACCGGAGCCTGAAGGAACGGGTCATCAAGGATGACCTCGAACACCCGGAAGCGTTTGCGGAAATCGTCTCGGTCAACGCCAGGATGCGGGCATTGTTCAGGTATGTCGAAGCCGTTTCGGCCAGTAGCGAGCCTTTGCTGATTACCGGGGAAAGCGGGGTCGGCAAAGAATTGTTCGCCCGGGCCAGCCATCGGCTCAATCGTCCCGAGAAACCCTGGGTGGCGGTCAACGTGGCCGGTCTGGACGATCAGATGTTTTCCGACACCCTCTTCGGCCATGTCCGGGGGGCGTTTTCCGGAGCCGAGCGGAACCGTAGCGGCATGATCGAGCAGGCGGCTACCGGCACCCTGTTTCTCGACGAAATC
>MHXM01000050.1:8262-8489 GCA_001825565.1 Desulfuromonadaceae bacterium GWC2_58_13
AATCCGGCCTCTCAGGTCAAGCTGTTGCGCCTGATCCAGGAACGGGAGTATTTCCCCCTCGGCAGCGACCGGCCCTGCCACCTGGAGGCGCGCATCGTTTGCGCCACCAATCGCCCCCTCGAAGACATGCAGGGGGCCGGATCCTTCCGCAAAGACCTCTATTATCGGCTGTGCGCCCATCAGATCGAGATCCCGCCACTCCGCGAACGCCGCGACGACCTGCCGCT
>MHXM01000050.1:8504-8864 GCA_001825565.1 Desulfuromonadaceae bacterium GWC2_58_13
TCTGCGCGAAGCGGCCGATTCCATGGGCAAGAAAACGCCGACTCCGCCCGCTGAGCTGGTCGATCTGCTCGGGGCGTATGACTTTCCTGGCAATGTCCGCCAACTGCGGGCCATGATCTTCAACGCGGTCGGTGTGCACCGAACGGGCATTCTGTCGATGGAGACTTTCCGCCAGGTCATCGCCAGTCCCGCGCCGGGATTTCAGGGAACCCGGGTGGCCAATCCGCCCCGGATCAGTTTTCCCGGCCGCTTGCCCACCTTCGAGGAAAGCGCCCGGCTGCTGGTGGACGAGGCGATGCGCCGGTCCAACCAGAACCAGTCGGTCGCCGCCGGTCTGCTCGGTATTTCCCGGCAGGCCTT
>MHXM01000051.1:140-278 GCA_001825565.1 Desulfuromonadaceae bacterium GWC2_58_13
TGAACAGGTCCATCTCGACCTGGAACTCGCCGTAGGTCTCATCCTTCAACTTGCCGCCGATGATCACCGCCTCGTTGGCCATGTTCTTCGGCGGGGTCATGTCCATGGTGATGTTGGTGAAAGGCGTCTGAAAACCGA
>MHXM01000051.1:362-453 GCA_001825565.1 Desulfuromonadaceae bacterium GWC2_58_13
CCCGGCCGCCTCCCCCTGCAGGGTATAAAAAAAGTTCACCGCCTGACCGAGAGCGGTGCGGAAATGGGCCGCCGGCCCACTCTGCACCTTG
>MHXM01000051.1:500-7036 GCA_001825565.1 Desulfuromonadaceae bacterium GWC2_58_13
GCCGCAACAGTAGACCGACAGCATCCCCAGGTCGTGCAGGTGAAAGGCCCCTTCGCGATGGGCGTCGGCGATGTACGAAGGATAGATTTTATTGAGCCAGTAATTGCTGGTGATGTTGGCCGCGATGTGATTGTTGAGACCCTGCAGCGAGTACCCCATGTTGGCATTCTCGTTGACCCGCCAGTCTTCCTGGGTGAGATAGGAATCGATCGACTCGATCGATTCCTTCATGAATTCCCGGGTCCGACGCAGGGTTTCATGCTGTTTGCGGTACAGGATATAGTTCTTGGCCACCTTGGCGTGGCCGTTTTCGATCAGGATCTTTTCGACCAGATCCTGAACATTTTCGACGGTCGGCACCCGTTCATCCTTGTAGATGATTTCGAGGATGCCTACCACCTGACGAGCAATCTGCCCCGCCTTGTCCATGTCCGTGCCACCGACGGCGCGCACGGCCTTCTGGATCGCACTGGCGATTTTCGCTTCTTCGAAAGGAACCAGCCGGCCGTCCCGCTTGCGGATAAACTCGAGCATTTTCCACCCCCCTGCAACGAATTTAGTCAACGCCAGAACCTTAGCACAGGACGAATTGCAGTCAAGGGAAAAAGCCCAACATCTGGGCGAAAAAAATTGATACTGGCACAATATCTTGTGGACACCAGGTGGACAGGCTGTGGATTAACGGTGGACGGCACGCGCTAGCAAAGCAATATCCTTGACCCTTCGCGAAAGGGCGTGCTAAACACACAGGAACGACCCGTCGCCCGGAGGTTCATATGACCGATCTTGCCCGCTTTGGCGTATCCATCGATGATCGTCTGCTCAAGCGGTTTGACGACCTGATCGCCGAAAAAGGCTACGGCAATCGCTCCGAGGCCATCCGCGACCTGATCCGAAACGCCTTGGTCGAAGACCAGTGGACCCGTGGCGACGAAGAGACCGTCGGCACCGTCACCCTGGTTTATAATCACCATACCCGCGATCTTTCCGACAAACTCACGGAGCACCAGCACAGCCATCATGACGCCATCGTCTCGACGTTGCATGTCCATCTCGACGCCCACAACTGTCTCGAAGTCGTGGTCGTCAAGGGCAAGGCCAGGGAGGTCAAGCGCATGGCCGACGAACTGATCGGCACCAAGGGGGTCAAGCACGGCAAACTGGTCACCTCGACCACCGGTGAAGACCTGCTCTGAGGCCTCCGGCAAAAGCCCCTTCCCGGAGGTTGCACGCCACCGGGTAGCACGAAACCTAAAATCGTATGACACATATCCGCCCGCCGGCCACCGGCGACACCATGAAAAAGCAGGATCCCGTCAGCTTCGGCAGGAGCCGGATCTCGGGGAAAACACATGGCGCCTTTCTTGAATTTGAACATGTTTGAAACTCAGCGGATACCGCGCCTTCCAGGCCCGCGAGGCAACGGTGGACGACCATGGCGAAAATAGAATCCTCCCTGTTCGACCTGGGCGCCCTCGACACCCTCGCCGGCCGGCAATCGGCCGTCCATCGCCTCGATCCCCGAGCCAAACTGGTCACCACCCTGTTCTTCGTCTGCACCGTGGTTTCCTTCGGCAAATACGAAATTTCGGCCCTGCTCCCCTTCGTCCTGTTTCCCCTGGTGCTGGTACTGGTCGCCGACCTCCCCGCCGGCATGCTGCTGAAAAAACTGCTGCTGGCCGCTCCATTCGCTTTTTTCATCGGCGTCTTCAACCCATTGCTCGACCGGCAGATTCTGCTACATCTCGGCTCGCTGGAAATCAGCGGCGGCTGGATCTCCTTCATTTCGATCCTGCTGCGTTTCGCCCTGACCGTCTTCGCCGCCCTGATCCTGATCGCCACCACCAGTTTCACCGGGGTGTGCATGGCCATGGAACGCCTCGGAGCCCCGCGCATCTTCGCCCTGCAACTGCTCTTTCTCTACCGTTACCTGTTCGTGCTCATCGACGAAGCCGCACGCATGGCACGGGCACGGGCGCTTCGCTCTTTCCACGGCCGCGGCATGGGCCTGAAGGTGGCCGGGAACATGGCCGGGCAACTGCTGCTGCGCACCCTCGACCGCGCTCAGCGCATCCATCAGGCCATGCTCTGCCGCGGTTTCGACGGCGAAATCCGCATGCTCCGCCCTCTGCATATCGGCCGCCGGGAAGTGCTGTTCACCCTCGGCTGGTCCGCCTTGTTCCTGCTGCTGCGATTCGTCAACCTGCCCCAGTTGCTCGGGGGATTTCTCACGGAGTTGATCCGATGAGCCACCACATCGTCGAGGTCAAAGACCTCGAATACGACTATCCCGACGGCACCTCCGCCCTACGGGGAATGTCCTTCTGTATCCACCACGGCGAATCGGTCGCCATTGTCGGCGCCAACGGGGCGGGCAAATCGACCCTGCTGCGCCATCTCAACGGTTACCTGACCCCGGTTCGGGGCCTGGTCCGGATCGGCGATTTTCCGCTCACCAAGGCAACCCTCCACGACGTGCGCCGCACCGTCGGCATGATTTTTCAAGACCCCGACGATCAGTTGTTCATGCCGACCGTGTTCGACGACGTCGCCTTCGGTCCCCTCAACCTCGGCCTCTCCGACCAGCAGGTCGAGGAGCGGGTGATGCAGGCCCTCGCCCAGGTCGAGGCCGGGCACCTGCGGGATCGCCCGCCCTACAAGCTCTCGGGAGGCGAAAAACGGGCCGTGGCCATCGCCTCGGTTCTATCCATGTCCCCGGACATCCTGGTCATGGACGAACCGAGCACCGGCCTCGATCCCCGCGCCAGGCGCCGGCTGATCGATCTGCTGCACGGCTTTCACCATACCAAGATCATCGCCACCCACGATCTCGACCTGGTGCTCGACCTGTGCGAACGGACCATCGTCATTCATAACGGAATGGTCACCGCCGATGGACCCACCGGGGAAATCTTCGGCAACGACGCCCTGCTCGAACTGAGTCATCTGGAAAAACCTCTCCGCATGCAGGGCTGCCCGAACTGCAACCGGCCCGCAAATCCTCCGCGCTGAACGCCAAGAGGCCGTTTCCATCCTGGAAACGGCCTCTTGCTGAACCATATTTTTTCAAATCCACCGATCTATTTGGCACCTTCCGCCTGCGGCGTAATGACCAGATCGATCCGCCGATTGATCGCGCGCCCTTCGGGGGTCTGATTCGAAGCAAGCGGTTTCGCCGAGCCGAAGCCAATGGCCTTGATCTTTTCCGTCGGCAGGGTCCGGTTCGCCACCAGGTATTGTCGAACCGCATCGGCGCGCCGTTGCGACAACTCAAGGTTGGTCGCCTCCAGGCCGGTACTGTCCGAATGCCCTTCGACCACCAGGTTGGGCTGGCCGAAGACGTCGATCGTCCGCTGAACTTTGCTGAGCAGGGCGTAGTTCTCGGGCATGATGACTTCTTTCCCGACCGGGAACTGAATCGTTTTCAAGCGGACGATCAGGTTGTTGCCCTGTTTGTAAACTTCGGCTTCGCCGGGAGCGAAGAAACTCTGTACTTCGTTGAACAACGACTGGAAACGCCGTTCAGCGGCAAGCCGCTCCTTTTCGCCTTGTTCTTCCTGCGACCGCCCTTCGAGTTCAGCAATTTTTGCCTGCAGCCCTTCAGTTTCCGAGTCTTTTTCCGCCAACCGGGCAGTCAGTGCCGCATGTTCTTCCCCCCAGGTCGAAATCACCCCGAGAATGCTGGCCGTCTGCACATCGAAATCTTCGTCCCGGCGATCGGAAGTGGCCAACCCTTCGGCGGCACGACTCAGGAAGCTTTCCATCCAGAGCGCCGATTGCTCCGGGGTCATGGTCTTGAGTTTTTCACTCTGTTCCAGCACCCGGTTCAGTCGGCGGGCCTCGAACAAGCTCTGGCGGGAATGTTCGGCGATTTTTTCCTCCTGATAACGGTTCTGGGTGATATAAGAATCCGCCTCCTCAAGCCGACGACGAGCCTTGCTCAGGGTTACCGGCACCAGATCTTCGGCATCCTGCTTTTCGGCCCGGGCAATCAACTCCCGGGCTTCATGCAACGCTCGATCCTTGATCGCCCGCAGTTCCAACAGATCGAAAGCGCGGGCCACCTTGACCTCGTTTTTCTGCGCCCAGCGCAGGTTATCGTCCTCAATCGCCCGGGTCAGCTTGAGAAAGGTGTCCTCGGCATCCTGGTAATCTTCACCCAGGCTTTCCGCGCCGGCCCGGCGGGCCAGTTCCCGGGCCTGGATGGCGCTGCCTAGCGCGCTCCGGGCAATCTGCGCCGACTCTTCGGCCAGTTGCAGATGGGCCCGAGCCGATGAAATATGAATAAGGATATCGGAAAGTTGAGCCTCCTTGTTCATCCCTTCGCGGGCCTTGTCATAAAACGATTCCACCTTGGCGAAGCGAGTCGGAGCCATGACATTCAGGTTGTTCCGGCGGGCCGCCTCGATATCCTTTTCAAGGTTGGTCAGTTGCTCGACGGGATTTTTTTCGCTGACCGGAATTTTCTTGCCCAACGGCCCGGAGGCACAACCGCCGATCAGAAACAGAACCGTAACAAGCAGGATGAGAAAACCGTTTCCCCTTGCCATCAACATCGCCTGAACCCTTTCTACTGGCTACGAAAAAATAAATTATTGGTGCGAAAACAAGCGGGTTAGCCCGACTTAAACATTTACGGATTGTACACGACTTTGAAAAAATTTCCTCATTGAAATCATAATGCTTTCGCAAAAAGCATCAAGTTGGATGGCTAAGCCAAAAGCGCCAAATGCAAGGCGCGTAATTGGCGCGCAATGAGGCGTACTTACGTACGTCGAAGCAGCGAGACGATAGCAGCAACGCAGCAGTTGGCGAGTTTTTGCGCCGCCATCAAATCATCATTCATTTCGCGGAAAGAGGGGAATTTCCCGTTCGCAGGGAATTTTCACCTGGCACAGCCCGCAGGGAGTGACCTCCACCCCCAGGGCCGCCTTGGCATGAACGGCGGTCACCTCGCGGAGATAGGCGTGACACTTTTGCTTATCATGGCCGGCCTCGCTGATGGCATCGGCCGGGCACCGCCTGGCGCAGGCCCGACAGGTGCCCCGGGCGTAATACAGGCACCAGGCCTGGTGCGAACTGTACCTTCGCGGAGTCGGCGGCAGATCGACCCGGGCCACCACCGAACCGCAGCGCATGGCCTTGCCGACCGGGGTGATCAGACCGTCGCTGAGCCCGAAGGTGCCGAGACCGGAGACGAAAGCGACATGCCGTTCCGACCAGTTGGAGGCCAGCCAGAACCGTTCGGACATCCGGTAGGCGAAGCCGGGGAGCAGCGCCGGCGCCACCGCCGCGATGCCGACCCGCCCCAGGGCCTCGACCAGATGCCGGCGGAGCGCCTCGTTGAACCCCTCGCCGAAATGGCGGGAACGGCTCCAGCGCTCGGCGGGAAGTCCCGTCTCGGCCCGCTGGTCCGCCAGCGTCGCCGTCGTCTGCGGCAGAACCCAGCTGATCACGGTCAACTCATCGGCTGCGGCGGAAGCATCGGGCCAGCCGAGGGCGAAAGCTTCTTCGGGGGGCCATAGAAATGGGCCGATATCGGCCTTGAACCGGGGATAATAGGGATCATCCCCCCGGGAAAAGCCGACCAGCGGCGTTCCCCAGGCCGGCTCGCCGCCGTTGCCGGTCAGCGAATTGGCCGGCGAGGTCGCACAGAAATCGGCGATGGTTCCGGCGATCCAGTCCGGCAGCTTGCTTGCGGGGATTCGGGGCACGGAACACCTCCTTTCGGTCGGATATCGCGAATAAATTCAGCGTAACGGATCAAACAGGTATTCGAGGCCATTGACCTTGATCTCGTGGACCGCCCGCAGCTGGCGCCCGAGCCGGCCTTCGGGAAACCCCTGTCCGGCGAACCAGACCACGTAGGATTCGGGGAGATCGATCAGGAGCCATCCCTCGTATTTGCCGAAGGGCATGCGGGCCGCCGCCAGTTCGAGCAGCGCCTCGGGATTCATCGCGACGGTTTTCATGGGTTCATTCCAGTCCGGCCACCAGGGCGGCGAACCGCTCCAGGGTCTTGGATTTTTTCAGCTCGGCGCGCCAGGGGGCGAAATCGGCATCCTCCATCGGCGCCAGCACCCCCTTGAGCTTGGCCAGCACCTGGGCATCGCCACAGAATAACTGGCGATAGCGCTCGATCAATTCGCCCAGATAGCGCCGCAGCATGACCGCCCTTTCCCGCCGATTCGGTTTGGCGCCGACCCGGCCCCGCAGTCGCTCGAACAGCAAGGGGTCGGCAATCGCCCCCCGGCCCAGCATCAATCCTGCGGCCCCGGTCTGCGCCAATACCCTCCGGCCGTCCTCGGCCGTACGGATGTCGCCGTTGGCGATGATCGGCAGAGACGTGGCGCGAACCACTTCGGCGGTAATGCCGTGATCGGCCCATCCCTGGTATTCCTGCACCACGGTACGCGGGTGCAATATCAAAAAATCGACTCCGGCCCGTTCAAACAATGGGAGCAGCGAAAAAATCTGGCGCAGGTCATTGTAACCGGCGCGCAGCTTGAGGGAAAAGGTGCCGTCGATGACCTGAC
>MHXM01000052.1:0-7523 GCA_001825565.1 Desulfuromonadaceae bacterium GWC2_58_13
CTGCGCTCCGTTGGCGAAATCACCGAACTGGGCTTCCCACAGGGTCAGACCAAAAGCTGCGCTCCGTTGGCGAAATCACCGAACTGGGCTTCCCACAGGGTCAGACCAAAAGGGGTTTCCATCGCGTAGCCGTAGTCAAAGCCAAGAACCGCCGCTTCCGAGAGGAGGCTGTTGTAGATGCTCAGCCTGGCCCCGTTCCGACCGGCATGGGCCAGGGGAAAGAGCGGTTTTCCGGTGGTGCTGTCGAACAGGGCGGCATGGCGGTGGTTAAAGGTGCCCCGCCGGCTGTCCTGCCCCGAGAGGCGCACGCTCACTCCGTCGTGCAACAGGCTGGCGAAGGCCAGGGCTTCGCCGCCGCCCCAGTCGATGCCGTCGCCGCTTTCGAAGGCCTGGCGCCGGTTCTCCATCAGTTTGGCGATTTTCGGATGGGGAGTGAAGTTTTCCGGGATGGTTGTGGCGATGCGACCGAGTTCGACCAGGATCTCCGCAGTCACCGCCGTAGCGACCGGCTCCTCCGAATAGTCCCGTTCGATATCCCGCCATTTCCCCCGGAATCCCTCATCGACGGTCTTCTCTTCCGCGCCGAGACCCTGTTCGAGACAGGTGTTGACATCCTCCCGCATCCGGTCGAACTGTTCCCGGCTCAGCCCTTCTTCCTCCAGTCGGGCGGCGTAAAGTTCATGGACCGGTTTTCGGTTGCGGATGGCTTCGTACATCACCGGTTGGGTGAAAAAGGGCTCGTCCCCCTCATTGTGGCCGTGACGGCGGTAGCAAATCAGTTCGATTACCACGTCCCGGCCAAACCGTTGCCGGTAGTCGAATGCCAGATCGACGGCGAGCAGGGCGGCCTCGGGGTCTTCTCCATGGACGTGGAAAATCGGCACCGCCAACATCTTGGCCACGTCGGTGGCGTAGCGGGTGGAACGGGCATCGGCCGGCAGGGTGGTGAAGCCGATCTGGTTGTTGATCACCACGTGCATGGTCCCGCCGGTGCGGTACCCTTCGAGCTGCGACAGGTTGAGGGTTTCGGCCACCAGGCCCTGGCCGGCGAAGGCGGCGTCCCCGTGGAGCAGAACCGGCAACACCCGCAGCCGGCCGTTGTCGCCGTAACCATCCTGGCGGGCACGGCATTTGCCCTCGACCACCGGGTCGACCGCTTCAAGGTGGCTGGGATTGGAGGCCAAGGCCAGGTGGATGCGGCGCCCGTCCCTGGTTTCGATCTCGGTGGAGAAGCCCTGGTGGTATTTGACGTCGCCTTCGCCGACGAAGGCGTATTCGAGATTGTCCTCAAACTCGGCGAAAATGGTCGCGTAGGGTTTGCGGAAGATGTTGGCCAGTACATTCAGGCGACCGCGATGGGGCATGCCGAGCACCAGATCGGTGATGCCGCCCGCGGCGGCCCGGTTGACCAGATGGTCGAGCATGGGCAGGAGGGTTTCGGCACCCTCCAGGGAAAAACGTTTCTGCCCGAGGAATTTTTTATGCAGGAAGGTTTCGAACGCCGCCGCCGCGGTCAGCTTCCAGAGGATGCGGGTTTTTTCCTCGAAGTTGAAGGAAGGGCGGTTGCGGTTCGGTTCCATCCGTTCCTTGAGCCATTGGCGCTCGGCCGGATCCTGGATGTGCATGAACTCAACGCCGATGGAGCGGCAGTAGGTCTGCTGGAGGATCGCGACGATTTCCCGCAGGGTGCCGCCGGGCTGAACGAAATTGCGTGTCGGAAAAAACGTCTCAAGGTCGCTTTCGCTCAGTTCGAATTCCGCCAGATCGAGCAGCGGGTGGGAGGTCGGACAGGAATGCAGGGGGTCGGTGCAGGCCAATAGGTGGCCGATATCGCGGTAACGGTAGATCAGCGACTGCACCGCCGATTGCTTGAATGCCATTCGCGGGTCGAGCCCCGCTGGAGGGACGGCCCGGCAGCCAAGGTCGAAGCCGGCAAAGTACGCCCGCCAGGACGAGGGAACGCTATGTGGCTGCTGTTGCCATTGTTGGTAGAGGAAATCAAGGTACGCCGGACTGATATGGCTTTCAAAACTCACGGGGCAACTTTCTCTGGATGGTCGGGGAGGGAACCGGTGCAACCCTGGTTTTTCGATCGGTTTGACTCAAATGAAGTAGGAGTATAGCAAAGGGAATTTCACGTGGCAAACGCACCGGAGCGAAAATCCCCCCTGGAATATGCCGGATGCTGTTCCCCTCAAGGAGCCATTTTTTTGGTCGATCGGTCGGTTGAATCTTCGAAGAGGAACGCTATACTGAATTCAGAACCTGTTGAGTCTTCAATTAAGAACGACAGGTTCTCCCGCGGGGAAATGAAAAATACAGGAAAGGAGATCGGCCATGACAGGTGGTGAGATTCTTGGAAGACTTGAAACGGAACGACAGAACCAACATAAATTTATCAAATGGTGGCGGATTGAAAACGATTTCGCCGATTTTGAGCTGATCGATACATTCGTCGGCGGAGTGGATAAAAATCAGGTTTTCGCCGGCTACGAGCTCCTCGATATGGAGCAGATGTGGAATCTGCTTAAAACCCGTGCGCCTGCGCGGGTGAATCGCGAGGAGCGGAACCATGCCGATGTGATCGTCTGGGAACATCACACCAAAAAGGGTGAGGTGAAAGAAGAAATCTGCCCCTTCATTCCCAAGTCGCTGATGACAATCATGGATGTGGAAACCCGGGGCAATGTGATTGATGGATGATTTGTCAGAAGGTGCTGGTTTGCTGGTTTCGACTGAACAAAGGTGACTTGTTCAACCGGATCGATTTTTCGAGCGCTCCGGCAACCCGAATGCTGATGGGACCTTTCTGAACCGACTGCGGCAAGTTGGCGGTGAGTGCGAAACTGCCAACTTGCCAGCACAGCGCGTCGGCCAACGCGATGATGATCAGTTGCGAGATGGCCGTCTCAAGGGATTTCCGTTCAAAAACCTTTTCTTCCAACAAATCGGCGGTAAAGCGAACGCTGCGACGTTGACTGTCTTCCAGTAAAGACTGCATACGGTTCAGATCCAGGCAGCCGATGCTGGATAAAAACTCGCCGATCCGTTCGCCGGCCTGGGTAGAGGTGACAAAAATAATGTCTCCATCACTGAAATAGAATTTTTTTTCAATGATTCCCTGGGCCACCCTGAGAACGCCGGATATTTTACGGGCTTCTATTCCGGCCACGATTTCCTGCAGTGGCATGAGTTCCAGTTCGCCAGCAACCATCGATGGTCTTCTCTTTCCTTGAGCGGATTTTGTCCAACTCCCCCTTCGATTTTGTTATATCACTCTAATGGATGGGCCAGCAAGAACATATCATCCGGTGTGGCTTTCGAGGTAGCGTTCGGCTTGCAGGGCCGCCATACAGCCGGTGCCGGCGGCCGTGATGGCCTGGCGGAAGTGGGGATCCTGCACGTCCCCGGCGGCAAAAATCCCGGGAAGACTGGTTTCCGTCCCGTTGTGGGTGACCAGGTAGCCGTCCTTATCCATCTCTAGTTGGTTTTTGAACAGGTCGGTGTTGGGCGAATGGCCGATGGCAACGAACAGGCCGTCGCAGCGGAACTCTTCTTCGGTGGTGCTGCCCAGATGGCGCAGGCGGACACCATGCACGCCTTGCTGGGAATCACCCAGAATGGCGGTGACCACGGTTTTCCAGCGGAATTCAATCTTTTCGTTTTCCCGGACCCGTTGCTCCAGGGCGGCCGAGGCTCGCAAACTGTCGCGGCGATGAACGACCGTTACTTTCGAGGCGAAGCGGGTCAGGAACGAGGCCTCTTCCATGGCGGTATCTCCGCCGCCGACCACCACCACCTGTTTGTCCCGGTAAAAGAACCCGTCGCAGGTGGCGCACACCGAAACCCCCCGGCCGTACAGCTCCCACTCGTTGGGCAGATTCAGCATGCGCGGCGAGGCCCCGGTGGCAATGATCAGGGTGCGGCATCGCAGCAGGCGATCGTCGATCCAGAGCTTGAAGGGAGTTTCGCTCAGCTCGGCCCGGGTCACCACGCCGTCGACGAACCGGGTGCCGAAACGGCGGGCCTGGGCTTCCATCTGTTGCATCAGTTCGGGACCGTCGACCCCTTCGGCGAAGCCGGGAAAATTGTCGA
The DNA here is from genome assembly GCA_001825565.1 of Desulfuromonadaceae bacterium GWC2_58_13. Taxonomy (GTDB): domain Bacteria; phylum Desulfobacterota; class Desulfuromonadia; order Desulfuromonadales; family Trichloromonadaceae; genus Trichloromonas. Next base: position 4,096 of record MHXM01000052.1, read on the forward strand.
CCTTGGTGGTGGTGGTGAGCTGGCCTCCGGGCTGGCCGCCGGCGATCAGCAGCGGACAGCAGCTGCTGCGGGCCGCGTAAATGGCTGCGGTGAGGCCGGCCGGGCCGGAGCCGAGGATGATGGTGTCGTGGATGCTAGCGGTTTCTGGCATGCTGGGACTCCTCGAATTGTTCTTCGGCATGGTAGGAAGAACGGACCAGCGGCCCGGATTCGACATGGGCGAAACCGAGCCGGAGCCCTTCTTCCTTGAACTCGGCAAATTCCTCGGGGGGAACGTACCGCTGCACCGGGTGGTGGCGACGGGTCGGCGCCAGGTACTGGCCGATGGTCAGCAGCGAACAGCCGCTGGCCAGCAGGTCGACCATGACCTGCAACACCTCGTCGCGGTTTTCTCCCATTCCCAGCATGATTCCCGATTTTATTTGCAGGCCGGGCCGCTGGCGCCGAGCTTCGGCGAGCAGGGCGAGCGAGCGGTGGTAATTGGCGCCTTGGCGGACGATGGGATAAAGCCGCGGGACCGTCTCGATGTTGTGGCCGAGAACGTCCGGATCGCTTTCAATGATGACGGCGAGAGCTTCATGGTTACCGACCAGATCGGGGATCAGCAGCTCGATTCGACATCGTGGAGACCGTTGCCGGATGGCTTTGACCAAGTGGGCGAAGTGACCGGCGCCGCCGTCCGCCAGGTCGTCGCGGGTAACCGAGGTGATGACGGCGTGTTTGAGCTCGAGTTCGGCAATGGCGGCGGCCACCTTGCCCGGTTCGTCCGGGTCGACGGCGCCGGGACGGCCCTCGCTGACGTTACAGAAAGCACAGTTGCGGGTGCAGATGTCGCCGAGAATCATAAAGGTGGCGGTACCGCGATTCCAGCACTCGCCCTGGTTGGGGCAGGCGGCGCTGCGACACACCGAGTGCAGCCCTTGGCTGCGGTGAAAACGGTCGATGCGGGCGAAATTAGGGCCGCCGGGCATGCGGACCTTGAGCCAGTCAGGTTTGCGGATAGGGGGGGAAGTCATAAGTTCCTGCGTAATGTAAATCGAATACGGCGGTAAATGAACGGATAATCTGTTCGCTTACCAAAAAGGTTTCCAGCGGCCGCCCCAGTATTTGCTCCATGGAAGTCATGCGGACATCGGGGATTCCGCAGGGGATCATGGTGGCAAAACCGTCGAGGTCGGTGTTGATATTGAGAGCGAAGCCGTGCCAGCTCACCCAGTTCCGCACGGCAACGCCGATGGAAGCGATTTTCCGCCCCTCCACCCAGACCCCGGTGTGACGGGGATGCCGCGATGCCGCCAGGTCGAAGGCGGCGAGGGTATCGATCAATACCGTTTCCAGCGAGCGCAAGTAACGGTGCAGGTCGCGTTGTACCAAATCAAGGCCAATGATCGGATAGCCGACCAACTGCCCCGGACCGTGGAAAGTCACCATGCCGCCCCGGCTGACCGGCAGGCAGTCGATGCCGCGGGCGGCTAGCTCCGCCGCCGGATACAATAGATGTTCGGGGCGGGCCGAGCGGCCCAGCGTAACGACCGGATCGTGTTCGAGCAGCACCAGCAATTCGTCGCTTCCCCGGCGGCGCTTCTCCACCAGCGCCTGCTGCAAAAGCAGACCTTCCCGGTAGCTCAGCCGGCCGGGGCAGAGGGTGCGCAGGTTGCGTTCCGGCCGTTGGCTCACCTTAATCTTCCCAGTGGATACAGGCCACCGGGCAGGCGTCGATGGCTTCCTGGATTACGTCTTCACTGGCGCCGCGTGGATCGTAGACCTCGGCGACCCCCGCGTCGTTCATGCGAAAGACATCGGGAACCGTATCCGCGCAGAGATTGCAGCTGATGCAGGCATCCTGGTCAACAAAAAGTATTCGAGGCATTGCCGATTCCCTTTCAGGCGGGCTCGAAATCATCCTTGCCGGCGCCGCAGACCGGGCAGACCCAGTCGTGGGGCAAGTCGGCAAAGGCGGTTCCCGCGGGGATTCCGCCGGCGGCGTCCCCTTCGGCGGGATCGTAAATATAGTCGCAGATTGTGCAGCGATATTTCTCCATGCTGGCCTCCTGACATGACCACGGGAATATGACCCTTAACCATTCTATTTCATTTCCCGGTTCTGGCAAGTTGCGGGGGTGGGGCAATCGCGCGAAACGGCGGACCGAAGTCGGCCCGCCGTGGTATTTGTCGCTTTTCTGAAGGATCAGATCATGCCGATCAGGGTTTTGACGGTTTTTTCAATCCCTTCGGCGGCTTCGCTGATGCGTTCGGCCAGCATGTAGGCCGGAGAGGATACGATTTTGTTGGCCTTGTCGACCACGCATTCGGTAACCGGACAATTGACGTGTTCGGAACCCATGGCCGTCAGGGCTTGAGCGGTACCCTCGTCGGTGCCGATTGTCAGCTTGTGGGGCAACTTTTGCGAGCCGAGGACTTTGGACAGGAGCGCCGGGGCGATGCAGATTGCGGCCAGCGGTTTTCGGGCCTCGACCGTTTCCCGCACCAGGCGAGCTACGTCGGGCTGGACCGTGCAATCGGATCCCTTGACGGCGAAATCACAGAGATTCTTGGCCGCTCCGAAACCACCGGGGAGGATCAGGGCGTCGAAGTCGGACACTTTGACATCCTTGATATCCCTGATTTTTCCACGGGCGATACGGGCCGATTCCACCAGCACGTTGCGGCTTTCGCCTTCGGCCACGGTACCGCTGAGGTGATTGACCACATGCATTTGACCGATGTTCGGGGCCATGCAGACCGCTTCGGCGCCAGCCCGGTCGATAGCCAGCAGGGTGATGACCGCTTCATGTATTTCGCTGCCGTCAAAGACGCCGCAGCCTGAAAGAATAACGCCAACCTTCGCCATGATCATTTCCTCCTTGTTGGTAATTTGAAGGGTTCAGTCTGGTGGTATGCGAAACATTTCTGCCGAGCCCGGTAAAATTGCTCTCGGCGGTCGACCGAGTCAGAGTTTAAGAGTAGAAAAATGCCGGAGAAAGTCAAGCTGACGGGGGGGCGGGTATGGAAAGTCCGGCGCCGGCTCATCCCCCCTTGGAGTAGATTACCGCCACCGCCCGGGTTGGTCCGTCGCCGGTTGCGACGTAGCCGTGGGGTTCGGAGGAATCGTAGTAGACCGAATCCCCGGGGGCCATGGTCATCACCTGCTCGCCATAGTGCAGTTCGAGGGCGCCCTCGATGAGAAATAAAAACTCTTCACCCTCGTGGCTGACCTGAAGTCCATCCTGGCATTGCCGGGGTTCGAACTCTATCAGGAAGGGTTCCATGTTGCGGTGTTTCTTGCCGAAGGCCAGGGAGTGGTAGGCATAGGGCTGAGGGTTCTCGTCCTGAGCCGGACGACGGTACATCCTCCGGCTCTCGCCGGCCCGGGTCAGGATACACTTTTCATTATGCCCTTCGGCCTCGAAAAACAGTTGCAGGCCGAC
>MHXM01000052.1:7603-32199 GCA_001825565.1 Desulfuromonadaceae bacterium GWC2_58_13
GCGTCATGCGTCGTTCCTGGCGCAGTCGGCGGACCTTGAACCCGATCTGCAGTTCTTTTACTTCCTCTCGGATATTTGCCATGCTGTTACCTCACCGTTTTTCTTAATGTTTTTATCGCGATGGGCGGGTCAAGTCAAGGTATTTGTGGTGTCGCAACGGAGGCCTGCGGGGGATAATTCGTTTCGTCGGTCAACAGGTTGTGTTATCCTGTAAAACATGTAAATTGTTCATGGATGGTGCCGAAGCGGAGTTTATGACTGCCATTGACAAAAATGATTTGCGGGGGGTTTTCTTCGACCTTGACGGGACTCTGCTCCAGGTTGAGATGAAACATTTCATTCCTGCCTACACACGGGGTTTGGCGGCTTGTTTCGACGATGTTGCCGACCCGAAGCGTTTTGCCGATGTTCTGCTGCGCGCGACTCTGGCTTTGCTGCGGCGGCAGGATGGGACGCGGAGCAACGAGAGCTTTTTCCTGGAAATGGTGGCGGACAGCTTGGACATTGACGCGGAGCTGTACAATCGGCGCCTGCGGCAGTATTGCGGGGACGGCCTGCAGCGACTGGCCTGTTTGGTGCGGCCGCACCCGCTGGCCCGAGACATTCTTGAGCGATGCAGCCAGGCCGGTCTGCGCGTGGTGCTGGCCACCAACCCGGTTTTCCCCCGGCCCGTAGTCGAGGCACGGATGAACTGGGGAGGCCTGCAGGATTATCCGTTCGAACTGATAACCTCCTACGAAAACAGCAGGTTCTGTAAACCACATCGGGGTTATTTTGCCGACATACTCGAAACCATGGGGCTTTTGCCTGAACAGTGCCTGATGATCGGCAACGATACCGAGCATGACTTGGCGGCCCGGGAGGCCGGGGTGGCCACCTTCCTGGTCGATACCTGGCTGGTGGACCGTTGCGATGGCGTATTCGCCACGGATTATCGCGGCGGACTCGTTGACCTGTATCGATTTGTCGGTGAATTGGGAAACGTGGCTGAATCATTGACATGATCGTCATTTTTCGTTAATCTGCCTGTATTCCAGCGAGTTGCGGAAAGCTCAGGTTTTCCCTTCACGGCCGGAGGGGCCCGCGGAACCATATCAATCCACAGCTGGGGAGGAACCATGGCCAGACTTGTTGACAATCCTGATCTTGCCTTTCGTCTTGCGCGGGCGATTGTCTCCGATATTGCCCTGTACAATCAGGACAAAGTCAAGGAGGGGATCAAAAAAGACAATATCTTCGACATTCTCGCCGAGGAGCTCGAAGAGGGCCGGGAACATTTCCGCAGCCGGGTTTCTCCCGATATGGAGCAGTCGGACCACTTGTTCGACCGGGCGATCGTTGACGTCATGATCAAACAGGCGGGCAAGATCGAAAGCCCGATCTGGTAAATGACGCAAACCTACCGGTTTTTTTTTGAATTCGGTCGAGCCCCCGAGCGGCTCGACCGGTTTCTGTCCGACTGTCTGCCCGCGCAGTCCCGTTCGCAGCTGAAAAAACTCATTGATGATGGACTGGTGCTCCAGGAGGGAGTTTCGGTCAAGGCCAGCCTCAAGCTGAAAGGCGGTGAACAGATTGAAGTCGCGATTCCCCCCGCGACACCTGCCGAGGCGGTTCCCCAGGAAATTCCCCTGAACATCCTGTATGAAGATCGTCATCTGATTATTGTTGACAAACCGGCCGGGCTGGTGGTCCATCCGGCCCCCGGTCATTATGAGGGAACGCTGGTGAATGCCCTGCTGCACCATTGCCGGGATCTGGCTGGCATCGGCGGTGAACTGCGGCCGGGGATCGTCCATCGGCTTGACAAGGATACCTCGGGGGTGATGGTTGCGACCAAGGACGACGCCACCCATCAGCATCTGGCGGCCCAGTTCAAGATCCACTCGATCACCCGCCGCTACCTGGCCCTGGTTTACGGGGTGCCGGAGGCCTCTGCCGGGACCGTTGATTCGCCGATCGGCCGCCATCCGGTGCAGCGCAAGAAAATGAGTGGGCAGAGCCGTAGCGGACGACGGGCGGTGACCCACTGGCGGGTGCTGCGACGATACCCACTGGACCGGCTGGCCCTGGTGGAACTGACGCTTGAGACTGGCCGCACCCACCAGATCCGGGTCCACTTTTCGGAGATGGGACTCCCCATTGTCGGCGACCCGGTTTATGGGAGTTCCAGTCGGGCCAAGACGCTGGCTGATCCTGAACTTCGGCAGCGAGTGCAACAGTTGCAGCGCCAGTTTCTGCACGCCCGGGTGCTGGGGTTCGTTCATCCGCAAACCGGCCAATATCTGGAATTTGAAAGTCCAATGCCTGCTGATCTCAATGAAATCATCGGATATCTTGATGACAAATACCGGTCATCGTCTGAAACCGGCTTTTAGGGAAGGCCCAGGCCGCATTCATCTGGAGTATTGAGGTACCTATGAAACACGTCAAGCAGGGGAAAATTCACTATCTACAGCCCTCATGGGGCGAGTTTCCGGCCGTTCGCGCCGGGTTTACCACACGAAACGGAGGGGTCAGCCGCCCCCCCTACAATTCGCTGAATCTCGGGTTCAATACCGACGATGCCCGCTACAACGTCGATGGCAACCGTTCGACCCTGGCCAGAGCCTTCGATCTGCCGCCCCATCAACTGCTGACGGTTAAACAGGTGCATGGCACCGATGTTCTGGTCCTTGACCAGACCAACCCGGATCTCTCGCATTTTCTGAGTGTCGAATGCGACGCCGTGATCACCGATCAGCCGGGCATCATGATTGGAGTTCTGGTCGCCGACTGCTACCCGGTGCTGCTCTATGCCCCCGGCAAAAAGGCGGCCGGAGTGGTTCATGTCGGCTGGCGCGGCGCGGCGGCAGGTATTCTGAAAAAAACGGTACAGGCCATGCAGGTCAGCTTCGGCTGCAACCCGGGGGATCTTCTCGCTGCCGTGGGTCCGGGTATCGGCGCCCACAAATACGAGGTAGACCGCCAGGTGCGCGACGCTTTTCGCCAGGGAACCGGTCACTGGGAATCGATTGCCGAAGAAGTGGCGCTTGGCAATTGGCACCTCGATCTGCGGAAAAGCTGCCTGCTCCAACTGGCGGACGCCGGGCTTCCGGCCGCTGGCCTGAGTGCCGCCGACGAGTGTACCTGCTGCCATCGGGAAACACTCTTTTCCTATCGGCGCGACGGTGGGAAAACCGGGCGGCAGCTCGGTTTTATGATCCTGGGTTGAATGTTTTTCCGCAAGCGCCAGCGTTTTGACCGACGCTGGCGCTTGCTCCAGTTTGGATTAGGTGTTTTCCCCACAGCTAAATACACAATTTCCCGCATTGCGCCCCCCCTTGGTCTGAATTACCATTCATTATTAATCTTTTGCTGCCAAATTGACGGTTCTGTCTGCCTAGCTCCTGCCAGGGATGCGGTCTGGCGCCTTTCCTCTATGAACAGTTCGTTCCCGCAGCGACTTTCGGCCATCAAGTTTTACCCACCCCCGGTTGATCCCGGGCGGCATCTGCCGAGGATTCGGGTGGTCGACCTGTTGCAGCGGGCTGAAGACCGGGGCCGACGGATTTTTTTTATCCAGGCCCAGGCCGGGCAGGGGAAAACCAATCTGGCGAGTCAATACCTGGCCAGAACCGCCGTGCCCTTTGCCTGGTATCAGGTGGGGCCGGAAGATCGGGATACGGTTTTTCTTTTCTCGTCCTTGCTTGCCTGCCTGCGCAACGCCCTTGACCGGTTTCGGTCGCCGCTTCTGGAACAAATGCTCGAAAAAGGTGAATTGGCTGCCGTTGACGCCGCCCGGGTCGCCGAAATTCTGGCGGCCGATCTCGCCAAAGTACTTCCCCCCCAATTCTGTCTGGTTTTCGACGATCTGCACCTGCTGGAAGGCTCCGCTTCCAGTCTCGCCTTTATCGGTGCCCTGCTTTCCGCGGCGCCGGCCGGTTTCCGGATTCTTCTCCTGTCCCGCTGGACCTGTCCCGATCTGATCGCCGGGAGGCCGGTGGAGGTTCTGGATAATAAAGACCTGGCTTTGACCCGGGCGGAAATTGCCGAACTGTACAACCGATTTCTGCAGATTCCCCTGTCCGGCGAAATGGGCGACCTGCTGTATCGTCGGACCGAAGGATGGATCATGGGGCTGGTTCTGCTGGGCCAGTTCCTGATCCGAGAAGGCGCCGGCGAAGTTGGCGCCCGGCTTGACGGACTCGACAGATTTCAGCAGGAGCGGGCCGTCGACTATTTCAGGGAAGAAATCCTCGATGGTTTATCGCACAACCTGAAAGAAGCTCTGCTGAAACTTTCACTCCTTGAAGAAATTCCGGTTCTCCTGGCCGAGCGGATCGCCTGCGACAGTAATGTGCAGCAGGGACTCGAACTGTTGGTGCGGCAGAATCTGTTTGTCCGGCCTCACGTGAATGGAAAGACGTTCACCCTCCACCACTTGTTTCGCGATGCCCTGAGAACCATGGCGGGGCAATTGCTGACCGATGCCGAACGCAAGGCAACCCTGGCCCAGGCGGCGGCCTGGTATCTCGCCGAGGGAGGCGCGGAAGAGTCGCTGTGGTATTTTGCCGGCGCCCGGGATTATGTGTCGCTGCAGCAGCAGATGCGGCAGGTTGGGTTGACTCTGCTGGCGAAAAACCGGACGCTCACCCTGAAGGCGATTTTGCTGCAGATACCCGACGAAGACATCCATCGGCATCCGTGGCTGGCATATTTTCGTGGCATGATAGAAATGGAATCCGCTTCGCCGGCGGCTCTGGGCCATCTCGAAAAAGCCCGGAATGGATTCACCCGCGATGCGGATTCTCTGGGCGAACTGTTGTCGACGTCCCAGCAGGTGTTTTTTCACCTGATGATCGACGGCCGGTTCAACCTTGCTGTTTCTTTGCTTGAACGGGCCGATGCGCTGTTTTCCGACCTGGCCGCGGAACTCGATGTGGTGTCGCGGATTCAGGTCGCGCAAATTCTCGCCATGGGCCATTACTTTCTTTTTGCGGACCGGGTACGGGTTGAACGGTATTCGAGCCAAGCCTGGCAGTTGGCGGCCACAAACAACCTTGACAATTTTCTGGCCGGGATCACCATTATTCGTGGTTATCAACAAGCGGTGCTGGGAAACTGGGGCGGTTTCAGAAGCATGGCCGAAAAGGCCTTCTCGTTGCTTGGGAGTCCCCGGGTCAATGCCATAAATAAACTGTTTATTCGTCTCATGCAGATCAATCTGTTGAGTCTTGAGGGGGATTTCGTCAATTATTCACGGCAGCGCAAGGTTATAGAACAGATTTTCGAACATGATCTGCTGACCATGACGACCGTCGGCCCCTTGTTCTGGGTGCTCGATATCGACATGGCGATTAGCGAAAACCGGTTGAATGATGCCATGAACTTCGTGCAGCTGGGTTTGTGTTCCGGCTATGCCTCCGAGAACCCCCATTTGCGCAGTCAATACCTGCAGTATCATGCTTTTCTGCTGACGCTTGAAGGTAAAAACGATGAAGCCCTGGAGTGTATCGACGAGTCGCTGCGCCTGAGAGGCGAAGCCGGTGGGTGTCTTTTTACGGCAATTAATCAGATGATCCTCGGTTCGACCTGCGCGCAACTTGGCAACACGGATCGTGCCGAAGATCTGTTGGGTCGGGCGATCTCCGAATGTGAAGCAATCGATGAAAAATTTACCCGGGTAAGCGCCTATGCTTTTCGGGGGATGCTGCGACTCGATTCAGGGCGCGCCGAGGAAGGGCGAAGCGATATCGAGAACGCCCTGCGACTTATGAAGGACAATGGGCTGGATAATTTTTACCTGGCCACGCCAATGATATTGGAAACTTTTCTTTGCGCCGCGGTTCGCCTGGGGGTGGAGCGGGACCATGCCCGAAAACTGGCTGCCCGAAAGCTGGGCCTTGCCGTTCTCGACAAGGGCCGAGCGATTCCTCTTCTGCGGATAGGTACGCTGGGAGCCTTGGTGGTCCGTTTCGGATCCCGCGCGGAAATCCGCGAAGAAGGATGGAGCCCGGCCCAGCGCGAGTTCTGGGCGCACCTGCTGACCTCGCCGGGACTCTGTATCAACCAGGAACAAATGCAACTTGCCCTTTGGCCGGAGAGTTCGACGGATAAGTCTCGGGCCAGCTTCGACACCCTGTTATCGCGGCTTCGGCGGGTTCTCGATGCCGTCTGTTACCCACGGCAGGCCAAATATTATCTGCCCATGCAGCGGAAGATGCTCTGCCTGGACAACTGCCAGCTCGATGCCGGAATTTTCGCCGAGCGGATCCGGGCCGGTCTCAGGATGTTCCAGCAGAAAAATTTCTGGCAAGCCGGCAACGAGCTGTATCCGGCGCTACAGCTTTGGCGGGGCGATTATCTGAAACACAGTCCGGTAGACGATAATCTGGTCGCCGAGCGGCGTTCCGAGCTGGAGCGGCTGTATCTCGAAGGTTCCCTGGCCTGGATGACGATTCTGGCGGAAGGTGGCGATTGCGAGGAAGCCATCGAGGTGGTTTCCGTCGCGCTCAGGCATGACCCGACCAACCATGCCCTGGTCAAGGGATTGTATGATCTGCATATCCGCTCCGGCGATTCGGTAAAGGCAAATGCCGTGGTCGGCCTTTACCGCAAGGCATTGTCCCGCGAAGCTTATTCGACCCATGAAATTGAGGAAATAATCGATTCGCTGTGGGAAATTAATTCTTGAAGGCGAATTTTTCACGAGGAAGTTGTTCTCCTGTAAGAAATTTGTCAGGAATCGTATGTATTATGCCTGTATTGACTTAATTTGAAGATGCGGGGGAGTGAGGCTCATGGAACAGCTCTGTTCACATTATGAAAAATGCTGTTTTTTCAGCAAATACGGTAGCCGGAGCAGCCGGATGTGGAAAAATCTTATTTCACTCTATTGCCGAGGGGGATTGATGCCGCTCTGTTGGCGGTATCAACGGTATGCCGAGGGCGGTTTTTGCCCCGATGAGGAAGTGATGCCGAATGGGGAAAAGATTCCCGAGCCGTTTGAGTCGCTGCCCTGATCCGCAATTAGAGGCAATTCAAGATGGTTCTTTTCGTATATGTAAAAATAGTGAAGTGTTGACACGATTGGAGGCAGTCGCCATAGTGAGTTTGCAGAGTCATTAATCGGGCAATTCGTTTGACAAGCGAGGGCAGTGGATGGGGACGGGTATTCTTTACGTCGATGATCACGAAGTTTTTCACGAATGTGTTCGTCACATGTTCAGCCTGCGCGTGGATATGAGCATTCTGGCCATTGCCAGCAATGGTCAGAGCGCGGTTCGCTTGGCCGGAGAACTGCGGCCGGACGTGGTGGTCATGGATGTCCGCCTGCCGGGCCTCAACGGTATTGAAGCGACCCGCAAGATTCTCGAAAATTATCCGAAAATAAAAGTGATCGGGCTATCCGGTTATACCGATCGGCAGACCGTTCTGGCCATGATCAAGGCCGGTGCCAGTGGCTACGTGGTCAAAGAGGCCGCCTTTGGCGAACTCATCCAGGCCATTGAAGCAGTGGTTGCCGGCAAGATGTATCTGAGCCCGGGGATCACCTCGGTCATGATCGAAGAACTGATCGCTCCGGCTCAGTCCGAAGGGTCGGCCGCTGGCTCCATTCTATCGCCACGGGAACGGGAGGTTTTGCGGTTGGTGGCCGAAGGTCTTTCGTCCAAGGAGATCGCCGATCGCCTGTGTGTCAGCCCTAAAACCATTGAAACCCACCGTGCCAGGATCATGAAAAAATTGGGGCTGAGAAATTTTGTCGATTTGGTGAAATACGCCGTTCGGGAAGGTCTGACCAGTCTCTAGGAAGAGGGGCTATACGGGTTTCCCCCACAGGAAAATACGGAGTTCTCCGGATTGAATCTAAGAGGCGGAATATATTAAAGTACAACTACTTCAGCCGGAATGAAGGTTTTGCCCCGGAGACCTACCTCCCTGCGATGGCAGAACCCGTTTTTGTCTGAGATGAGACTGGCCGATAGGTCGTTTCATGCTATGTGAAGGAGGGGATGACGCGCGGAGAAAGGAAACTTTCCCCGCGCGTCATTTTTGTAGCTTGATTTTCGCGGCGCGGCCCCTGGTGGTTCGCGCCGCTTTACTTTTTCCAGAATGAGGGGAAAAGCAGAACCAGTACCGTGAACAGTTCAAGCCGTCCGAGGAGCATGCAGCCTGTGAGCACCACTTTACCAAAGGTGGGGACATGGGCGAAATTGTCGACCGGTCCCACCGTACCGAGTCCCGGCCCGATGTTGCTGAGGGTGGCGATGACCGCCCCCCCTGATGAAACCAGATCCATTCCGGTCGCGGCCATCAGAAACGAGGCAACGACGAACACTCCCATGTAAAGGGCAAAAAAACCGAGAATCGACTGCATGACGTCACGGTCGACCGGGGTGTCGCCGAGCTTGACCAGGCGTACCGCCTTGGGGTGGATGAGCTTGAAAAGCTGGACCTGGACATGCTTGAACAGGAGCAGGACGCGGGCCACCTTCATGCCGCCACCGGTGGATCCGGCGCAGCCGCCGATGAACATGAGAAAGACCAGCAGGTACTGGGCCATGACCGGCCAGAGTTCATAGTCGGCGGTGGCGAAACCGGTCGTGGTCAGGATCGAGGTGGCCTGAAAAGCACTGAAGCGCAGGTTGTCGGCCAGCGAGGCGTAGACGGTACCGTGATTGAGATAGACCAGCAGGGCGGTGCCGCCGAGGGTGATGGCCAAATAGGAAAGAAACTCCTCATTGCGAAAATATCCCCCCAACTTTCCGCGCAGGGCGTGGTAATGGAGCGAGAAATTGATTCCGGCCAGAAACATGAACAGGGTGATGACCCAGTCGATATAGGCGCTGTCATAGGCCGCCACCGAGGCGTTGCGGGTCGAGAAGCCGCCGGTGGCCAAGGTGGCGAAGGCGTGGCAGAGGGCATCGAAAAAGTTCATGCCGCCGAACATCAGCAGCAGAACTTCAACCATGGTAAGGAGAACGTATACTCCCCACAGCAGCTTGGCGGTATCCTGAATGCGGGGTTTGAGGCGGTCGGCGGTGGGGCCGGGCACTTCGGCTTTGAACAGCTGCATGCCGCCGACTCCGAGCATCGGCAGGATCGCCAGCGATAGCACGATAATCCCCATACCGCCGAGCCAGTGGGTCAGGGCCCGCCACATCAGGATGCTTTCCGGCAGCCCTTCAATCGTGGTCAGAATGGTCGATCCGGTGGTGGTGAAGCCGCTCATGGTTTCAAAGACGGCGTCGAGAAACGACGGGATCGCTCCGCTCAGAACGAAGGGGAGGGCGCCAAATATCGCGTAGAAGAGCCAACCGAAGGTGACCACGGCAAACCCTTCGCGAACCGACAGTTCCATGCTGCCCCGACAGCCTTTGAACAGCAAGATGCCGGTGACCAGCGCGACCGATGCCGAAGTGACGAACGAGACGGCGGCGCCATCGGCGTAATACAGGGAAAATGGAACCGGCAACAGCAGCGCCGCTGCCAGAAAGAGGAGCAGGGCGCCCTGAATTCTCAAGGTGACGAGAATGTTCATCTATTCGAAAAACCTCTCGGTTTTGGCCAGTGCTCCGGGGAGGGCAAAGACCACGACCCGGTCGCCGGCCTGCAACTGGCTGTCACCGGTGGGAATTTCGTAGGTCTCGCCGCGCACCACCGCGCCGATGATCGCTCCGTCGGGAAAATGCAGCTTGCGCAGGGGGGTGTCGATGATGCCGCAATCGGCCTTGACCAGAATTTCCATGACTTCGGCGTTGCTCCCCTCGATGGCGGCCAGCGAGATGACTCCGCCGCGTCGGACGTACTTGAGGATGGTCCCGGCCGCCGCCTGGCGGGGCGAAATACAGGCGTCGATGCCGAGCGAGGGAGCCAGGTTCAGCAGTTCCGGTTTGTTCACCAGGGTCAGGCTGCGTCGGGCGCCATGCTGCTTGGCGAGCAGCGAGCAGAGGATATTGGTTTCGTCGTTGTCGGTGACGGCGATGAAGACGTCGGCGCCGTCGACTCCCTCATCGAGCAGAGTGCGGATATCGGTGCCGTCGGTGTTGATAACCAGGGTCCGCTTCAGTTTGCCGCAAAGAAACTCGCAACGTTTTTCATCCTTGTCGATCAGGCGCACGGTGAACCCCATCTGCTCCAGTTCGCGGGCGATGTGCAGGCCGATGTTGCCGCCGCCGAGGATAAAGACCCGGGGGGCCCGCTTTGGTTTGGCGTCCTTCTGTTGCAGCAGGTATTGGATCGACGGCAGGTCTTTTTTGTGGGCGATGATGAAGATGCTGTCGCCGGCCTTGATGGAATCGTCGCCGCGGGGGATGATGGTTTGTCCGGAACGGCAGATGGCGGTGACCACGAACCGGTAGATGCCGCGGATTTCCCCCAGTTCCTTCAGGGTCAGATTGCACAGCGGGCTCTCCTCGCTGATGCGGTAGCCGAGAAACTGGATCTGCCCCTCGACGAATTCGGCCACGTCAAAGGACCCGCTGCGGCAGGCGATTTTGACGATTTCTTCGGCGACGGCGTCGTCGGGGTTGATGAGCAGGTCGATGCCGAGTTTTTCCTTGGAGAGGACGGCGCTCTGGCTGGTATACTCGATGTTCTTGACCCGGGCCACCCGGGTCGGAACCTGATATTCGCGAGCCAGCAGGCAGGCCAGAATGTTGACCTCGTCGAGGTCGGTGACGGCAATGAAGATGTCGGCATCCTTGATGCCGGCCTGCTCGAGAACCTCCGCGCTTGCGCCGTTGCCGATAATGCCGAGCACATTGAGCCGGTCCGAGGCCCGGTTCAGATGCTCCTGGCTGCTGTCGATGAGGGTCACTTCGTGTCCCTCAAGCGAAAGGCGCTCGCACAGGAAATAACCCACCTGACCAACACCTACGATCAGTATTTTCATAGTCGCGTATCGCTTCCGTGGGGCTGCGCCCCGCATGCAAGGATAGGGAAAACGGCTAATAGATCGCACAAATCGGAAAAATGTGCAAGCCGCCTGTGACCAACGGGTCTGGCCGAAGGTTGTCCGCGGTCCGCGGTTCGGTTACAATGTTCCATCCCCACGCGAAGGAGACGGCGATTGGATTTTTTCATCGAGGTAAGCGAAGAAGACGAGCGCCGGGAGCGCAACAAGGCCCGTGAACTGCGCCAGAGCCAGTGGTGGAAAAACCGTATTGGAACAGGGATCTGTTACTATTGCGGGGCTCGGGTCGCGCCGAAGGAACTGACCCTCGATCACCTGGTGCCGGTGTCGCGGGGAGGGCGGAGCACGCGCGGCAATTGCGTGCCCGCCTGCAAGGAATGCAACAACCAGAAGAAAAATCTGCTGCCGATGGAATGGGAAGCGTACCTGGCCGGTTTTGGTGAAAAAAAAGATCCCGGATGACGACGGCCTTCAGCCGATGCTGATCCGGTTGCGGCCAGCGGCCTTGCTCTGATACATGAGCTGGTCGGCCCGCTTGATCAGAGCATGGATATCGTCGCCCGGTTCCGCCACCGAGGCGCCGATCGAGATGGTGACCTGCTGGCGGCTTGAGCCCAGCTCGACCTGGGAATGTTCGACCAGCTTCCGGCAGCGTTCGCCGATGACCAGCAGTCCTTGCCGGTCGACGTTCCGAATCACTCCGACAAATTCCTCTCCCCCCCAGCGACCATAGAGATCGTACGAGCGGGCCGTCGAGGTCAGCGTGCGGGCCACGGTCTGCAGGGCCTGATCTCCCGCTTCGTGGCCATGGGTGTCATTGAACCCCTTGAAGTGGTCGACGTCGATGAACAGCACCCCGAAACGCAGGCCGCAACGGATCGATTCGCTCAGGCGCGATTTGATTTCCGATTCCAGATAGCGGCGATTGGCCAGTTGGGTCAGGCTGTCGAGCAGGGCCAGCTGTTCCAGTTCCCTGAGGCGCAGGGCGGTGGCGGCTTTCTGGCTCAGATCCGAGAAAAGTTCCGCTCCGCCGACAATCTCCCCCTTCTCGTTGCGCAAGGGGGTGGTTCTGACCCACACCGGAACCCGATGGCCGTCCCGGTGATGCAGGTAAACCTCGGATTCCCTGGTTTTGCCGTCCTTCATGGTATGCGCCAAGGGACACATGTCGACGCAGAGCTGGTTGCCGTCGCCATCCACGTGCATCAGCAGGTTATCCGAACAGCGCCTGCCGAGCATCCGGCTTTCGGGGTAGCCGGTAATGGTTTCCGCGGCCTTGTTCCAGCGAAAGATTTTTCGTTCGAGATCGACGAAATAGATGCCGTCGTGCAGATCTTCAATCAGGTTCTGGATGTCGAAAAGCATGGATTCCTCAGCCGCAGGGGGGAATAGACGCGCCAATTGCCGCTGGCATGTTAGCAGTAAAGTCGGAAGCGGGCAACCTGCTAGAAGTCACGGGCGCGGTTGTTTCACCGACAGGCCGGGATTTCCCTGGTTTTTTCGCTGCTTTCGCCGACGGTGACCCCGCCGCGACGGCAATCCAACCGGCAATCGAGTTTGTTTTCGCAGGGGGTAAACCCGGAAATTCGTTCGTTTGCGGCGTCTGGATCGTATTATATGAAAGTCTGCATTAGGAAGGGGCATGGAATTTGTACGGGTATCACGGGGGATTCTATCATTAAGGAGGCCCTATGCCCGTATTTCTCGCTCTGCTGTTGTTGTTGGCGGCTGCGATCCCTGTGTCTGCCGGCCAGGTCCTGATGGCCGGTCGGGTCGATTCGCCGCCGGTGATCGATGGCAGTGCCGTGGATTCGGCCTGGAGCGGGGCCCGGATCGTGACGGTTCACGATGCGGTGGCCGACATCGATATTACCCTGCGCGCGGTTTTTTCCGGGGACACCCTTTACCTGTTGGGACAATTCCCCGATCCAACGGAGAGCCGGCTTCATCGCCAGGTGATCTGGAACCCCGCCCAGCAGAGTTATGAGGACGGACCGACCCGGGAGGATTGCCTGGTCCTGAAATGGAGCATGGTTCCCCATGAAACGACGCTTTCCTTGAAGGAAAACCGTCCCTATCGGGCCGACATCTGGTTCTGGAAGGCCAGCCGCACCGACCATGCCGGTTATGCCGACGACAAGATGCAGATCTATTCGACCACCCGCGATAAAAAAGCCAAGCTGCTCCTCTCCGAATCGGGCACTGTCTTTTACCTGGTACGCCAGACCGACCAGGGCCAGCCGGCGTACCAGCCCATTCTCCATGCCGCCTACAGCCGGGACCGGGTGGACAAATACGAATACCAAACACCCACCGGCAGCCGGGCCGATATCCGGGCCAAGGGTCTCTGGAAAGACGGGGCGTGGACGGTGGAATTCGCCCGCAAGCTGAATACCGGCCATCCCGACGATGTTGGGTTTTCCTTGACCGGCGCCTATCCCTTCGGGGTCAGCCGCTACGAAATCGCCGGACGCGATCCCGAGCCGGAAGCGGAAACGCCTTTGTACGGGGCCGGCGACGTCGGGGAGATTCTGACCTTGAAATTCAGCCCGTAAAGGTTGCGATGATTTCCTATCAGCGGATAAAGAGCATCGGCTTGGTCGTGCTGGTGTTGATCCAGGCGGTCATGGCCCTGCTGGCTTTCCGGCAGATCAATTACGATCAGGTCGCCATTGAGGTTCTGACCCGGGATCTCACCGAGCAGTTGCAGACCATCAATCGCATCGAGCGCTCCGCTCGCCAGGCCTACACCCTGTTTCTGTACGATACTTCCGAGACTTTTGTCACTACCGAAAGCATTTTCGACGTGGTCGATGAAGGTCGGACGCTGGCCCGGTTGCTGGCGTCCCGAGCCGAACATTCCGCGTTGTCCGCTCAACTCGGGGAAATCGCCACCGGCTTTGAGCGAATCAGGGCCGCGATGAAGTATTACGATCAGGCCGAACGGATTTTTTCGTCGGATCGCGAACAATGGCAGACGATCGCCACCAACCAATTCAATCGGCTATTCAATCGGGTCGCCGATATGCAAATGACGGCGGCCGGCGACCGGGAAATCCAGCCCCGGCTGTCAACCCTGTACGAACTGATTCAGGTGGCTCAGGAGCTGTTCCAGCAGAAGGTGCGGGGGAGCGTGCATCAACCCGAAGCGGTCGTCCGGCTGCTTGGCGAGGTGCAGAGGTGTTGGGGGGAACTTGACGCGTTCAACCGGGAAGAACTGGTGGATCCCGAGAAATATCGGGCCGACTCTTCGGCGTTGCTGGAAAGCATCCAACAAATCAAGGCGAATCTGCCCGGGGTTTATAAAACCTGGAATGTCGATCCCAACCTTTCATATGTGCAGGACGAAATTAAAAAACTGGAAGAATTGTGGGATGTTATCCATTTGGCTCTGTGGTCCCTGGTGCAGGAGGAGGCCAGCCAGTTTCAGCAGAAAAAGGAAATGATCCTGCTCAACGCGCACTATGGCAAGGTCGCTTTTGCCACGGCGGCTCTTTCGGGTTTGTTGTCGGCCTTGCTGTTGGCGGTCCTCATGAGCCGGGCCTTGCATCGTCGCCTGCAGGCTCTGATCATCGCTATTCGGCATTATTCCCAGGGGGATCTGGACTACCGGGTGAAGATCGACGGCCGGGATGAACTGGCGGCCCTGGCGGTTTCCTTTAACCGAATGGCCGCTCATTTGCAAGTCAGCAAGGCCGAGCTGGACAACAAGGCGGATTATCTGCTGCACAGTCAGGCCCGACTGCAGGAGGCCCACGGCATGCTGGAAATGCGGGTGGCCGAGCGAACCCGGGAGTTGCAGGCGGCGAACGATAAGTTGCTTCTTATGGGAAAGGTTTTTCAAAACGCCCGCGAAGGTATTCTGGTGGCCGATAGCGATGGGCGGATCATCATGGTCAATCCCGAATTCCTCGAAATGACTGCCTTTTCGCAAAACGAGGTGCTTGGCCGAAGGCCGGCGTTTCTACGGATAACGAGCGAGCATGGTTACCTGTTCGGTGTCCGAAAGCACCTGCTCCGGGACGGCATCTGGTCGGAGGAGGTGGCGTTGGCCCATCGCAACGGGCAGGAATTGGCGACCGATCTGTCGGTTTCGCCGTACCATCATGAAGACGGCAGTCTGGCGGGGCACGTCGCCATTTTTCACGACCTGAGAAAGATCAAGAAACAGGAAGAGCTGATCCGCTATCAGGCTCACCACGATGCCCTGACCGGGCTGCCCAACCGGCTGTTGCTGGCCGACCGCCTGGCCATGGCCATCGAGCGGGCCAGACGCCGTCGGCGCAAGGTCGGCATCATCTTCATGGATCTGGATGACTTCAAGAAAATCAACGACACCATGGGCCATCAGTTCGGAGACGAGATGCTGATTGCCGTTGCCGGGGAACTGGAAAGTTCGGTTCGCCGCGAAGATACGGTCAGCCGTATTGCCGGCGACGAGTTCCTCATCCTGATCGAAGACGCGCCGGATATCCTGACCATTCATGAAATCGCCCAAAAAATACACCAGCGGATTTCCGGATATCTCGGGGTGAACGGGCGCAAGGTCCATGTCAGCGCCAGCCTCGGCCTGGCGTTTTATCCCGATCACGGCGAGACGGCGGACGAGCTGATCAAGAACGCCGATCTGGCCATGTATTCGGCCAAGGATCAGGGCAAGAATGCCTTTCATGTTTTTACCCGCGAGATGGATCGGAAATCCCGCGAAGCACTGGAACTCGAAGACGCTTTGCGGGCGGGATTGGATGCCGGCGAATTCGAGGTTTTTTACCAGCCCCAGGTTAATCTGGCCGACAGGCGATTCGTCGGCGCCGAGGCCCTGGTGCGCTGGAACCGGCCCGGCCATGGGGTGATTGCTCCGGCAACCTTTATCCCGGCATGCGAGGAAACCGGCCTGATCCTTCCCCTGGGACGTTTCGTGCTGCGTTCCACCTGCCGCTTCGCGGCCGATTTCTGCCGCCAGCCGGGCTGCCAGAACC
The DNA here is from genome assembly GCA_001825565.1 of Desulfuromonadaceae bacterium GWC2_58_13. Classification (GTDB taxonomy): domain Bacteria; phylum Desulfobacterota; class Desulfuromonadia; order Desulfuromonadales; family Trichloromonadaceae; genus Trichloromonas. Next base: position 23,477 of record MHXM01000052.1, read on the forward strand.
TGCGCTTTTCGGTCAACGTTTCGGCCCGGCAGTTCACCGATTCCAAGCTGCTCGATATCATCGAGGAAGCGCTTGAGGATTCCGGCTTGCCGGCCAACAACCTCGAAATCGAAATCACCGAGTCTTCGATGATGATGAATGTTGAGCGCACCCGACGGGTTCTTGAGCAGCTTGAATGGCTGGGGGTGACCATCGCCATCGACGATTTCGGCACGGGCTACTCGTCGCTGACCCAGCTGAAAAATTTCCCCATCCACACCTTGAAAATCGACCGCGGTTTTATCAGGGATGTGCCAGGCGACGCGAGTGACGAGAAAATCATCGAAACCATTATCGCCATGGCCCGGAATCTGGGTATCGAGGGGATTGCCGAAGGGGTTGAAACCGAGGAACAATGTCGATTTTTGGAACGCCTCGGCTGTGAAAAAATGCAGGGATACCTGATCAGTCCGCCGGTCAGGCGGAGCGAGCTGAAGACTGTTCACGACCGACTGAACGGTTGTTGCAAGGTCGTCGAGATGCCCGAAAGGACGCTCTTCGGCAATCGGGTCCCGTTCCGTCGTTAAGCCGGTTTTTTCCCGGCCAGCACAATCTTGTTGCTGGAATCAAACAACCCCGAGCGGTTCAGGGCGATGATTTCGAGATCGAGCTTTTCGAACAGTTCGGTCAGTTGGCGAACGGTGAAGATTTGTTTGTGGCGAAACGGCTTGGGGGAGTAAAGAGAATTGAGAAACAGCGGATTGGCGCCGTTGCTGAGGCGATATGACCATTCACTGATCTTATAGTAGAACGAATCCCTCGAAGGGGTGTCGAGAAACAGCATGCCGCCGGGTTTCAGAACCCGCGCCGCGTCGCGCAGGGTTTCGACGGGGAAATTAAGATGCTCAAGAGTGTCCCACAGGGTGACCAGGTCGAAATGTCCGGCAAAACTCTCCTGCCAGAACGGCGAGTCGATGGTTTCAGCGTGCAGGGTGACGCCGAATTTCTCCTTGGCGAACTGGCGGAAGACCAACTGCGGTTCAATGCCGTAGGGGGTGGCTCCCGCTTCTTGCAGCAGATGCGAAAAGAGCCCGACGCCGGCGCCGATATCGAGGCATTCGGCATCGGCCAAGGAGCGGTGATGGCTGACCAGAGCCAATCGCCCCTGCAACTGCCGACGGTTTTTCTTCAGGTGGCTCGCGATGAAATTCCAGGCGGTTACGTCGAGGGTTCTGGCTTCGTATTCCGGGTCGTTGTCCGGCATGACGTCGAGGTTGTTGATGAAATGAAAGTCGCAAGCCTCGCAGACATGGATGAAGCTCCCCTTCAGTTGGTATCGGGGGTGGGCGGCCAGCTCGCCACAGAGTTTGCAGCGTCGGAAATCGTAGCGGTCAGTTGACATCGGCGTGATAATTGGGGTTGGCGGCCAGACGCACCGCATCCATCAGGGTCGGTTGGTAAATGTTCACCAATGGCTGCCGCCACTGGCCGTCCTCCTGGTAACGGCAGATCTCGACCCGGTAGCCGGCCGAGGTACGAAAGTTTTGCTGCAAGCGGGCTTCGCCGGGTGACGAGGAGTCAAAAATCTGGTTGATCCGGGTCATGCCGTAGCGCTCGTTAAAGGCATCGGAGAGCCTGGTCATGCAGACTTCCGCCATGTCCTGGTCACAAACGATTCTGAAGGCGATCTGGAACAGGCGATTTTCGTGGAAAAAATATCCGGGAGGGGAAATTTCCACCCCATCCACATGGGTTGCCGCGACGGGCGTTTTGTATATGGCAACCTGGTGGCGCGAGTTGCGGTACCCGCTGGCAATCAGGCCGGTGGCGCAGGGCCCGGCCGTACAGAGCATGTTGCCTCCGGGGGCGTCACCGAAATGAAAACCGCTGAACACCGGTTCGACAACGGGCGCTGTCTCCGCCATAAGCACAGCCGGGCACAGCACCAACAGCAACACAAAAAAAACAATTCGCATTACAGAGACCCTCCATCACCTCTGCGAGTTCAACTCCAAAACCCTGAAACAAAACCAACAAAAAAAATCAGTCAAACATACGAGCGATTTTAACTCGGTTACCCGTCTATGTAAATGCCAGAGTTTCCAACTCCCGACAAAAATTTCCGCACCTGAGTTCGAAAGTTCATTAAAATCGGGGCTCGCCGGGACCAAGCGAAACTGTCAGTCGACGGTCTCTTCACGGCTTCCCGAGAAAATTTCCCGCTCGATAATCGTGCCCCCGGCGTCTTTCTGCCTAACAAAACTCCTGATGCGATGCCGGATCACGCCCGGGCCGGCTTTGGTTTCTGGATCGGTTTGCTGTTCGATGACCAGTTCGAAGCTGAAGCGGCCGCCGGCCGTTTTCAGCGGGATGGTTTGGGTTGCCGGCGCCCACCGGCCGAGGTTGTCGCTGGTGAAGTCGGGAAAAACGGAATCTTCGGGTTGAGGCTCGACCTTGCCGATGCTAGGCGACTCCGGGTCGTTCAGGCCGATACGATAGATGCGATCCCAGGCGAGCAGGTCGACCGTGTGGTCGAGACAGCGCATGCCGAGGACCTGGAACGGGTCGAGAGCGAACTGCCGAGGTTTGGAAATCCCCTTGTCGGGGGCGAGTTCGAACAGGTACAGGGTATGCCCCTCGATGGGCGTCGACAGCCCGCTGAACTGGTAGGCCAGATAGCCGCGCCCGGCGCAGTAATAGCCGTCGCTGTCGGCCAGGGCCTCGGCGGCCGGCCTGGTCAGCGGAATCGACAACAGCAGTCCGGCCGAGAGCAAAAAGATAAGGGTCGTTCTGGGATAAATCACGTTTCTCTCCCCGATGAATTTATACGCGCGCATCAAGAATCCCTTTTTCCGGTGGTATCATCTTGCGGATCAGAGCTCGATCGGGACTTTCGGCGCCGGTGCCGACGGCCACCGTCGATACCCGGATATTGCCGAGGGCCTCGCCGAGTTCGCCGCTGGCTGCCGATACAAAGTCCGCGGCGGCCTGATCGACGCACTTGAAGCGCACGAACAGTTCTTCGTTCTGATACAGCAGGTCGACCTGCAGCGGACCGAGTTTTTGCAGATCGAGGAACAGGGACAAGGAGACGATTTCTTCCGGGGTCCCCGTTTCGGACTCTTGCGACGGTTGGCGGTGAGCGATCATGAATCCGTTGTCGAGAAACGGCAGCGGCAGCGGCACGAAACTGGTATCGGTATCGCCGAACCGGGCCCGGCAGAGCTGCCAGAGTTCCAGGTGGCGGCGGGAGTCCTCCTGCTTTTCCTCAATCCGGCCGTTCTCCTGTTCGACGATTTTCTGCAGGGCGTCGATGATCTGCCGCGAAAGCTGGGCACCTTGGCCCTCGGCCAGTCGTTCCGGAGGATGTCGCAGCAGATGGAAAAGGGCTCCGAGCAGATCCTTGCCCAACGGTTTTTGGCCGATCGCGGCCAGCGCCTGTTCGAATGGCCCTTGAAACACCTGTTGCAGCATCGCGGCCTGCTGCTCGATTCGCTCGATACTCTCCGAGGTAACTCCGGCAAACGGCTGCATGTATTCCCGGAGGGCGCGAACGAATTCCGTTGCCAGTTGGCCCACCTCCTGGCGGGAAAGCACCTGCGGCGGAGATGCCTGCGCAAAGAGTGCCTGCCGGGCCGACGCCCCTTCTTCGGAAGCGGGTCTCCCTTGGGGGGAGGGTATGGAAACCGGCGGTTCCCCTGTGGCAGCGGCCAACCGTAACAAGGGGCGCAGGACCGCCGTCAGTTCCGCTGGCTGGCTTTCGAGGAAGCGACCAACCTGGCCGGGTTGCCGGATAACGGTCGGGATCTCGGCGAGAACCTCGGCCAACCTGGTCAGCGATGGTTCCGGTTGGGACGGTATCGCCGGAATCGACGGTGGCGTCCCATCGGCTCGCGGGGGCGGGACGAGGGCTTTTTGCAGAGCGTTGGCAAGCTGTTTCGAGAGGGGTTCCATGCCAGCCGTTGTCGACTGTTCCGGGGCGCTTCGCAGGAGTCGGGCCAGGTTGTCAAGCAGGTCGGTTGACTGGGAGGGGGCCGGGGTGGGGAGGAGGTCCGGGCCGGCGGAATTCTGGAGCATCTCTGGCAGCGGGCGCAGCTGCTGTTCAAGGCGGTTCAAGGTTTGTGGCGGCAGGGGCAGGGTCGGTTGCAGGTATTCACCCAAGGCTCGGACCAGCGCTCGGATCGTCTCCTGGTGATTTTGCGGAGGCAGCTCGGCTGCCGTGGTCGCCGCAATTGCCGTCGGGATAACCGGCGGTGAGGCGGAGGGAGGCGGTTCGGGCAGTGACTGGGCCAGCCGCAACAGCGGCCGAAGCACCGCGGCCAGGGAGGAGGGTTGGGTCTGGAGAATCGCACCGGCCGAAGTCGGGTTCCGCAGCAGTTCGGGAATCCGGGCGATGGCGCCGAATAGCGGCTCCAGATGACTGGCCAGTTCGCCAAGTCGATGATTATGATCCGCCTCGATCTGGCCGAGGGCGTTTTTCAGGGTGGCGCGGGCATTCTGCATCTGGCCGGTCAGCAGGTCGGCTTCCTGGTACAGCCCCAGTTGTCGGGGGAGAGAGCGGAGATCCCCGCTATTCAACTGTTCCGGCGATTTTTTCAGCAGGGTGAATAAGCGCACCAGGGCGTCGCGCACTTCGGGGTCCAGCTTTTTCGAACCCGGATCCCGCCCTTCGAGCATGGCGGGCAGCAGTTCCAGTACGTCCAGCTGATTTCCAAGCAGGTGCAGGGATTGGCCGAGCCGCTGGAGGATGGTCGGTTCGATGATTTTAAAGGAAACGGTCGGCTGGGTTTCGACCACCTGCAAATTGAGGGTGTCGCCGGCTTTTAGCGGGATCCCGGTTTCGACCCACAGGCGGCGGTCGCCGAATTGCAGCAGGGCTTTTTGCTGCCCGCCTTCCTCGACGGTGGCACGGATCATCTGATGCAGTTGCAGCTCGTGGTGCCGCTCATCGCGCGATACCGTGGTCGCCGCCGAAGTGGCTTGCACCACCAGGGTGGCCGTATTGGTGGGTAAAATTTCCATGTCTTGCCTGTCGCTCGCAAAGGGCTTGGTCCGCCGGCTGTCACTGTCTTTATATCATTATGGATAACCTTTGCCAATGCAATGACTTAGTTGGCATCCGGGGTCATTTTAGCGGTGGCTCCCAAGGGTGCATTAGTGATATGGTGCACCCGACCGTTCCGCCCGGCGACGACCCTGTCGTATAACCTTTTGCCAGGAAACGACCCGCCATGACCGAGACCCCCCATCCTTTTCAGACCCTGACCCCCGGCTTCGTCATGGATGCCGTCGAGAGTCGCGGCTTCCGTTGCGATTGTCGCACTTTCGCGCTTAACAGTTATGAAAATCGCGTGTACCAGGTCGGCATCGAAGACGCCGAACCGTTGATCGTCAAGTTTTACCGGCCGCAGCGGTGGAGTGACGAGCAGATCGACGAAGAGCACCGGTTCTGTTTCGAACTGGCCGACCACGAGTTGCCGGTGGTCGTGCCGCTGTGCGATGAAGCGGGGCGGAGCTTGTTTCATTTCGGCGGCTTTCGCTTCGCTCTCTACCCCCGTAAGGGGGGACATGCCCCGGAGTTGGACAACCTCGACAACCTGTTGATTCTCGGCCGTTTGCTCGGACGCATCCACCGGGTCGGAGCGCTCCGTCCTTTCGAGCAGCGGCCTCGGCTCGATTGCCGCAGTTTCGGCCGGGACAGCGCGGCCTTGATCAGCGATCGTTTCATTCCGGTGGAATACAAAAAAACCTACGATGTACTGACCGACGAACTGCTCTCCGCTGTCGACGGCATTCTGAACCAGGGCTCTCCGCGGTATATTCGCACCCACGGCGACTGCCATGCCGGCAACATCCTGTGGCGGGACAATGCTCCCCATTTCGTCGATTTCGACGATGCCCGCATGGCTCCGGCGGTGCAGGATCTCTGGATGATGCTTTCCGGCGACCGTGCCCGGCAGACCGCCCAATTGGCCGAAATCGTCGATGGGTACAATGAATTCTACGACTTCCACCCGGCCGAGTTGCGTCTGGTCGAGACCCTGCGCACCCTGCGCATGCTTCACTACAGCGCCTGGCTGGCACGGCGCTGGGACGATCCCGCCTTTCCCGCCCACTTCCCCTGGTTCAACACGGTCCGCTACTGGGGCGAGCAGGTTCTGTACCTGCGCGAACAGTTGGCGGCGCTTACCGAGCCGCCGCTGCAGTTGATCTGAGTCGACGACGATCGACCGCGCGATCATTTTTTTAATCCCCCGAAAATTTGGCGCAAAATCTGCTTAAACTCTCGTTCTACGGGAAACCGAAAACGACGTGTCAACCTTGCCGCTTTTTTGTCCGGGAGTGTCATGATTTTGTCCAGAATAACCCCCACCGCGAACCCTTTGCCTGCGCTGCTGATCGGCATGCTCCTTTTTTTCGGTTCCGTCCCAGTCGTGGCCGCGCCCGATGACGGGGTGTTTGCCCGAGGCGAAGGTGCTTTCGCCCGAGGCGATTTCGCCGAGGCTTACCGGATTTTTGCCGATCTGCTCAACAGCCGGCCCGGCGATGCCGAGGCCGACTTTATGCTGGGCCGCAGCGCCTATGAAATCGGCGATTACGAGGCGGCCATCTTTGCTTTCGAACGGGTTCTGATCGCCCATCCCGAATCGGATCGGGCTCGCCTCGAATTGGCCCGCGTCTGTTTCGCCACCGGCGATTTCGAGGCTTCCCGGAGCTATTTCAACGCGGTGCTGGCCAATGATCCTCCGCGGACCGTGCGTCAGAACATCCAGGCATTTCTGGCCCGGATCGATCGGGCGACGTGCCGTCACACGGTCGGCGGCATGTTCTCCCTGGCCCTTAGTTTTGACGACAACGTCCATGCCTCGCCGGTGGATGAACAAGTTCAGACCCTCCTCGGCCAGGTGACTTTGACCGGGGCCACCGCCAATCCCCGCAAGGATCGCATAGTGCAACCGACCCTGCTGCTCAACCATGCGTATCGGAGTCGCCCCAAGGGGGTGATCTGGCAGAGTTCGGCGGTGACCCACCACGCCATCTACGCCGAGGAAGATGATCTCGACCTCAGTCTGGTCGGTGTCTCCAGCGGCCCCGTCTGGCAGACTTCGTCCCTGCAATTTTCGCTGCCGGCCAGTTTTAACTACCTGACGCTCGATTCCCGGCGCTATCTGTCCACCTCCGGACTGGGGGCCGAGTTGATCTGGTTGGCGAAACCCCGACTGAGCCTCGGTTTCAGCCTGCAGGGAAGCCGTCTGAATTACGCCGATGAAGCTCGTGATGCCTGGCAGTATCGTTTCGAGTTGCGACCGGTCGGGGTCTGGGACGACAATCGCCTCAGCGGCGGTTTGGGACTGGAGCTCAACGATGCCAGGCAAGACCGGACCGGCTACCAGCGTCTTTTTGCTTCGATCGGTTATGAACGGCCTCTTTTCCTGGGGCTGACCGGTTCCTGCGGTTACCGTATCAAACGGACCCGCTACGAAGACGAGGAACCGATGTTCGGTCGCGTCCGGCGGGATACCCTCCACGAAATCAGCCTCGGCCTGTCCCGGCCGGTCTGGCAGTCGGCGGACGGCCGCAGCCGGGTGGTCGCCCAACTGCAGCACGTGATCACCGACGCCAACGCCAATATCGACCTGTACGAGTATGACAAAAACGTGACCACTCTGGCCTTCAGCCTGCGTTTCTGACCGGGCCGGGCCCGAATCGAGGGGAACCATGCGCCATTATAAAATTGCTGTTTTCAGCTTGATCTGGTTATCGCTTTGCCTGGTTCTGCCGTCGCCGGCGATGGCCGAGGACGGGATCGGCAAGATTATCGCCGTTCGGGGGCAGGTTACCGCCGAGGCCGATGACGGTGCCTCCCGCGTGCTGACCATCGCCAGCCCGGTCCTGCTCGGCGACACCCTGCGTACCGGCAAATCCGGCCGGGTCCAGGTGCTCTTCCAGGACAGCACCATCGTCAGTCTCGGTCCGGCCAGCGAAATGCAGGTGGCGGACTATGCCTGGGACGGCGAGACCGGCCGCATGAAGACGGTCGTTAACGAAGGGGTATTCCGGGTGCTCGGAGGCTCGATCACCAAGACCTCGCCGAAGGAGTTCACCACCGAAACGCCGGCTGCGACCATTGGTATTCGCGGTTCGATGTACGCCGGCCGGGTGAGCGACGGCCGTCTGCAGGTGGTGTTTCAGGGCGGCACCGGCATCTATGTGCGCACCCCGGTTAATATGATCGAGATCGACACCGTCGGTTTCGGCACCCGGGTCGATGGCCGGGGAGTGCCGGCCGCCCAGCCGTATCGGCTGCCGCCGACCGAGCTGGAGGACCTCGATCCCCTGGCCGGCGGGACGGAGCCGGCTGCCCCGGAACATTCCGGTTCGCCGGCCCCGGCGGAACCCGCCGCTGCGACCGCCTCCGAATCCGCCGATGCCCCGGCCGAAGAGAGTCCGACGGCAGAGGATCCCGCCCCGGTTTCCTCTGTGGCACCGGAGGAAGAGGTCCTGGCGCCCCTGGCCGAAGACGGGGCGGCGCCATCGACGACATCGGTCGGCAGCGATATGCTGCCAGTTGATTCGCTGCTTCCATCCGTCGTTGAGACGCTGACCAGCCTGGCCGATCAGGCCGTGCTGGACGCCAGCACCGACACACTGACGTCGGCCACGGCGGCAACCTCGACGGATGGCGGCACCACGACCACTACGCCGCCGCCCCCTGCGCCGACCTACCAGGCCGTGGTCTCCGG
>MHXM01000052.1:32217-35450 GCA_001825565.1 Desulfuromonadaceae bacterium GWC2_58_13
GGACGATCTCGACTCGTTCAACAACATCGCCGATCTGGTCTGGACCGGCAGCTTCGGCGGACAGACCATCGACGGTCAATTGACCGGGCGGGCCAACACCAACCACGGCACGGTGCTGCTCGACCCGATGCCGGTATCATTCTACGATCCATCGCTTCCCTATACTGGCTATAGCAAGACGCCCAACCAGGCCCGTATCCTCGACCTGCTGGGCAGTTCAACCTCATTCACCAGCGCCGAAATTGCTTCGGACAATACCGGCGAGTTTGCCATTTTCGCCCTCGACGACTATTTCAACAGTCCGCTCTATTCGATCCGCGAACTCGGTTTCGCCGGTACCCCAACCCTGAGCCTGCCGACCACCGGCATCGTGGAGTATCATGGTCCGCTGCTTGGGTTCCTGGACAGTGTCTCGACCACGGAATTCGAAAGTTTCGCCTACGATTTCAGGATGATCGCCAACTGGCACAGCGGCAAGGTGCTCGGCATCATCCAGACCCCCGGCATCTCGCCGGCCGATCCCCCCGATGCCCCGGGATTTTTCTTCGGCGACATCAGCGGCACCGGCATCGCCAACGTCAAATTCATCGGGATGGATATCGTCGCCCTCGACGCTTCTCCCGGCTTCATGCCCCTGACCATCGACGGCACCATCGGTTTCGGCCAGTTTTACGGCAACCAGAGTCAGGGGATCGGTTTTCTCGCCAGCGGCAACACCTACGACGTGCTGAGTCAGACTTTGTCGGAAAACTGGCGGCTCATTGGCGGCGGCTACCGGATCGCCGGGCCGATTACGCCCACGGCCGGCGGCACCGTGACCTGGCAAGGCTTTGCCCTGGGGATCGCCGAGGACATGAATACTCCCGATCTCAACCGGCGCATTTTCATGAATCAGTCGGCCTCGAATTTCAGCCTGACCGTCAATCGGGATAGCGGGGTCATCGCCGGGGTTCTCAATGCGACCGACCAGGCTGGTTCGGCGACGGCTCTCAGCGGTCTGATCATCGGCGGCAGTTACGGTTCGGCCTATATCTCCGAGCAGTTGATCGCCGCCGGTCTCGGCGGTGTTTCCCCCATCGTCGGCGGCACTCTGAAGGCCCAGGGCAACTACCTGATCAGTGAAGATCCCGCGGAGCCGATTGCCCATTACGCCAACTGGGGCACCTGGGAGCTGGCTTTCGAAGAACCCGGGGGACCGCCGACTCCGTATCACGTTCACGTACCCGGATCCATGTGGGTCGCCGGCGAACGGACTCCGGCAACCGCGGTACAGGGATTGATCGACACCAATTTCTCCGCCACTTACCTCGGCCGGGCCGAGGGGGTGATGCTGCCGTCCGTCGGGCCCTATTTTGCCCTGACCAACGGGGCGACCGCTTTGAACATCGATTTCGGCGCCCAGACCTTCAACGGCAACCTCAACTTCACCGAGGTCAACCTGCCGCTGTCGGGAACCCTGGACAGTGCCGGATTTTCCGGACTGGTTCCGTCCGCGTTGCCCGGCCAGAGTTCGGTGCAGGGGGCCTTCTTCGGCCCGTCGGCAGCTTCGGTGGGGGGGAGTTTCGATGCTGGGATGTCCGGCGGAGAGCGTTATCTGGGGGTATTCGGAGGGGATCGTTGAGCCGTCGCGGGGCATCGAAGTCGATGGCCTTGGCGCGTCGATTGCTGCGGCCGACCCCGTTCAAGGCCGGACTCGGTTGTGTGCTGCTGGCCTGTCTGATCTACACCTCCTTCGGCACCGACAAGCCCGCCCTGCTACAAGCTTTGGATAATCAGTTGACCGGGGCCATGTTCCGTTGGCGGGGCGCCGAGCCCGCCAGCCGTTCCGTGGCGATCGTCGACATCGACGAAAAGAGTCTGGCCCGGATCGGCCAATGGCCCTGGCCGCGCAATACGGTGGCGACTCTGGTTGAGAAAATCAACCGGCAGGTGCCCCTGGCCATCGGCCTCGATATCATGTTCATCGAGCCGGATCGTACCTCCCCCGGCCGTTTTTTCGATCGGCTGCAGCCGCTGTTCGAGATGTTGCCCGGGGGCGGCAAGACCCTGAGGCAGGCGGCGGAGAAGCTGGTGCTCGATCACGATCAACTGCTCGGCGCGGCGTTGGCCGAAGCGCCATCGGTGCTGGGTTACGCCATGGTCACCGGCAACGACGGCCTGAAACATCCGGACGAGGCGCCTTTCCCTTCGGCCACCCTGAAACTTGAACCGCCGGAGTCCCGGTTCGAACAGCTCGAACTGATTCCGGCCTATCGGGCCACGATCAACCTTCCCGCCGTCGCGCAGGGGATGAGCGAGGGCTTCCTAAACTTTTTTCCTGAAACTTCCGGGGCGGTTCACAAGGTTCCCCTGCTGATCGATCTGGACGGCATCCCCTATCCGTCCATGGCCCTTGAGACTGCTCGTATCGGCCTTGGCGAAGATACCCTGACCATCCACGCTGCGCCTGTCGCCGCGGACGGCCGCCGCGGCCTGCTGGGAGTGTCCATCGGCGAGCGGTTTCTCCCGACCGACGATCAGGGGCAGATGAGTCTGAATTTTCGCGGCGGATTCCGCTCATTCGACTATCTCTCGGCCGCCGACCTGCTTGAAGATCGCTCTTCGTTGTCGCTGACCGGCAAGTATGTGCTCATCGGCACGTCGGCCGCCGGGCTGCTCGACCTGCAGACCACCCCTTTCGCCAGCATCTTTCCCGGGGTTGAAATTCACGCCAACGCGATCGACAATATTCTGTCGGGCGATTCTCTGCGCTACGATGTCTTCACCGAAATCGGCATCACCTTCTGCCTGATGGTCGGCGGCGGCCTGCTGCTCAGTCTGTTGTTGGCCTACGCCGGGCCCCTGCTCGGCGCCGGCGGCGCGGCGTTGCTGGTCGCTCTGGCGGTGGTCGGCAACTACCGGTTTCTGTTTCTGGGAGGCAGCCTTGTCGGCATGACTTTTCCGCTGGCGACCATCATCACCGTCTGGCTGGTGGTGACCCTGGCCAACTACCTGCTGGTCGAACGGGAAAAACGTTTCGTCCAGGGGGCGTTTCGTCATTATCTGGCGCCCCAGGTGGTAGAGCAATTGATACGGCAACCCGAGCGGTTGTCGTTGGCGGGGGAGGAGAAGGAACTCTCGGTCCTGTTCTGCGACATCCGCAACTTCACGACTATTTCCGAAGGGATGGATTCAGTCTCCCTGGCCGCCTTCATGAACCGCTACCTGACCGAGATGTCCCAGGTGATTACCGA
>MHXM01000052.1:35510-35846 GCA_001825565.1 Desulfuromonadaceae bacterium GWC2_58_13
GCTCGACGACCCCGAGCATCCGCTGCAGGCGGTGTCGAGTGCCCTGAAAATGCAGCAAAAGCTGGGAACGTTGCGAACCGGGTGGGTCGCCGAAGGGTTGGCCGAGATCCACGTCGGGGTCGGCATCAATACCGGGCCGATGCGGGTCGGTAACTTCGGCAGTCGCGAACTGTTCGACTACACGGTGATTGGGGATCAGGTCAATCTGGCTTCCCGGCTCGAGGGGCTGACCAAGGTCTACGGGGCCGCGATCCTGATTTCCGAGCGGACCCGCGATGCCATCGACGGGCGGATCTGGTGCCGGCCGGTCGATCTGGTTCGGGTGAAGGGAAAGGA
>MHXM01000052.1:35902-39833 GCA_001825565.1 Desulfuromonadaceae bacterium GWC2_58_13
TCGTCTGCGTCGTTTTGACGAGGCCGCCGGGATCCTTGCACCGCTCAACAACGAAGTTCCTCGTCCGCTTTACCGGATTTACCTTGAGCGAATCGAAAGGTTTCGTCAGGAACCGCCACCCGCCGGTTGGGACGGCGTGTTCACCTACATCGACAAATAAGCCGAACAGGTACGCTAGAGATGTTTGCCGACCACGAGCGCTACCTGGTTCAGCGCCTCAAGTTCGGCTTGGGTGAAGTCCGGGCCGGCATCCTGGGGGGTGGCCCCCTTGCGGGAAACCTGGATGACTCCCGCGATGGCGCTGTCCACCATCATCGGGGTGCTGAGAATCTTCTGAATCGGCTGGGGTTTGTTCGCCTTGGCCTGCGGGGCGGCAACCGCTTCGAAGATGAAAGTATGCGCCGATTTGTGAAACAGGTTGTCAATGTAGCCCCGCCGATTTTTAACCGTGCGGGCGACCAGCGAACTCTTCGAGGCCAGGGGGATGATGCCGGTTGAACGCAGGTGGGCCGGCCAGGCGAAACGCAACACTTCAAACCGGGGATCGAAAGAGAATATCGCTACTTCGTCCTCGGAAACCTTGAACGCCTTGGCCAGCATCTTGGCCGCGAAACCGAGACGTTCCTCCGGGGCCAGCTTGCCAAGCTGGGCATCGAGCTCCGCGCAGAATTCAGAAATCTTCATAGCCCTCCTCTGGAAGCCGGAGCAGTCATTAACCCACTCCCGGTCCTTCCGGTTCTTGAGCATGTCCTTTTGCTCATTCCCTTGTTGATCAACGTAGTGCCAGATTCCGGGGGGCAATCCCTCAAGATCTGGCCATGCCTTTGTATTCCGATGGGGATTGTCGCCTCTGTCTGGTCAAAAGACTACCAAATTTTCGGCGATTTATAGACTTGATACTTTATGATTAATATTTTAAAGGGTCAATGGGTTAAGTCGGCAGGGTCGTTGTTGGTTTTTCCGGAATCCCCCCACAATTAGTTCGTCCGGGATGCCGGCCCGGTCTCTTCCGCGGGTCCCCGCCCCGGGCGCATGGAAAATTTCTTGCGTCGAAAAGACTTCCAGATTAGTATACGAATTTATTCATCTTGAATTCGGTAGTTGTCCGAAAAGAACGGCGTTTTTGACTACAAAAAGACTATATGAGGTTGTTGCCGCTTTCCTTAACTGCAAAGCAGTTCCTTTTGGGTGATTTTTCACACCCACAGAATGGTCATCTCTCCATGCAGTTACGCCGAAATCTCACCTCCAGTTGTCGTTTTTAGGTTTGTTTAAGCGTTAGTCATAACCGGCAAGTCACGCCACGGCGCGACTGTCCCTTATGAAACCAGAGTTTGCCGTCATTTACTCATTTACCCACGCTAAAAGGGGAACACTTTATGGATGCCAGCACCACCGTCGATCAAACCAAGGAATATTTGAAGACTCTGCCCGGTGACGATGTGCGCCAGATCATGTGGCAGTTCACCGACCGCTACGACATTCAGATGGTGGTCCAGTCGACCCGTGCGGTAGCTCGCGGGGTGGTCGCCCGGGCCGTGGCCGACGGGGCTCGCAACAGTCACGAGTGGACCGAGCAGAAGGCCGGGATTCTCAAGGCTTTCGACGAGGCCGGCATGACCCAGGTCTTCATGGACCCGGAGGACGGCGGTTTCATCGAAGGGCCGAAGAATCTCGCCCTGGCCCTGATGGCTTTCGAACTCGCCTGGGTCGATGGCGGCGCCGCCACCAGTTCCCTGGCCAACAACCTGGCCCTGTCGCCGATCCATGAAAAAGGGACTCCCGAGCAGAAGTCGACCTACATGCGGCGCGCCGTCCCGCCCCAGCCCGGCGAGGACCGCACGATTCAGCGCGGGGCTTTCGCCCTGACCGAACCGCTGCCCTATGTCGGCGTCGACACCGGGGTGGTTTCGGGCAAACTGCGGGTCCTGTCCTGGGAAGAGGGTGGGGAGCCGATGCTGCAGGTGGAAAAACGCGGCCGCTTCATCACCAACATGGGCTTTGCCAACTTTGTCACCGCCGCCGTCGATTCCGCCGATGAGCGGATCAAGGGCAGCTGCATGGTCATTCTCGAGGAAACCGATCCCGGCCTCTTCGACCGCGGCACTCCGACCCGGAAGCTGGTCCACCAGCTCTCCTCGACCCGCGACCCGAACTTCAATCTGCAGATTCCCGCCAGCCGCATCATCGGCGGCTACACCGTGAAGGACGGGGTGCTCCTGCCGAATTACAACCACTCGGAGATCATCGAATCGGTTTTCCGCCGGACCCGCGTGCCGGTGGGGATCATGAGCTCGGCCAAACTCCTGTCGGCGGTCGAGCCGGTCATCCGTTACCAGCGCAACCGGTTCCGCGGCGGTAGTTCCAGCAATCCCGGCACCCCGCGTTTCGACCTCGGCCTGCAGCAGAAGGAAGACGCCTTGCAGCGGCTGGTCGACGTCTGGGCCGCCGGGGAAGCCGGCACCTCGCTCGGTTTTGCCACCGCCCGCCTGTTCGATGAGTTCGATCCCCTGGAGCGCCAGAAGGACCAGCTCTTCGCCGCCCAGGGCATCAAAGGCTCCCGCGCCCAGATGAAAGTCTTTCGCACGGTGCAGGAAAAGGCCCTCGAATACATCGAACTGTCCGCCCGTCCCGCGAGCGAACGGGACCAGGCGCGCTTTCAGGAACTTGAAGCCGACACCCTGGTGCGGTTCATGGTCACCGATGCCCTGACCAACGTGTTGTGCCCTGCCGGCAAACTGTGGAACACCGGCCACGGCGCCACCATGTTGCGCGAGGCCGTGAGTTTGATGGGTGGCTACGGCATCACCGAGGACTGCCCCGGTTTTCTCGGCCAGAAGTGGATGGATACCCAGCTCGAAGCGACCTACGAGGGACCCGAGGCCGTGCAGCGCCGGCAGCTCAGCATCACCATGACCAACGAGCTGTTTCTGGTCCAGTTCCGCCAGTGGATCGGCGAACTGCGGCAGATCGCCGACCGCCATCCCGATGTTGGCGCCTGCACCCTGGCCAGTGCCATGGAACTCTGGATGTGGACGCTGAATTATCTGCAGAAAGCCAAGGATGCCGACGGCAAGCCGTTGTGGCATAACCAGCGTCACGGGGTGGTCTTCCCCTTTGCCGACGCCCTGTGCTGGTTGCTCGCCTCGCGTTGTCAGATCCTCGATCGTCTCGAACTCGAAGCCAAAGGGCCCGAAAACCCGGTCGTGGCCGAAGGCCTGCCCGGTCTGCTCAACTTCTTCGGCGATCTGTGCCACGTCCAGGCCGCTCGCGCTGCCGGCGAAGTCGGACGTATTTGCGCCGAGCTGGTTTACGGCTACAACAGTCATCCCCAATGGGGCACCGACGACCGTAAGCTTTGTTTCGAAGGAGCGACCCTCGATGCCCTGGAATCGATCATGCCCGGCATCGCCGGCTGCGGCCGCAGCATCGGCGACGCCGTCGAGACCGATGGCACCCATGACGCCAAGGCCGGCCCCTGTGCTCCGGACTGTCTGCAAAGCTTCGTGCTGCTGCGGACCCGGCTCGACCTTTGCCTGACCGGGGCCCGCCGGGCCAAGGATCGCGCCAGCGCCTCGCTGGTCCAGGTGATGATCCCGGAAGCCCTCGATTATCCCGGAGCCTGAGGAGCTCCCGGCGGTGTCGCCGAGGCCGGTTAAAGCGGAAACCCGGACGCCGTCAACAATGCGCAACCAGCGATGGCTCCCTTTACGGCCGTCGTTTCCCGGTAATGAAAAGAGACTTAAACATGGATATTGAACGCCAGACGATGGAAGTGGATATCGCCTGCGTCGGCTTCGGGCCGGCCACGGCGGGTTTTCTCCATACCCTTTCGGCCGCCATGATGGCCCCGGACGGCCAGATCCTGCTTGAAAGCAAGGTCATGCCCGGCGCCCCCTTGCAAGTTCTTTGCTACGAACGGGCCGACGAC
>MHXM01000052.1:39985-40630 GCA_001825565.1 Desulfuromonadaceae bacterium GWC2_58_13
GCGGCCCATGCGAATGCTGGACGGCCTGCTCGGCGCGATGGGCGGCCTGGTCATCAACCATCACGCGGCGCGCCTGCCCTTCGTGCCGGGGTTTCTCAACAAACACGATGGCCTGGTGTTCTCACTGGGCCAGTTCAGTCAATGGGTCAGCGGCCAGGTGATGGCCAGCGGCGCCACTCAGATCTGGCCGGCCTCACCGGTCGCGGGGCCGCTGTTCGACGGTGACCGGGTCGCGGGCATTCGACTCGTGGATCAGGGCACGACCGCCCAGGGCGCGCCCGATCATGGATTCGTCCCCGGCATGGACGTGCATGCCGCGCTCACGGTGGTCGGCGACGGACCGGTCGGCGCCGTCGGCCGCGCGCTCGACGTGAGGTTCGGCATGCCCGCGGGCCACGTGCGCGACGAATGGGCCCTCGGCATGAAGATGGTCGTGGACCTCGGCGACGGCGTCGAGCTCACGCCCGGCACCGTGCTGCACACGTTCGGTTTCCCGGAGCCGGAGATCTTCGGCTATCTCTACGCACTCACGCCGAAGAGCGTGTCGCTGGGGATCTTCGTGCCGTCCTCGTTCCGCAGCCCGGTGCGCACGGCGTACCGCTACCTCCAGCATTGGATGATGCACCCGTATCTGTGGCGCTGGCT
>MHXM01000053.1 GCA_001825565.1 Desulfuromonadaceae bacterium GWC2_58_13
CCATCCTCAACCAGGGCAATCGGGCCTCCTTCGGCCGCTTCCGGCGAGACATGTCCGATACAAGGACCGCGGGTGCCTCCGGAAAACCGGCCATCGGTAATCAGGGCCACGCTGTCGCCGAGGCCCAAGCCCATCAGGGTTGCGGTCGGGGCCAACATTTCGCGCATCCCCGGACCGCCTTTTGGCCCTTCGTAGCGGATCACCACCACATCGCCGGCAACGACCTTGCCGCCCATCAAGGCTTCCATGGCCGCCTCCTCCGATTCGAAACAACGGGCGCAACCCTCGTAATGCATCATCTTTTCAGAAACGCCGGACTGCTTGACCACGGCGCCGTCCGGGGCCAGGTTGCCGGAAAGGATGGCGATGCCTCCTTCGAGCCGTATCGGCGAGCCGATCGGATGTACGACCTCTTCGTCGACCTCGGCCACGCTGGCAATGATCTGTTTCACCGTCGGACCGGTCAGGGTCGGGTTGTCGTTGATCCGATCGCGCAGTTGGTAAAGGACCGCGGGGACGCCACCGGCGGCATCGAGATCCTCCATGAAATGCTTGCCCCCGGGGTTCATGGACGCCAGTTGAGGGGTGTTGCGACTGAGCCGGTCGAATTCTTCCAGCGGCAGTTCGACGCCGGCCTCGCGGGCGATGGAAAGAAGATGCAACACGGTATTGCTTGATCCCCCGAGCGCCAGATCGACGCGAATCGCGTTTTCAAATGCCTCCCGTGTCAGGATCTGCCGAGGGGTGATATTATCCCGCACCAGCTCGACGATCCGTTCGCCCGAAGCAAAAGCAATGCGTTTTTTCAAGGAGGAAACCGCCAGCGCGGTGCCGCAACGGACCAGACTCATGCCTAGGGTTTCGGTAAGAATCGCCATGGTGTTGGCGGTGAACAGCCCCTGGCAGGATCCGGCGGTCGGACAGGCGTGATCCTCGCATACCATGAGTTCTTTTTCATCGATCACCCCGGCCTTGTACTGGGCCATGGCCTCGAAGGTGTCGGTAACAAACGAGAAACGACGCCCCTTACGACCCGAGCCGGTCATCATCGGCCCAGCCGTAACCACGATGCAGGGGATATCGAGCCGGGCCGCCGCCATCAGCATTCCGGGAGTGATTTTGTCGCAGTTGGTCAACAGCACCAGACCGTCCAGTCGATGGGCCTCGGCGACGGACTCAATCATGTCGGCGATCAACTCCCGAGTCGGCAGGGAGTAGTGCATTCCCTTGTGTCCCATGGCGATTCCGTCGCAGACTCCGGGAATGCCGAAAAAGAACGAATAACCACCGCCGCTGTGAACCCCTTTTTCGATAAAACGTTCAAGTTCACGCATCCCGGTATGCCCGGGAATCAGATCGGTAAACGAGGTGGCGATGCCGATGAAGGGTTTTTTCATTTCTTTATCGGAAACCCCGGTCCCCTTCAGGAGCGCCCGGTGGGGGGTACGTTCAAAGCCTTGGGTAATGGCGTCACTGCGTTTCGTTGTCATAGTTCAGAAGAATCCTTCCAAAGGGTTGTGTCTCAAAAATTTAAGCCAAAGCACCCCTTCAACCGGTCTGGTATGGGCACAGCAAAGAATTATTCGATATTAGCAAACTGCCTTTGATATAGGAAAGGGTTCGGGCAAAATGCCCAAACCCTTTCCGGACCGATCACAGAAAATTTTTACTGGCGGTATTGGATGAGAATACGCTCCATTTCATCTTTTCCGGCCAGCTTGAGTTTCTGCACTTTTTTTCTTTCCAGTTCTTCGTCGGGACTCAAATAAGTTTTCTGGTCCAGCTTCTGCAATTCTTTTTCGAGCAGGTTATGTTCCTCATAAAGCAGTCGAAATCGAGGACTTGCATCAAAAAGTTGCTGAACCAGTTGCTGATTTGTCAGATCCATTTCCTCCATAGAACACCTCCCGAGAAAGGGTTAGCAAAGGCCGAAAACGCCATTTTAAAATAACCAATGGATTTTTGCTTGTCAACCTTCTATGCAATCTGGAAAAACTTTCATCCTTCGCGGGAAGCCCACATGATTTCGGCCTCGGAGAGACGGATATAAACAGGGGAGAGACTTTCCAGGGAAATCGCCTGCCCTTGCCGCAAACCATCGAGAACCAGGACCGCGGCGCTCGATGCGCGGGACATGTGCAGCGGCCAGGGAACGAAGTGCGCCCGGCTACCCAGATGGGCGACAATCAGGTCACGATAGACCAAAGCCCCATCGCCGACAAATACCAGATCCTGGTCCATCGAGTCGAGGAGTCGGGCCGGCGGCAACACGGCTTCTTTACCCAGCGCCTGCAACCGATCATTTTCCCAGCCGAACAGCCCGGCATAGACTTCGGATTTGCGGGCGTCAAGTAATGCACATACGGGAAAGGCCGAAAACGGCACCTGTGTTGCCAGCGCGGCCAAGGAAGAAACCCCCACGACTGGTCTGCCGGTCGCCAGAGCCAGACCCTTGACCGTCGCCACGCCAACCCGCAATCCGGTAAAAGAACCGGGCCCCAATACCACCCCGAAGGCGTCCAGTTGCCGGACCGATAAACCGGCATCGGTCAACAACTGCTGAATGATAATCAGCAATCGATCCGTGTGGTTTTTTCCAACGTTGAGCGCAATTTCGCCAAGCAGCGTGGTACCGCGACACAAGGCCACACTCCCGGCCGGCGTTGCGGTATCAACCACAAGGAACATCTCGTTCATTATTGTCCCCCGAAAAATATCCTGACAATGTCGTTGTAGAAGGCCAGGATCATCAGGGAGATCAGCAGCAGCAAACCGATCTGTTGGGCAATTTCGCGAGAACGCAGCGATAACGGGCGTCTGAAAACGAATTCGTACAAATTGAAAAAGAGATGGCCGCCATCGAGTATGGGAATCGGCAACAAGTTAAGAATACCGAGCTGGATACTGAGAAAAGCGAGAACGGTTAAAATACTGGACAGATCCGTCTGGGCCGCCTGACCGGCGATCTGAACCACGGTGATGGGACCACCGATGTTTTTGGTGGAGACGTGTCCTGAAACCATTTTCTGGATGAACACCAGGGTCAGTTCGATCAGCTCGAAGGTTCGGTCGGCCCCAGCCCTGACCGCCTCGAAGATGCCGAAACGCTTAAATATGCTATCCGGCTGCGGCGCGATACCAACCAGAAAATCGATGCCGTTGACATCATCCCTGACCGGCTTAATCGACAGGGTCAGTTGCTGGCCGTTCCGGTCCAGGACAAAGGTCTGCGGTTCGCCTCCCCCCTTCTGGATGATGTGCTTGAGATCATACCAGGAACCCACCGGCGAATCGGCAATGGAGACAATCCGGTCGCCGACCTCCATCCCGGCCGCCTGGGCCGGCATCCCCGGTGCAAGAGCGCCAACAATGGCCTCTTGGCGGGGCAGCAAGCCCAACGACTGAAGTCCCTCAAGCCCGCCCTCCTCAGGGTTCATCGTGAGGACGGAGGAATGGTTGGCTCGGGCGACCCGGAATTCCAGAGAAGACCCGACATGGGCAATTAAAGCATGATTTGCATCGGTCCAGGTGGCAACCGCGTCGCCGTTGATTGCCTCGATGCAGTCACCGGATTCAAAACCGGATCGGCCACCGGGGGAGTCGGTAACGACGTAGCCGATACAAGGGACCTGTTCGAGGTACGCCGGGATATTGACTCCGATCATGTAGGCGATCGGCAGCACCAGAAACGGCAACAGCAGGTTCATCAGCGGTCCGGCCGCCACAATTGCAGTCCGCTTCGATACTGGTTTGTTCGCGAAAGAACGCGCTTGATCTTCTGGGGAAAGTTCCACGGCCTCGCCGGCCTCGCTGGTCCCTTCGCCGAGCATCTGAACATAGCCCCCCAGAGGAATGGCGCAGATCAGGTACTCGGTTTCTCCCCACTGGCGGGAAAGCAGCCGGGGTCCGAACCCCAGGGAAAATTTGAGAACCTTGACGCCGGACATCTTGGCAACGGCGAAGTGCCCCAGCTCATGAACAAAAACCAGGATGCCGAGCATTATGATGCCGGCAAAAATTGTAATCATGCAACCTCCCGTCAGAAAGACGTATCGATAATCCTGCGAGCCTCCGTGCGTGCCCAGAGATCGGCCCGCAACACTTCGTCGATGTGCTCCAGCGGAGCAGCCTGATGGTTCTCAAGCGTAGCGCGGATAAGCTCCGGGATATTGAGAAAAGAGATTTCTCCGTTAAGAAAAGCTTCGACCGCCACCTCGTTGGCGGCGTTGAGCACGGCCGGCGCACTCCCCCCCGCGCGCATGGCTTCATAGGCCAGGGCAAGGCAGGAGAATCGTTGCAGATCAGGCATTTCGAACGATAGCGTACCCAGGCGGCAGAGATCCAAGGGGGGTAAATCAAGGGGAAGCCGCTCGGGGTATGAGAGGGCATAGGCGATCGGAGTTTTCATGTCCGGAATGCCAAGTTGGGCAATCACCGACCCATCCAGGTATTCCACCATGGAGTGGACGATGCTCTGCGGATGAATGTGAATGGAAATCTGCTCAGCGGGCAAATCGAACAGCCAGCGGGCCTCGATAACTTCGAGCCCTTTGTTCATCATGGTGGCGGAATCGATGGATATCTTTCGCCCCATGTTCCAGTTCGGATGCGCCAAGGCCTCGGCGGGGGTCACCCGCTGAAGCTCGGCCAACGCCCGGTTGCGAAAAGGCCCGCCGGACGCGGTCAGGATCAGGCGACGCACATCCCGCCGCCGATGACCTTCGAGAGATTGAAAAATCGCCGAATGCTCACTGTCCACGGGGAACAGGCGGACCCCCTTGCGAGCCACCGCCTCCATGACCAGAGGTCCGGCGGTGACCAGGGTTTCTTTATTGGCCAGGGCGATATCCTTGCCGTTTTCAATGGCTGCCATGGTAGGAATCAATCCGGCGGCCCCGACAATCGCCGACAAAACCATGTCCACGTCGGCATGGCAGGCACAGGCGATCAGACCCTCAATTCCGGAAATAATCTCAGGGGCGCCACATCCCAGGGAAGATTTCAGGGTCTCGGCGTCTGCCGGACTGAGCACAGCCACCAGGCGGGGATTGAACCGTCGGATCTGCTGCTGCAATAATTGGAGGTTGCGACCCGCCGTCAGCGAAACGACGCGAAACTTGTCGGGATGAGCGGCGACGATATCGAGCGTGCTGACACCGATCGAGCCGGTAGAACCGAGAACCGCAAGGCATTTCATTAATGGTTACCTGGGAGTTTGAAAAAACCACAGAGCATAGTAATAAGCAGGGGCAAAAGCGAAAATCAGACTGTCCAGCCGATCGAGAATGCCACCGTGACCAGGAATCAAGGTTCCCGAATCCTTGACCCCGAAACTGCGCTTCAACATCGACTCGAACAGATCGCCGACCTGTCCCAGTGCCCCTAGACCGAAACCGAGCAGAAAGCAGTCGCCCATCGACAGTTCCGGGAAAAACCAGTATTTGAACGCCAAGGCGCCGCCAAAACTGCCAACCAGACCACCAAGTGCCCCCTCGATGCTCTTGTTTGGACTGATGGCAGGATAGAGCTTGCGACGCCCGAAATTGACCCCCGTGAAATAGGCTGCGGAATCACCCAGCATGACAATGAACAGAACGAGGAAAATCCACTCCTTGCCATGAGGAAGCCCATGCAGAAGCGACAGGTGCCCGAGCAGCAGGGGCAGGTAGAGAAAACCGAACAACACCAGTGCCAGATGATGGATCACCGAATGCAGTTCGTGAAAACGCCACAGGAACCAGATGGCAAAAAAAAACGTGACCAACATCAACGACGGCAGGGTCGCTCCAACATTCAACACCGGCACCAAGGTCAGCAAACCGCCAACGGCCATCGCCGCGTAACGTTCCGCCGTCCGCTCTACCGGCAAACTCATTCGGTAAAACTCTGAAAGCCCAAGCAAAACCACTACCATCACCAGCAGATCGAAAAGAACCGATCCTGAAAAAACAATAAACAACACCAGCACGGGAAGCGCAATAAGGGCTGTGAAAATACGTTGTTTAATGGCCATCCTCCCCCGTGACCTGTGCACCGGTCAAACCAAAACGCCGCTGACGACGAGCGAACTCCTCAAAAGCTAGATGCAGTTTCTGACGGCTGAATTCGGGCCACAGGTCTTCGGTGAAATACAGTTCGGTATAGGCGAGTTGCCAAAGCAGAAAATTGCTGATTCGCATTTCACCGCTGGTTCGAATCAGCAAGTCGGGATCGGGTATACCCGCGGTATCCAGAGAGCAACTGACCAGATCGTCGTCGATAGTGTCCGGATTCAGTGAACCATCCGCGGCCTGCCGGGCCAGGGAACGGATAGCCCGAACCAGCTCGTTGCGGGCACCGTACGAGAGCGCCAGAGTCAACACCATCTCGCTGTTGCGGGAGGTCTGATGAATGGTCCGTTGCAGAATCGCCGCCACTTCCTGCGGAAGCCGATCAATTTCGCCAATCACCTGGAAACTAA
>MHXM01000054.1:0-850 GCA_001825565.1 Desulfuromonadaceae bacterium GWC2_58_13
GACGGAAAAATGGTTGTCAAAACTGAACAGGGTGACCGGCAGATCTTCATTGATGGCCTTGAGGTAGATGGCCAGGTTGGTGGCCAGGGTGGTTTTGCCCACGCCTCCTTTTTCACTCGAGATCGTAACAACATAGGGTCGAGGCATATCGGTTCCTTCTGTAGATCGATAGATAGGCCTATATAGGGCAGAATGGCTTAAAAGTCAATATTAAACCCCAATATCTAGTAGTTATGACGATGCGAGAAAAAACTTCCATCCTGACGGTTTCCCGCCTTAACCTCCTGCTTCGCGAGGTGGTCGAAGATAACTTCGTGCAGGTTCTGGTCGAGGGCGAAATCTCCAATTTTTCCACCCCGGCTTCGGGGCATTGCTATTTTTCCCTCAAGGATGCCGAAGCCCAGTTGCGGGCGGTAATGTTTCGCAGCCAGAGCCGCCTGCTCGGCTTTACGCCGCAAAACGGCATGCAGGTGATCTGCGGTGGCCGGGTGACCCTCTACACCCAGCGTGGCGAGCTGCAGCTGGTGGTGGAGAGCCTTGAACCCAAAGGGGTGGGCAGTCTGCAGCTTGCCTTTGAACAGCTCAAGGCCAGGCTGGCGGCCGAGGGCCTGTTCGACGCGGGACGCAAGCGCGCGCTGCCGGCGTTTCCGAAAACCGTCGGGGTCGTCACCTCGGCGACCGGAGCGGCTATCCACGACATCCTCAATGTGCTGAGGCGCCGCGGCGCCGGTGTGCATGTGTTGTTGCGACCGGTTCGGGTGCAGGGGGAAGGATCGGCGGTTGAAATTGCCGAGGCGATTGCCGACTTGAACCGGCACGGTGAAGCGGATGTTCTCATTGTCGGGCGCGG
>MHXM01000054.1:876-16372 GCA_001825565.1 Desulfuromonadaceae bacterium GWC2_58_13
CGTTCAACGAGGAACCGGTGGCTCGGGCCATCCATGGGTCGCGGATCCCGGTTATTTCAGCGGTCGGGCACGAGGTCGATTACTCCATTGCCGACTTCGCCGCCGATGTGCGGGCGGCGACTCCCAGCGCCGCCGCCGAACTGGTGGCCAAGAGTCGGCTTGAACTGGAAGGACACCTTGACCACCTGGTGCTGCGTCTGGCCGGCCAGATGCGCAATCGTCTCGATTTGTGTCATGAGCGGGTGGATGGTTTGTTGCGTCGCTTGCGTTCGCCACGGCAAGCTCTGGCCATGCACGCGAATCGTCGGGATGACCTTGAGCGTCGTCTCCGACTGGCCATGCGCCGCCGGCTTCAGGATGGCGACCGGAAGCTGGCAGCGTTGTCCGACCGCCTGAACAGCTTGTCGCCCCTGCAGACGCTGGCGCGGGGTTATGCCATTGTGCTGGCTGGGAAAAGCGGTCAAGCGGTGCGGGACGCCGCAACCTTGAACACGGGAGACGTGGTGGAACTACGTTTTCACAAAGGTCGAGCGGCAGCGACCATCATCGAGGCAGAGTCATGAAAACCGTCTTTTTGTTGCTTTTCCATCTTTGTCTTCCGCTTCTGGCAGGGGCCGGCGAGCTGGTTATCGAGCCTGCGGTGATCGCGGCGGGCGAGGTCGCCCTGATCCGCTGGAGCGACCAGGGAGCGATGGCGGGAACGGTCGAGTTCAACGGCCGGGTGTTCACCCTCGACAAGACCGATCACGGGGGACGGGCTCTGCTCGGCACCGACCTCGATACCGCGCCGGGGATCTATCCGATTCGGGTCCGCCTGGCTGGTTCAGACCTGCTTGTGAAGGGACATCTGCGGGTGGTTTTGGCCCAGCGCCCGGAAGAACGACTCACCTTACCGGACGCCATGGTGTCGCCGAAGGACCCCGCCATTCTCAAACGGATCGAACGGGAGCAGGTCTTGCTGAAAAGCATTTTTGCCCAGCAGTCGGCCGGAGCCGTTCCGGGGTCCTTTCGATTGCCGGTGAGCGACCCGATCGGCAGCCTTTTCGGGATGCGTCGGATTCTCAACGGACAGCCCCGTTC
Source organism: Desulfuromonadaceae bacterium GWC2_58_13 (assembly GCA_001825565.1). Lineage (GTDB taxonomy): Bacteria > Desulfobacterota > Desulfuromonadia > Desulfuromonadales > Trichloromonadaceae > Trichloromonas. The sequence goes on from MHXM01000054.1 coordinate 1,957, forward strand.
GCCCCATGCCGGGATCGATTTCCGCAGTCCCCGTGGTGCTCCGGTCAAGGCCAGTGCGGCAGGAGTGGTTGCCTACGTGGGCGATCTGTATTATACCGGGTTGACCGCTGTGGTCGACCATGGCGGTGGCCTGTTCACCCTGTATTGTCATCTCGGCCAGCTCGACTGCGTCGCCGGTCAGGTTTTGCAGCCCGATGAAATTCTTGGACGGGTCGGCAGTACCGGGCGATCGACCGGGGCCCACCTGCACTGGGGGGTCAAGCTGCGAGGCGACCGGATTGATCCGCTGGCGCTGGCGGCCCTTTTGAATGGTAAAAAATCTTGACTCTCCATCGCCGCCATGATCATAATCTCACCTCATTGAAAAGGATGGACATGCCGAAAAAAGAAACCTTCGAAACCGCTCTGAAGGCTCTGGAAGCCGCTGTTGACAGCCTGGAAAACGAGGATCTTGGGTTAGAGGCTTCACTCTCCCGATTTGAGGGCGGAGTGAAGAGCGCGGCCCTCTGCCAGAAACTGCTGAAGGATGTCGAAACCCGGGTCGAGCAGCTGATGCGGACCAAGGACGGCGATTTCACCGTGACAAAATTCGAAGAGCCCTGATGTCCGCTTTCTGGAGACACGGATGGACCTGAAAAGCTATCTCGGGCGACATGCCGCGCTGGTCGACAAAGCCCTGGATGCCTTGCTGCCCGCCAGCGATACTCTTCCGAAGAGCTTGCACGAGGCGATGCGTTATTCGATGTTTGCCGGGGGCAAGCGTATCCGGCCGATTCTTGCCCTGGCGGCCTGCGAGGCGGTCGGCGGAAATCCTGAATCGGCTTTGCCGGTGGCTTGCGCCCTGGAAATGATCCACACGTATTCGCTTATCCACGATGACCTGCCGGCCATGGATGACGATGACTTTCGCCGCGGCCGTCCCACCAGCCACAAGGTTTTCGGCGAGGCGACGGCGATTCTCGCCGGCGACGCTCTGCTGACCCAGGCCTTTGTGCTGCTGTCGAGCCCCTCCGCCTGCGAGCACATCGCCCCGGAGGTCAGCCTTCGCATCCTTCACACCATCGCCCGTTGTTCCGGTTCCATGGGGATGGTCGGTGGTCAGGTCGTGGACATGGAATCGGAAGGCAAACAGGTAGATTTTCCGGTACTCGAATACATTCATACCCGCAAGACCGGCGCCTTAATCCTTGCCTCGATCCAATGTGGCGGGCTGGTCGGCGGCGCCGATACCGAAGCGATGAAGGTGTTGACCGCATATGCCGAAGCGGCTGGCCTGGCTTTCCAGATCGCCGATGACATTCTCGATATCGTTGGCGAACAGGCTGAACTCGGCAAGGATGTCGGCAGTGACCAGGCCCGTGGCAAGGTGACCTATCCCGCCCTGTTGGGGATGGCCGTGGCGCGGGAACGGTCGCAAGAACTCAAGGAACGGGCCATTGATGCCCTGGCACCCTTAGGCGGAGCCGCCGAACCGTTGAAAAACATCGCGCGCTATATTGTTGATCGGAGTTCGTGATTCTGTGAACCCGGTTTTTTCAATTGAACAACAGGTTGTCAATTGCCATGAGCATTCTTAAAACAGTGGAGTCCCCCCGAGATCTGAAACGACTTTCTCCGGCAGAACTTAAAACCCTGGCGGAAGAGATTCGTGAACAAATCATCGAAACAGTTTCCGTAACCGGCGGCCATCTCGCCAGTTCTTTGGGCGTGGTAGAGCTGACCATCGCTCTGCATCGGGTTCTCAATACCCCAAAGGATAAAATCGTCTGGGACGTCGGGCACCAGGCCTACGCCCACAAGCTGTTGACCGGCCGGCGGGAACGTTTCGGAACCCTGCGCCAGCTCGACGGCATCAGCGGGTTTCCCAAACGCGCGGAAAGTCCCTACGACGCCTTCGACGTCGGTCACAGCAGTACCTCGATTTCAGCGGCTCTGGGCATGGCGACCGCCCGCGATGCCTGCGGCGGGTCGGAGAAGGTGGTAGCCGTTATCGGTGACGGTTCGCTGACCTCGGGGTTGGCCTTTGAAGGGCTGAACCAGGCCGGCCACCTCAAAAAGGATCTGATCGTCATTCTTAACGATAACGAAATGTCGATCTCGCCCAATGTTGGGGCGCTGGCCTCATTTCTCAGTCGCAAGATGACTTCCGATCTGTTTGTCCGGCTCAAGAAAGATGCGAAAAGCTTTCTCGTCGGCATGCCGCATTTTGGCAAGGATCTGCTCAATCTGGCTCGGCGCGCCGAGGATTCGCTCAAGGGGTTCTTTACTCCCGGGATGCTGTTCGAGGCTTTCGGCTTTGATTACGTGGGGCCGGTTGACGGACACCGGCTCGACGACCTGATCGAGACTTTGGAAAACGTATCCCGCCTCAAAGGGCCGGTCCTTTTGCATGTTCTGACGCAAAAAGGCAAAGGGTATCTCCCCGCCGAGCAGAATCCCGCCCTGTTTCATGGCGTCGGTCCGTTCGATCGCGAGAGTGGCGAAGTCAAGGCTGGCAAGGGCGGGACGGAAAGCTACACCGCGGTCTTCGGCAAGGCGCTGGTGAAACTCGCCGAACAGGATGACCGGGTGGTGGCAATTACCGCCGCCATGCTCGAAGGGACCGGGCTCAAGGAGTTTTCACAGAAATTTCCCGAGCGCTTCTACGATGTGGGGATTGCCGAACAACACGCCGTCACTTTTGCGGCCGGTCTGGCCAGCCACGGAATGCGGCCGACCGTTGCCCTGTATTCAACCTTCCTGCAACGCGCCTACGACAATGTGCTGCACGACGTCTGCCTGCAGAACCTCCCGGTTGCCTTCGCCCTCGATCGCGGAGGACTGGTTGGCGCCGACGGGCCAACCCATCACGGGGTATTCGACTATTCGTACCTGCGGCATATCCCCAATCTGACCTTCATGGTTCCACGGGACGAAGTCGAGCTTCAGCGCGCCGTACAAACCTCTCTGACGGTCGACGGCCCCTTTGCCTACCGGTATCCCCGGGGCAACGGGCTGGGGCTTACGCGACCTGGGAAAATCCTCCCGGTCCCTGTTGGAACGGGCGAGAAACTGCGTGACGGCCATGATGGTTCGATCATCGCCATCGGCGTGGGAGTGGCTACCGCCATGCAGGCGGCGGAGTTGCTTGAGCAGGAGGGGATTTCCCTGGCGGTGGTCGATGCCCGTTTCGTCAAGCCGCTGGATCGCGATCTGCTCATCGACGAAGCCTGCCGGACCGGATTTTTGGTGACCGTGGAAGAAAACGCCCTGCAAGGAGGATTCGGCTCCGCCGTGCTCGAACTCCTGGCGGAGGAGCGGCTGGCCGTAAAGACACTTCGCTTCGGGGTTCCCGACTGTTTTGTCGAACAGGGATCCCAAGCCCAGTTGCGGCAGCGGATCGGCCTCGACTGTGACAGCCTGGTCCAAAGGATTCGCGGGTTTATCGGGCAGAACGAGCCCCAAAGGGTTCCCGTTTCCGGCGCAGCCGTGTAAAATGAAGTTGTTGACTGCAATTATCTGTTAAGCGGACGAGGGAGCGAATGGCAGGAGCTGGCGACAACAATCTGAATGAAGAACTGCAGCGACGCCTTTTCCGGATGCAGGAAATAGCCCCGCCTTCGGCGATGGCGCAAGAGATTCTTGGCTTGGTCACCGATGAGCAGGCCGATCTTGAGGAGGTCGCGGCGACCATCGAAAAATTTCCGGAACTCACCGCCCGAATTCTGCGTTGCGCCAATTCGGCTTATTATGGGCAGCGCGGCAAAATCTATTCGGTGGCCGAAGCCATTATCCGGGTCCTCGGGTTATCGGTAACCAAGGCATTGGTTCTATCAATGACCCTTGAGAGCGCTTTTCGTCCCCGCAACTGTCCAGGATTCAAAGCCGAACGTTACTGGTTTTCCGCGGTAATGACGGCCAGTCTGGCCCGTAGTCTGGCGCCGCTGATGAAGACGACGCAACCTCCCGATCCCGGGGCGGCCTACACGGCCGGACTTCTGCACAATATCGGGATTCTCGCTTTGGTTGAGCTGTTCCCGGAGCAGATGTCCAAGGTCTTCGCCGAGCCCGATGGCGATGCGGAGCGGTCGCTGATGCGATCCCTGCTCGGTGTGGATGGTCAGCAGGCCGGAGCCGTTCTCGGGCGGCGTTGGGGGTTGCCGGAGCCGCTGGTGCGCTCTATCGCCTCCTGCCGTGAGCCCAAGCACCCGGGAGTGGACGAGCCGCTTCTCATTCTGGTCAAAATTGCCGTTAGTATCGCCGACAGGCTCTTTCAGGGAACCGGAGTGCTGGATCTGCCGGACGAACTGCATGGCGGTTTGCTTGGCATCGCAGATGTCGAGGCGGCGGTCGCTCAGATCGCCGAGCGAATCGAAGAATTGCGTTTTATGGCGCAAATGCTTTCCGGAAGTCGGGAATAATCCATGAAAAAAGCTCCACTCAATAAAACTTTGCAGGAGATGACGGCCGTTTTCGACGAAATGTTGGCCTCCCTTTCCACCTTGCAGAGTTTGGGATCGCTGGAATTGAGGTTTTCCGGGGAGCAGGCACTGATACGGGAAGCCTTGGTTGCCTTGGTCGAAAATTATGGGGTGGAACGGTGCTCCCTGTTTTTGTTGGATAACGGGCAGCTTTGCCCGGCTGCTGCCGTGGAATGGAAAAATGGCGCAGTGGTGTGCTGTACAACCGGCGAAGATTCCGGCTGCGCCGAAGTCTCTCCGGTCGAATCCGCGGTTATCGAACGGGCCTTGGAGCAGAAGTGTGTCCAATATTGCGAGGATAGCTTGAACGATCCCAACCTGCAATCGCTGGCCGAATTGCTTGGCGAGCTGTCCGCAATGCCCCGCAGCGTTCTTTGTGCGCCGGTTATGGCCAGTGGCGAACCGGTTGGCGTTCTGTCGCTGTCCCACCCCGATCCGGATGCGTTCGGCGCCTGGCAACAGCGGTTTGTCCCTCTCTTTTCGCTGTTTCTTGGGCAATCCCTATCCTCAAATCGGTTGCTGCGCAGCCTTGAGAACGAGGTCAAGGAACGTACCCGGCGCCTGGAAAAAGTTCTCCAGGAGACCCGTCAACTCAAACAGCACTATCAGAAACTTTCCCTGGTTGACTCACTCACCGGTCTTTACAATCGGCGTTTTTTCTTTTCGGAAGGGAGCATGGTCTTGGCCCGGGCTGTGCGCTACCATCATCCGACCGCCTTCATGATCCTTGATCTTGATGGGTTCAAACGGATCAATGACGATTACGGTCACGGTGTCGGCGACATGGTTCTTAAGGATGTTGGCGAGGCTCTGCGTAGCCAGTTACGGGAGTCGGACGTCCTGGCTAGAATCGGCGGCGAGGAATTCGCGTTGATCCTTCCGGAAACCGCCATTTCAGGGGCCATGGACCTCGGCGGGCGATTGCTGTCAGCCATCCGCAATCTGTGCTGGATGGTCGACGGTCGCCAATTGCGTACGACCATAAGTGGCGGTACCGCTGCATTGTCCACCGAGGAGGAGAGTCCGGACTGGGCTCGATTGGCCCACGAAGACCTGCTTGAGAAGCTCTTCGCCACCGCCGACCGAGCCTTGTATGTCGCCAAGGAAAAAGGTGGAGACAGGATGGTCGACATCTGCTTATAACGTTTGTGTAAAAATATGCATTATGGTAGGCTTTTGCCTCCGGGTGGGAGGTGACGCGGTAAATATCGGCGGCGGTTTAATTGACCTGTCGCCGTTTTTTCAGACCGTCATCCCTGTTGGTTGGCCCATTGCGGTGTGGTTAACTGTTGATTTGCCTGATTGATGAGAGGTGCCATAATGAAGATTCTGTCCCTTAATTGCTGGAGCCAGTCGGTCAACTACCATCTGTACGACTGGCGAACCAAAAAAATCCTGGCCAAGGGAACAGTTGATCGCGTCGTCGTTGGCGACTCCAGGGTAAGGCATCAGGTCACCGGTCGGGGCGGGTGGCGGATTCCGGTCGATTGCCCAGACCACCGCAGCGCCATCGAAGTCATTTTGGGAATGCTGGTTTCTCCGGAATGGGGGGTGCTCAACACGCTGGATGAAATTTACGCGATCGGACATCGGGTCGCTCATGGCGGAGAAAAATTCACCCGTTCGGTCCTCATTGATGATCATGTGGTAGCAGCCATCCGCGCGGTCGAACATCTGGCCCCCCTTCACAACGGGCCCAATCTGGCCGGCATTGATGCCAGCCGGGCCCTGCTTCCGAAGATTCCCCAAGCGGCTATTTTCGACACAGCCTTCCATCAGAGCATGCACAAAGCCGCCTATATCTATCCGCTCCCCTACGAGTGGTATGAACGTTACGGAGTGAGGCGCTACGGGTTTCACGGGGCGTCCCACCTGTTCATGGCCAAGCGGGGGGCGGTGCTCTTGGGCAAGGCGCCTTCCCAGACCAATCTGATCACGGTCCACCTGGGCAGCGGGGTTTCCCTATGCGCGATTCGTGATGGCCTGTCGGTCGATACCAGCATGGGGATGACGCCTCTCGAAGGCCCGGTCATGGCAACCCGGTGCGGTGATATCGATGCGGGAATTTCTCCGTTCATTATTCATTCGGAGCAATTTTCCGCCAAGGACTATACGGCCATGCTCAATCAGAAAAGCGGTTTTTTCGGGATTACCGGAGGGCTGAGCGACCGTCGGCAGATTCTGGAGAATGCGGCGTCCGGCAACGAGCAGTGTCGTCTGGCCCTGGAAATGGAAGGGTATCGCCTCAAGAAGTATATCGGCGCCTACCATGCGGCAATCGGCCGTCTGGATGCGGTGATATTTTCTTCCAATTACAGCAAGATGGGTTGGACGGCTCGGGAAAAGGCACTTTCCGGGCTCGATTTCATGGGGATCCGGCTTGACCGGGACAAAAATATGCGGGCTGAAAAGGAGGAGGGGGAGATGCTTATTTCCGCCGAAAACTCAAAGGTCCCGGTATATGCGCTGCCCGTTTCCGACGGTTTGGTTTTTGCCGAAGACGTGGTTGCCTTGATAGCCGGCACCTGCCGCGACCATATGCAGCACGAATACTCCTTCTCCCGGCCCGATTTCGTCATGCCCTGGAAAGAACGGGACTAAGCGGAACCTTCGAACCGGCGGTCTCAGGCTGTTATGAAGGAGCCTTTCTGAACGGGGCTGATAAACCGGGCCTTGGTCATGAGGCAAAGAAACCTGTAGACTTCAAGTTCGAGCATGCCGACCTCGTCACAGATTTCCTGAATGGTGCGTTTGCCATCGACCAGTGACAGGATCAATTCCTGACGACTGGTCATGCGGGCGTTAAGAAGCTTTTTGCGGCTGTTTTCCTTGTATTCCATCACCGTATCCAGCGACGGAATCACTTTTCGTAATTCCCGCCACTCTCCCGCCTGATCGGCCGCTTCCTTGAGCAGTTCGTTGATATTGATCGCCAGGTCTTGCTCGGCAGGGATCGGGCTTTTTTCCGTAATGTACTCAAAACTTCCCTTGGGGAAGAGGATCAGGGAAAAAAGCATCTCCTCGATCAGCATCCGGAGGGTGTTTTTAAGATCCGTGTGACTCAGGTGGCACGTCTCCATCAAGACTTCGCCGATTGGTCGGAAAGGCTGGCGGGCGCAGATTTCCACGGTGCGGTCACGGGCTTGTTCCGAAATGATGCCCTGTTGAACCAGTAGCTCTCCGAACTTGTTCATTAGAGCGCCCGATTCGGTCTGCCGGGCACGATTTATGGCTGCGGCGGAGGCAATTTTCCCTCGGCGGAAATAGATGCGTTTTTCATCCAGATTGGAGCGGACCACCAGGGTCCCCGCTTTTTTCTGTCCGGAGATCAATTTCAACAGAGCGGGGACCTGCGAGGGACCCAGTTCGCCTCTCATCCGTAGCGACATGGCCTGCCCGGAACTGGAGGTAGGGCGTTCGATCGTCCCCGGGTAAACCGTTTTGACGGGAAGACTGGTCGTGGCGCGCGAGTTCGGTTCCGCGGTCGTATCGGATTGGAAAAAGGACCGGTAATCGGGAGCCTGAGCCAGCGGCATCGGTGGTTCGCGATCCAGGGAAAAAGGCCCGAGTCCGCTGTCGTCTAGGGATAGCGGGGGCTGTTCCAGCGGATTGTCGTCCGCACCTGTCGTTGCCCCAAAAACGTCGGTTTCCACAATCCCGGAGGCATCCGACACCGCAACGTTGGAAAAGTCCATGGCCCGGGAATCGTCAGCGCCGACCGGGAAGTCGTCCATTTTGCCGGTTTGAGCCGGGATATCGGTCTCCTCGTCGACTGAGGTCAGGTAGGGTTCTTCCAGCGGGACAAACGAGCCCTCTTCGCCGTCCTCGAAATTAACCATTTCGGCGGAATCGGCGGCAAATGGGGTTGCGCTGTCTTCGGGCCCGCCTGTTACCGACATCTCGGTCGGATCGTCGACAGGAGAGTCGGGCGAGGCGTCCCTAAATCCATTGGTTAAGGGGCTCTCCACGGCTTCAAAGGCGATCGGCTCGAATTCATCGACATTCCAGTTTGTTGCGAATCCGGTGCTCTTGCTCGTCGGGGTCGTCTCGCGTATTTCACCATCGGGTTCGGCAAGCTTCTCGGGCGCTTCGACGAATGGGTCGGCGACCTCATCCAACGGTTCCAGTTCAATGGTGTCGTCCAACCAGGATTCTTCAGCCGCTGCATCATGAAAATTGTCGCCGTCCTGCAAGGCCGTCGGTGCCGTGTTTTCATTTGCAATATTTGGAAGGGCGGTGGCCCCCTGTTTATAATGAAATAATTCGTCTTCCCGGTCAGATCCCTCGGTTGCCTGAGGCGTCGCATCGATGTCTTCCGGCTTTTCGATCTCGGGGGCCAATGGGGTTAGGGTTGCCTTTTGTTCGATGGCCCGACTTTCGTCGCGCTGGGACGAAGTAAATGAAGGCGCGGGAGCCAGCGGCACGCGTGGCGCGCGAGTGACCGTGCGGATGCTCGAACGGCGCCTGCGGCGAAGAAACAGGAATCCACCGGCAACGGGAATGATAGCGATGGCAATGCCGGCGACCCACCTGCTCTTGTCGGAATCCGGGTGCATGGATGTCGCTTCCGTCGGTTTTCCGTTGCTCCGGGAATACTGGCTTTGCAGGTTCTCTTCGGGTTTGAGCGGGGCCGTTTCAGGAAATTCCCCGGCCGGGTTTTCCAGGGTCACGGTTGACCCCGCTTGCTCAGGCGGGGCCGTGCCCGGGTCCTGCTCCAACCAGATACGCGGGATGTTCGGGGTAGTCGTGGCCTGGGGGGGCGACGCTGGCGGTTGTTCCTTCACCGGTACCGGCGGAGAAGCGGTGGAAGCGGTGGAAGCGGGAGCGGTCTTGATGGCCACGGGCGCGGCCGTCACTGGCGCGGTGGGAGCGGGAGCGGCGGGACGTTTTTTGGTCAATGGTTTGCGCGGCGCCTGGGCCGGTTTGAAGGCGGTGGCCACCACGGTTGGTTTTTGGAAAATGGACCGAGCGGCGGGGTCGGCGGCCAGCGCGGAAATCGCGGTTTGAAGGCGGTGCTGCAGCCGTTGAGAGATGCCCTGACGGAGAACCAGCGGGGCCAGCGAACCGAACGCTGACGAGCCGTGGAGTTGAAAAAATTCGCCGGCTGGCTGGTGTTGCACATACGCTCTGCTGAATGCTGCGATATCGACCTGCTGATAGCGGTTGAGCCAGGCATGCAAGGTCGTTTCGTCAGGGAATATCCGGATTTTGACTTCTTCGTGCAACTGAGTTTGCAGGGCGGAGGCGAATTGGACGGCTTGGCGCTCTGTTTGAATCAGGGTATCTTTTTGCAAAACCGTCCCCAGGGTCAGAACGGCCAGGGCTGGCAAAGGCAGGCAGAATATGAAAAACAGGATGAGAATAGATCTTCGGGTCATCAGTACCGTGGTGGCGTTTAGACAGCGTTGATTGATGGTGGGCAGATAATTGACAAAATAAATTTAATAATATTTTGAAAAGCTTTGGATTTCAAGAAGAATCGGAGTTTTGGCCGGTTGCCCGGACCGGTTTACAGAACCGGGCGGTCTCCTCGATTCCGCTTGTAGTAGAAGGACAGCATTGCCAGAACGACGCCCATGGTCATGGTGGCAGCCCCGGCCATGGCGATCGGCGCTCCCGGATCGAGATTGATGGTCAGGATGCTCACTGGCGAATAAACCGGCGCTCGCGGGATCAGTTGCAAGCCTCTTTGCGCCAGTTGCCGCGGCGCGGGTCCGCGGAGGAAATACCGGTATTCTAGCGGAGCATGCCCCGGCAGGACGATTTCACAGAGCAGGGACGGATTGACCGGGGTATCTCCGCCGGCGACGATCCGGCCGTTGTCGAGTCGGACGGCATGGGGCAGGTACTCGCGGATGATGACCTGGCCGCCGTCGGGCAGAGGGATGCGGCTGCCGTTACGCAGTTCCATTCGACCTTGCCCGGCGACATCAAACAGAAAACCGTCGTTGACCCGATCGAAGGAAGCAGCCAGTATCGTCAGCCCCCGCCAGATCAGGGGATGGTTGGTTCGCACCTCCTTGCGCACCAGGGGGGTTTCACCTTTGAGCAGAGTGAGGTGGTTGCGCAGGTCAATCGGGCGGCCGCTTTCATTCATTATGGGCTCGAAGGATTCGAGCCGCAGGTAGTGTCCCGGCATGGCCGCGATGGCCAGGGTTTGCCCTACGGCGAGGCGATTGCCTTCACTGCGGAATCCGGACAGGCTGCCCCACAGGTAGCCGGAAAGGACCAGGACGAAGCCGAGATGAATCAGGTATTCGCCGGTTTTGCGCCAGCGGGCCCGCAGAGTCTGCAACCAGTCGATGAAGCAGCAGGCGGTGTTGAGTCCAAGCATCAGGATCAAAGCGCAGCACAACCACAGCCACCAGGTCATCCCGGCGTGCTGGGTGCCGAAGGTCGACAGCCAGCGGCCCAGCGGCAGGCTGTCCATGCTGCCGAAAATTCGGGGATAAAAGGGGATCGACAAAGAACCGCCGATGCCCAGCAGGGTCGTCAGCGAGGCCAGTACGATGGCCAGTTTCAGGGAACAGAGCCATTTCCACCATGTCCGCGGCCAGGATCGAGTGTTCATGAGTCGGTTTCCTCGTTCAGTCCAGGGGATGGTTGCTGCTTAACAGCAGGCCGATCCCCAGGTAGGTAAAGAGTACGATGCCGAACCCGGCCATCGACAGCAGGGCGTAGCCGGTCCCTTGCCAGCGCCTGACGAATTTGGCGTGGCACATGCCGCCGTAAAACAGCCAGATCAGAAACGACCAGAGGCCCTTGATGTTCCAGGAAAAATAGTAGCCCCAAGCGATGTAGGCCCAGATGCCGCCGAAAATCATGCACAACGTAAAAAGGCAGAAGCCGAGAAAAATCGATTCTTCGTTCAGCTGGCGCAACAGGATCAGATCCGGCAAAAGAGGGGTGTACAGTCGTTTTTGCAGCAGATAGAGCAGACCGATGGAAAAAGCCATGGCAAAAAACGCATACCCTAAAAACGAGAAGACGATGTGCAAGGTGAACAGGGGCGTGTCCAACGCCGGGATCAGGGGCCTTGGGGCGGCGTCACGAGTCAGGGCGGTGCCGAGTAGCAGCAGGTTGAGCAGCATGATGAATAGGCCGGAGGCATGAATTCGGTAGCGCAGTTCAAAGTAGAGGTAGGTCGCGGCCAGAGCCCAGCTGAAAAAAAATAACGTTGAAAAGAGGTTGGTGACCGGCAGATAGCCGGCCAGGTACCAGCGCAGTCCCAGACAGAAGGTGTGCAGGCCAAAGCCGATGAGCACCAGACCGAAGGCGGCGCGCCAGAATACCGGTCGTCGGACGGTCACATGTACCAGATACAGGCTGGCCGAAAGCAGATAGCAGGCAAACGCGGATTTGAGCAGCAGGGAAGCGAGGTCGGTCATGATCGTTCCTGGGTTGGCAAAAGGATGAAGGCGTAGCGAGGCTACCATAACGGGGAAAAAATTTCATGCCTTCGCTTGTCAACCATGGCGGCATCTCGTGTTGACAATCGGCGAATCGCATGATAATTTTCCGCTTTATGAGCGATTCCATTTACAGCCTGCGAATGCACGCCAATCGTCAGGGGAGCCATCTTTCCGGATGCGAGCGCCTGGCCGTGGCCCAAGACCTGGAGCGCCTGGCCGCCGAGATGGTTGGCCGCGCCCTGCGGCATCCTCGTGGCCGGGCCGAGCAGATTCGCTTGAGCGTCGACCTGGTGCCGACCGAGGCGATCCGTCATGGGCGGCTGCTCGATTTGCATACCCTTCATGTGGATGACTATCGTCAGGGGCGGCAGGCGGCCCGCCAGTTGCTTTTGGGCGCGGGTGTGCAGGTCTTGGCCGCCGATGCGGCAATCGCGGGGATCGCCCAGGGGGCGGCTGTCAATGGTTGCAGCATGCGCGGCGCCATGCTTGTCGATGCGGTCACCGGCGCGCGGCTCGAAGCCGATCCGTCCCGCGGGGTGCGGGCCAGCCGCATGGATTTGACCCCGGCGGCCGAAGGGGAGTTGCGGCGGCGGTTGGCGCCGCGTGGGCTGGATAATCCTCATGTCCGCGAGGCCCTGGTACTGGCGACCAAAGTGCTGTCGGCGCCCCAGGTGCTGGCCGAGCTGTGCTGGTCCGACGATCCGGACTACACGGCCGGTTATGTGGCGACCCGTGACCGTGGTTACGTCCGTTTCCCTCATCTCAAGCCGTTAGGCGATGAGCGGGGGGGGCGCGCTTTTTTCGTGCGCGGTGCCGGGCTCGATCTGGATGCGCTCAGCGGGTTTCTTGAACACTCGGTATTGCTTATCGATGAAGTCGGCGAAATTGGCGGCACCAGCATCTGGAAAGAAGGGCCATGCGCGAACTGAGGAAAAATCTGGAGGAGTTACAAGGGCTGGGGATGCTGCGGACCCTGAAGACCATTGCCGGCCCGCAGGGACCCCGAGTGATGCTGGACGGCCGTGAAGTGCTGCTGCTCTGCTCCAACAATTACCTGGGACTGGCCGGTCATCCCGACCTGATCGAGGCGAGTTGCGCGGCGACCCGTCGTTTCGGGGTTGGCTCCGGGGCCAGTCGGCTGGTCTCCGGTACCATGGAGCTGCACGATCGGTTGGAACAGCGCATCGCCGCCTTCAAAAACACCGAGGCGGCGCTGGTGTTCAATTCGGGCTACGCGGCCAATACCGGCATCCTGCAAGGGCTGGCCGGTCCCGGCGACGTCATCTTTTCCGACCAGCTCAACCACGCCTCGATCATCGACGGCTGTCGGCTTTCCGAAGCCCGGACCTTGGTTTATCCCCACCGCGATATGGCCGCTCTGGAATCATTGCTGCAGACCGAGTCGAGTCGTCGCCTCGGCCGGTTTCTGATTGTTACCGACGGGATTTTCAGCATGGACGGCGATATGGCCCCACTGGCCGAGCTGGTGGCGCTCAAGGATCGCTACGATACCCTGTTGATGGTCGATGACGCCCACGGCACCGGGGTGCTCGGAGCCACCGGTCGGGGGACGGCCGAACTGCTCGGCTGTCTCGACCGGGTCGACCTGCACATGGGAACCCTCGGCAAAGCCCTCGGCAGTTTCGGTGCTTATCTGGCCGCCGACCGGGTGGTGATCGACACCCTGATCAACCGGTCGCGTTCGTTTATTTTTTCCACCAGTCTCCCTCCCGGGGTGCTGGGGGCTTCCCTGGCCGCCTTCGATCTGGTGGACGGGCCGGAAGGCGCGCAACGACGGCAGGCGCTCGAGACCAACCGCAAGCTCTTTGCCGAGCGTCTGCGGCAGGCAGGGGTTGACCTGTGCGATAGTCGTACCCAGATCGTTCCGATTTTAACCGGCGAACCGGTGCCGACCATGGAAGCGGCCCGGCGCCTGCTCGATTCCGGAGTTTTCATCCAGGGAATCCGGCCGCCCACCGTTCCTGTCGGCCGATGCCGGCTGCGGGCCACCCTGATGGCCGACCATCGGCCGGAAGAGGTGAGTGCCGCCGCCGAACTGATCCTCGACACCCTGGCGGACTTGCCGGGATGAAGTCTTTTTCCCTCCCCGACGGACGGCGTTTGTCCTGGCGTGAACGGGGATTCGGCCGACCGCTGGTTTTGTTACACGGCTGGTCCATGTCGTCGGCGGTTTTCACCGAGGCCATGGAGGTGTTGGCGGAGGATTTCCGGGTGCTGGCGCCGGATCTTCGCGGGCACGGGGCAAGCGCTGCCGGTTCCGGCTACGCCTTCGTCGACTTCGCGGCGGATCTCCGGTTGTGGATTGAATCGCAGAAGATCGGTCATTTCAATTTGCTCGGTTGGTCGATGGGGGGGCAGGTGGCCATCGAACTCGGTCAGGTACTGGCCGGGCAAGTCGACCGTCTGATTCTGGTCAGTTCGACTCCCCGGTTCGCCGCTGGCCCCGGTTGGGAGCACGGCCTGCCCGATGTCCAGCTACGTGCCATGGCTCGCAATCTGAACCGCAACTATATTAAAACCATG
>MHXM01000054.1:16408-29846 GCA_001825565.1 Desulfuromonadaceae bacterium GWC2_58_13
CAGGCGCCCGAACGCTATCGCCAGATCATCGACCTGGCTGTTCGCGCCGGCCGCCTGCCCGAACCGGAGGTGGCGTACGAATCCCTTGAAACCTTGCGCCGTGCCGACCAACGGCCGTTGCTGGCCGGAATCGCCTGTTCGACCCTGGTCATGCATGGCGACCAGGATGTCATTACTCTGCCGGAAGCCGGTCGCTATCTTGCGGAAAAAATTCCCGATGCCCGGCTGTCCTTGGTGCCCGGGGTCTCCCATGCGCCCTTCTTCAGTCGTCCCCAGGAGGTTTTCAGGCAATGGCGCGAGTTTCTTGCATGACCCGCCCCAAGATCGACGGCGGCCGGGTGCGACAGCATTTCTCCTGTCATGCCACCGATTACGATCGCTATGCCGTAGTGCAAAAGCGGGTGGTCGATGGGTTGCTGGACCGTTTGCGCGCCACGGACCAGGTGGCTGGACCCGTGCTTGAGGTGGGGGTTGGCACCGGCGTGCTCGGACAGAAATTTGCCGATCAATATCCGCACCTGCCGTTGGTGATTTCCGACATCGCTCACGGTATGACCCGCCATGCGGCTCGCATCGTCCACGGGGCGATGCCCCTTGATGCCGATGCCCAGAGTCTGCCGTTTCGGTCGAAGATGTTCGGCCTGATGGTTTCCTCGTCGATGTACCAGTGGGTCAACGATCTGCCACGGGCTTTTGCCGAAAGCGCCCGGGTACTGAAGCCGGGCGGTCGTTTGGCCGTCGCCCTGTTTGGTGAACAGACCCTGTACGAACTGCGAGATTCTCATCGCCAGGCAGTGGCCGAGTGCGGCTGTTCGCGGGGGTCGCATGTGCAGGGATTCCCAACGCTCGGCGAGGTTTGCGCGGCCTTGCAGTTCGCGGGGTTTGTCGATATTCGGGTCGAGATGGCCGATGAGATCGAGTATCACGCCGACGTGCCGGCCCTTCTGCGGAGCCTGAAAAAAATCGGCGCCCAAAACGCCAGCAGTGCCGGTCCTTCGGGGCTGGCCTCGCGCCGCGTCATGCAGCGGATGATGGATATCTACCGCGAGCGGCATGGCTTAGGGGGGCGGGTTCCCGCGACCTATCAGGTGATTTACGGGATGGGAGTGGTCCGGTAGGGGCGAACCTCGTGTTCGTCCGGGGAGGCCGAGGGGCTGCCCCTACAGCACCTGCAGCACGGCGCATTTGAGGTATTCGGTTTCGGGGCAGGCGAGCAGCACCGGATGATCGTAGGCCTGACCGCGCATCTCCACCAGTCGCAGGGTGCGTCCGGCCTGCTGCCCGGCCTGGCGCAGGGTTTCGACAAAGGTTTCGCGGTCCATGTGGTAGGAGCAGGAGCAGGTGAACAGGGTGCCTCCCGGTTCGAGAAGTTCCATGGCGCGGCGATTGACCGTCAGGTATCCCTTGATTGCCTCCGGGAGTTTTTTACGGCTCTTGACGAAGGCCGGCGGGTCGAGAACGACGGCGCCGAACCGCTGACGATCGCGGCCCATGTCCCGCAGCAGTTCGAAGACGTCGGCCTTGACGAAGGAACAGATTGGCTCGAAACCGTTGATGCGGGCATTGTCCCGGGCCAGGGCGATGGCGGCGGCCGAGATATCGACGCCGATCACCTCCCGGGCGCCGAAGTGGGCGGCGTGCAATGACCAGTTCCCCGAATAGCAGAACAGATCAAGCACCCGGCGGCCCTCGACCCGCCCCTTAAGGGCCAGGTGGTTTTCCTTCTGGTCGAGAAAATGTCCGGTTTTTTGTCCGCCGGTGATGTCGATCCGCGATTTCAGCCCGTGTTCGGTAACGACCAGTTCGGCGGGTAATTCCCCTTCCAGCAATTCCACCTGTTGCGGCAGTCCTTCGAGTTCACGAACCGCCACGTCGTTGCGGGCGACGATGGCTTGCGGGCTGAAAATCTCCCGCAACGCCGCCAGAATGGCCGGCCGCCGGTGTTCCATGCCGAGTGTGAGCAATTGGATCGAGAGCACATCGCCGTAGCGGTCGACTACCAGCCCCGGGAGGCCGTCCCCTTCGCCGTGGACGATACGCAGGGCGTTTTCGTCCGGATAAATCCGCTGACGGTATGCAAAAGCACTTTGAATGCGTTTGATGAAGAAATCGGGACTGTCGATCGATTCCCGTTGCCGGGAAAGAAGGCGGGCGGCGATCAGCGAGCGGGGATTGAAATAGGCGGTGCCAAGAAAATCGCCGTGGTTGCTGAAAACTTCAACGGCCTCTCCCGCGGCGGGTTCCGGATCAGTGTGATCTATTTCGTTGCTGAAAATCCAGGGATGCCCGCTACGGACGCGGCGATCATGCCCCTGGCGCAGAACCACTCGGGTCATTTGCAGGGCGAACACTCGAAGAGTGCGCCGACAATCTTGCGGGCCTCGTCCGAAACGACCTGGTAGTAGACCTCGACCCCATCCCGACGCCCCAGGATGACCCCTTTGTTCTTCAGCAGGGCCAGGTGCTGGGAAACGGTCGCCTGGGGCAGCTCAAGGCATTCCCAGATTTTTTTAACGTTACACGACTGGGACATGAGCCCGGCAACGATTTTCAGGCGCACCGGATGTCCCAGAACCTTGAGGATTTCAGCCTCGCGGTCAAAACTTTGTGACTTGTCGAATTCCACGGACGTATCCATTGGCAATCTCCCCCCTGTTTGCACAGGTTTTTTCTTGGTAATAACCAAATATATGAATGTAAATTATGCTTCTTTTAAACAGTAATTGTCAACAAATAACATGATTCCGTTTCAATTCTCCCCGGGATGAGCTCGACTTCGCGGGCAACAGCAGGTAGACTTAGCGCCGTTGCGGCTTTATGAGTATTTGCGGGGGTATATGAAGGCTTGTTTTGAAGGTGAATTCACTTGCCGGCCACGAATTTTTTATGGAGTTCTCCGCCTGTGAAACACATCCTGCTACTGGGGTCGTTGTTGCTGCTTGTTGTTGCCGGGGCCACCGGCGCGCCGCTGGAGCCGCTGCCGCCACGATCGTCGGCGGGCGACCCTGCCGTTGGCGGATTCGACCGCTGGCTCGGCCAGCATTTATGCTTCAATATTGACTTTCTCTGGTTCGATTCCATTGCCGAAGGCTCTTTGTCGTTTGCCGCCGGACCACGCCCCGGAACCTATCGAGCGGTACTTGAGGCGCGAACCCTTGGGGCCGCAGCATGGCTGACTTCGGACCGGGTGCAGCGTTATGTTTCGGTGATGGAACGGACGACCGAGGGGCCGCTACGGGCGCTTTCCCACGAATCCCAGATCATCAAGGGGCGGGGGGCCAAGCGCAAGGATCGAAGTAAGCTTTACCTGTTCGATCATGCCAGGCGACAGGTGAGCTACCAGCATGGACGGAATGGAGTGCTCGGCGCCGCGGAGAGGCTGCCGATGGCCGAAGGGACGCCGCCCAATGATATCCTTACCGCATTTTTTAACTTTCAGGCCGGTTTTTTCGGCCCGATTGTTCCCGGCGGCCGCTACCGTATCCCGACCTTTTCCCGGAAGGGGATGACCACTATCGAGGCGGAGGTGCTCCTCGACCCCCTGCGGGTGCGCCCCGACTTTTTTCCTGCCGAGGGCATGCTGGTCAAGGTCCTTCTCGATCCCGAGGTGTTCGAAACGGCGGGCGGGGCCTTGTATATCTGGTTCGATGAGGGCCGGCTGCCGGCCCGGGGGATTGTCGAAAATGTGATCGGACTGGGCGACGTTTTCGGAACGCTGGTCGAATCGTCGCGGACAAAAGAATAAACCCGCCGGCAGGCGGGCCATCAAGGAGTCCACATGAATAGAAACACCACCTACGTGATCGGGCATAAAAACCCCGACACCGATTCCATTTGCAGCGCCATAGCCTACGCTCGGCTGCGCTCCCGGCAGGGGATTAACAACATCGAGCCGGCCCGGGCCGGAGATCTCAACCGACAGACCGAGTTCGTCATCGATACCCTCTCGGTGCCCCGGCCAAAGTTGCTGGTCGATGTCTATCCCCGGGTTCGCGATGTCATTCGCAGCGAGGTGGTTACCATTGCCGGGGATGCTCCTTTGGCGCAGGCGCTCGAATTGTTTCATGCCCACAGCATTCGCTTGCTGCCGGTGCTTGACGACGATCGACGCCCCTTGGGACTGCTGGTGCTGAAGAAGGTTGCGGAAAAATTCCTGGTGCCGAGCCGCGAGGCGGAAATCCGCCGGGTGACCGCTTCGCCCGACTCGATCCGCCAATGCCTCAAGGCGACCGCGATCAACCTGGTCGACGCCCGGGTCGAGGAGGATCTCGATCTCTACGTGGGCGCCATGGCCTCGGCCACGTTCCGGGGGAAAATCGCCCCCCTCGATCCACGACGAATCATTCTGATTACCGGGGACCGCGAGTTCATCCAGCGCGAGGGGGTGGAAGCGGGCGTTCGAGTGCTGATCGTTACCGGCAATCTGCCGATTGCCGACGACATCGTACAGCGGGGAAAGGAACGGAGCGTCACCATCCTGTCGACCCCTTTCGATACCGCCACCAGCACCTGGCTGACCCGCCTGGCCACCCCGGTCAGATGCCTGGTCGGCGCCGATTTCCTGACGGTTGGATTGCAGGATCGCCTCGACGAATTGCGTCTCAAACTGATGCACGGCGGCGATCCGGGCGCGGTGGTGCTCGACGGTGACGGACGGGTGGCGGCGGTGGCGACCAAGAGTACCCTGCTGGCGCCGTCGCCGATCAAGCTGGTGCTGGTCGACCACAACGAGCTGTCCCAGGCGGTGGCCGGCGCCGACAAGGTGGAGATTACCGAGGTGGTCGATCACCACCGGCTGGGAAACTTTCATACCGACACTCCCATCCGGTTCGTCAACCAGCCCCTGGGGAGTACCTGCACGGTGGTGGCCACCCTTTATCGCGAGGCCGGGATCAGGCCCGATCCGTCCACCGCTGGACTGATGCTTTCCGGTCTGTTGTCCGACACGGTGATTCTCAAGTCGCCGACCACCACCGAACTCGACCGTGAGTATTCCCGTTGGCTCGGGGAACTGGCTGGCCTCGATCCTCAGGAATATGGTCAGCGCCTGTTCGCCTCAGGCAGTGCGCTGGCGGCCTATCCGTCGGCGCGTCAGCTGATTCTGGCCGATTTCAAGGAGTACCGGGCCGGCGAACGTGCCTTCGGCGTTGGTCAGGTCGAAGTTGTCAGTTTTCACGAATTCCACGCCTTGAAAAACGACATCGCCGACAGTCTGGCCAAATTAAAAGACGAGCGTGGGCTTGATGCCGCCGGTTTACTGGTGACCGATATCGTCCAGGGAACCAGTTTGCTGCTCGCCCTCGGCGGCCGTGAGTTTCCGTACGTGATCGGTTATCCCCGGTTGGAGGAAAACGTTTATGAACTCAAAGGGGTGCTGTCCCGCAAAAAGCAGTTGGTGCCCCACCTGCTGAAGGTGCTGGAGGGGTAGCGCGGGCGGCGACGGATGGTTCGCGCAGGGTCATGCAGGTTTTTCATCCAGTTGGTCGATCATCTGCCCTACTGTTGTCGCCGGAGCCCGGCAACTCCGATTGCGGCAGACGTAGGCGGTGGTTTCCCCGGCAATCGGCGGCTTGTTGGCGGCGGCCGGGATGAGTGCGGTCAGTTCCGGATCGGCTTTATCGGTCAGGCTGATCACGGCTTCCGGCAACAACACCTGACGCAGGGATGCCAGAAATTGTTCGGCTTTCGGGTCTTCGAACCCACCCGCCAGCACAATGTCGGTCGGTGGGCTGAGGGCGATATCGAGGGCGATCAGGTGCTGGGCATAGGCTCTGGGATAATCGGCATACAGGATCATGCCATTTTGCAGCAGTTGCTCGCCGCGTTGTTCGAGATCCGTTCGCCCGCAGATTCGTCCCAGCCGCAGCAGGTTGAGGGCGGCCACCGAACAACCGGAAGGGAGCGCGCCGTCCTGCAGTGACCGGCCTCGATCGAGCACCACTTCGGCGTCCCTGCCGGTATCGTACAGACCGTTTTGCCCATCGTCGAAAAGGTCGATCATCTGCTCGGTCAATTCCAAAGAGGTTTTCAGGTCCTCCAGGTGAAAGTCGGCCTGGTACAGCTCGAACAGCCCCCAAGAGAGAAAACTGTAATCCTCCAGAAATCCGGGGACCGCAGCCTCGTTTTGCCGCCAACGGCGCAGCAGCCGCCCGTCCGGCCAGCGCAACTCGGCGAGGATGAACCGGGCCGCGCGGCGGGCCGCCTCGACCAGGGTGGGCTCGCCAAAGACCGCGCCGGCCCGGGCCAGGGCGGCGATGGCCAGCCCGTTCCAGGCGGTGAGAACCTTGTCGTCGCGATGGGGGCGCACCCGTTGCTGCCGAACCGCCAGCAGTTTCCGTCGACTCTCTTCGAGCAGGGCGGCCAGGGCGGTTGGGTCGACCCTCGCTTTTTGTGCCAGTTCCGCCACCCCATCGCGCATCACCGGGATGCTTTTGCCCTCGAAATTCCCCTGTTCATCGATAGAAAAACTTCGGCAAAAGACGGTGCCGGCTTCATGGCCGAGTACTTCGTGAACCCGTGACGGCGTCCATACGTAATAGGTTCCTTCGGCTCCTTCGGAATCGGCGTCTTCGCCGCTGTGAAAACCTCCCCGGGGATCACCCAGATCGCGGCAGACATAGCCGGCGGTTTCCAGTGCGGTCTGCCGGAAATCCCGTTCTCCGCTGTATTGGAAGGCATCGGTGCAGGCGAGAATCAGCATGGCCTGGTCATAGAGCATTTTTTCGAAATGAGGAACGACCCATTCCCGGTCGACCGAGTAGCGATGGATGCCGTGGCCGATCTGGTCATAGATGCCGCCCCGACGGATCCGCCGAAGAGTCCACAAGGCCATTTGCCCCATTTCCGGAGCATTGAAACGACGGGCCAGACGTAGCAGCAGCGAAAGGTTGTGGGCCGCGGGAAACTTGGGGGCGTCGCCAAAACCGCCGTAATCCCGATCAAAGGCTTTCTGGTAATCGGGACCGGCATCCCGCAGTGGCTGATCCATCAGGGGATGGTTCTCGCCCGTCGGCAGATTGTGCTGAAGCAGGGCGAAGGTGATCTGGCTGCTGCTCTGCAGGATGCCGGCCTGGTCGGTTTGCCAGGCATGACTGATCCGTTCGAGAATTTCAATCAGGCCGGCCATGCCTCGATGGCGCTGCCGGGGGAGATAGGTGGCGGCGAAAAACGGTTTCTTGTCGGGGGTCAGGACAAGGTTCAGTGGCCAGCCGCCGCTGCCGGTGAGCAGCTGGCAGGCGGTCATATAGGCCTGGTCGATATCGGGCCGTTCTTCACGATCCACCTTGATGGATACGAAGGCGCGGTTGAGCACGGCCGCGACGTCCGGGTGTTCAAACGATTCGTGGGCCATGACATGGCACCAGTGGCAGGTGGAGTAGCCGATGGAGAGGAAGATCGGTTTGTTTTCACGGCGGGCTATGGCAAAGGCGGTGTCGCCCCAGGGAAACCAGGCGACGGGGTTCTCGGCGTGCTGGAGCAGGTAAGGGCTTTTTTCGAAAATCAAGTGATTGCGCCGGGCGGCCCCCTCCTCCCCTAGGGAGCGAGGATCGATTCGACAAGGCCGTTCAGTCGGGTCGTCATGATCATTTCCGGTCATGGTGCCTCCGGTTGATGTGTTTCATTAGATTTTATCACCCGGACCGTGTTTGGCAAATGTCTTGAGGGGGGAGGATGGCGGGAAGGAGGCGGGGGAAAGACAAAAAAATGCCCCGTGAAGGAGGGGTATCACGGGGCTAAATCCCCCTGGTTGTTTTGGGGAACCAGGGGAGCAATGTGCGGATAATACTAAAGTCTGCCGGCAAAATCAACTAAAATTATAAGCCGGGTCAGATTTGTTTTTCTGTGGGATTTTGGTGCCGGTAAGAGGGGGATTTTGGACAATAAAAGACCCCGTGTACGGAGGGGGGGAGTACACGGGGTCACCCTCCAGTCCCCGAAGGAACCAGAGTTGGCCAATAGTATAACTGGCTCAGGAATATTTCAAGTGAAAAAATGGTGTGAACAGGTTTTGTTTGTCGCAACATTGAGACGTTTTGGGGATGACAGAAGGCTTTGAAGAGGGCTTTCGATGTATTCACTGATTGTAATGAGGAGGCCGCGCAGGTCATTTCTCGGTGGCCGAGGGGGTGAAAACAAGATCCGGAATCTCGGAAATGTGCGCAAGTATCCGGTGGGCCGATGACAGATCCGTCTGTCGATTGAGGTCTCCAGGAATGACCACGCAAGCCAATCCGGCAGCCAAGGCGGCGTTCAGTCCGCGCTCGGAGTCTTCGATCGCCAGACAATGGCGGGCGGAACGGGCGCTTTTGGCGAGCGCCTTCAGGTAGGGTTCGGGATGAGGCTTGGAATGGGTGTAGTCTTCGCGGGTCAGGACGAAATCGAAGAATCCGAGCAGCCCGGTGTGCCGGTGGATGATTTCGAAATGATCCCGATGCGAACTGGTGACGATGGCCATTCCGACCCGGCCGTGTAATTGTTGCAGGGTCTCGGTTACGCCAGCCATGGGTTGAACTCCTTGCCGCAGCAGGTCGGCGTAGCGGCGATTCCGTTGTTCGCGCATGTCGTCGATGCGATCGCGGCTGTGCCGGAGCGCCAGATCGAAGACGCTTTGTCCGCGTTTCAGGGAAATGTCGATGAACTGTTCGCGACTGATCGGGACGCCGGCCTCTGCCAGAACTTCGGCAGAGGCCTGAAAATAAAGGTGTTCGGTGTCGACCAGAACGCCGTCGTTGTCCCAGAACAGGTAGTGGATGTCGCGCATTCTGCTTTTTAAGGTTGGCCCGGCGCCGGTTTCTGGGCGACCTGGGTTTCGATGGGAACCAGCACAATCTGGATGCGGCGGTTCTGGGCCCGCCCCTGAGGGCTGGTGTTGTCGGCCACCGGGCGGTGCTCGCCAAAGCCACAGGCGGAAATACGGTCTCCGGAAATGCCGACACTGTCCTGCAGAAAGTGCAGCACGTTGACCGCCCGGGCCGTCGAGAGCTCCCAGTTGCTGGGGAACCTCTGCTGTAGTCGGGGGCTGATCGGCACATTGTCGGTGTGCCCCTCGACGCGGATTTCCTTGTCCCGCACCTCTTTCACGATCCCGCCGACCCGGCGCAGAACCTCGATCCCCGCCGGTTTAACTTCGGCCTCTCCCGAATCAAAGAGAATTTTTTCCACCATGTTTACGGTGAGTTTTCCCTGAAGTTCGGAGATGGTGACCTCGCCCCGCTTGATTTCCGCATCCATCATGCCGACCAGTTCGTCGTAGGTGTTTTTCATCTGGGCGACCCGGGCTTCCCGTGCGATGCGCTCATTTTCGACCTGCTGGGCAAGATCGCGGTTCTGCTCTTCGAGACGGTCGATGGTTTGTCGCATGTCGGACATCGCGGCTCCCGCTTCGGCGCTGCGGGCCGAGAGGATTTTCTCCAGACGGTCAAGGTCAACCCTGGCCCTTAACAGGTCTTCCTGCAATGCCGAGCTCTTGTTTAAAGCGTCGCGCAGCCGTTGGTCGAGTTCGCCGTTGCGCTGGGTCAGATAACCGTTTTTATCCATCATTAACTGGTACTCGGTTTCGAGTTCCCCGATTCTGGTGGAAAGTTGAACGGCTTCATCGACTTTCTGCTGGTAAACCGTCTTGCTGACGCAGCCGGAGAATGGCAATAAAAATGCTAGCGCCAGAAAAATCAACAACTTATTTGGCATGAGACACTCCTGTAGAGAATGACATTAAAGAAACAAGGGCGGTGTTCGGCAGTCCAGTGGAAATGCGAGGTAAAATATTGCGCAACCCCCTTTTTCTAGCACAACCAGAGGAAATGTAAAGCCCAAATAACTTTGTTATACGGCCGGGCTTTTCGGTTGCGGCAGCTTCGGAAATTATGCTATAAAAAAGCGTTTTCAATATGTTAGACAGGAGTGCAAATGTTTGAAATCGACCGGATAATTCGGAATGCCCTGCAGGAGGACATCGGGCTCGGGGATGTCACCACCCTGGCGACGGTGGAGCCGGGAACGCCCGGGCGCGCCGAACTGGTTGCCAAGGACGATTTCGTCCTCTCGGGTATCGACGTGGCTGGCCGGGTCTTTCACCTGCTCGACAATCGAGTCTCTTTCGAAAAGCTCATGGAGGACGGTCGGACGGTTAGTCGTGGTCAGGTGCTGGCCTGGATCAAAGGGGATGCCGCGGTGCTGTTGCAGGGGGAGCGGGTCGCGTTGAACCTGTTGCAGCGCATGAGCGGGGTGGCTACCCTGACGTCCCGGTTCGTCAAGGCGGTCGAGGGGACTGGGGCCACCCTGGTCGATACCCGCAAAACCACGCCGGGGCTTCGGGTGCTCGAAAAGTATTCGGTGCGCATGGGTGGTGGCCGCAACCATCGTACCTCCCTCTATGACGGGGTCCTGATCAAGGAAAACCACATCGCCGCGGCCGGCGGCGTTGAGATCGCCATCGAACGGGCCCGGGCCCGCGTACCGCACACCCTTAAGATCGAAGTGGAAACCCGCGATATCGATGAGGTTCGCGCCGCCCTGTCCGCTCGCGCCGATATCATCCTGCTCGACAACATGGGCCCCGATGCCTTGCGCGAAGCGGTGCAGTTGATCGGCGGTCGGGCATTGACCGAAGCTTCCGGCGGAGTCAACCTGAAAACCGTGCGGGCCATTGCCGAGACCGGGGTCGATTTTATCTCCGTCGGGGCGCTCACCCACTCGTTTCAAGCGGTGGATATTTCCATGCTGTTCCAGTAGAAAGATTCGCGATCGCATGAGCAGAAAGCTGGAACACGAAGACATCCTGAACCTGTTCCGCGAGCATCCGGGCACCTTCGTGTCGGGGGAGGAGATCAGCCAGAAGCTGGGGGTGTCGCGCACCGCCGTATGGAAAAAAATCCGTCTTCTGCGCGACCTCGGCTACACCATCGATGCCGTGACTTCGCGCGGCTACCGTCTGGCGGCCTCGCCCGATGCACTGATGATCGAAGAGCTGCGTTCCGGCCTTGATACCCGGGTCGTCGGCTGCGAGCTGGTTTTTTTCGATGAAACCGACTCGACCAACACCCGGGCCCGGGAACTGGGCGACCAGGGGCATCCCGCCGGCACCGTGGTGATCGCCGACCGGCAGACCGCTGGGAAAGGGCGTCTCGGCCGCAAATGGGTCTCGCCGCCGGGGGTGAATCTCTACACCTCGGTGTTGCTGCGCCCGCCGATTCTTCCTTTTGACGGCCCGCAACTGACCTTTATTTCCGCCGTGGCGGTGGCCCGGGCGATCCGCGATGTCAGCGGATTGTCCCCCTCGGTCAAGTGGCCGAACGACATCTTGCTCAGCGGCAAAAAGGTCGCCGGCCTGCTCAACGAAATGAACGCCGAAACCGAAGGGGTGCGCTACATCATTCTCGGTATCGGCGTCAATCTGAACATGGATGTTGCCCAATTTCCCGAAGACCTGCGTTATCCGGCCACCTCGGTGGCCCTGGAAAAGGGCGAAGCGGTTTCCCGTCTGGCCTTTGCCCGGACCCTGTACCGCCACCTGGACCGGCTTTATCTGACCTATCTCGACCAGGGTTTCGCCCCGATCGTCAGCGCCTGGGAAGAACTCTGCGACCTGGTCGGGCGGCAGGTCGAGGTCGATTGCCAGAGTCGAATCCTGCGCGGGACTGTGGAGGGGTTGGACACCGACGGCGCGTTGCTGGTGCGAACGGACAACGGCACGCGGGAAAAAATCATGGCTGGCGATGTCAAGCCCCTTTGATACGCTGGTCAAGGTGCTATATTTTATTCCGACGGGTCGAATAGGTTGAATCTATGCTTCTGGTTATCGATATCGGCAATTCCAACACGGTTCTCGGTCTTTACGCCGGGGAAAACCTGATCAAAAACTGGCGCGTCACCACCGACAAAACCCGCACCGTCGACGAATACGCCATTCTCATCGACCGTCTATTCGGGTTTTCCGAATTGCGATTCAAGGAGGTGGACGATGTCATCATCTCGTGCGTGGTGCCACCGCTGCTGAACACTTTTGTCGCGCTCTGCCAGGTCTATTTCGACAAAAAACCTTATGTGGTCGGTCCCGGAATCAAGACCGGGATGCCGATTCTTTACGATAACCCCAAGGAAGTCGGTGCCGACCGCATCGTCAACGCCGTGGCCGCTTACGAAAAATATCGACGCAGTCTGATCGTCGTCGATTTCGGCACGGCGACGACCTTCGACTACATTTCCGCCAGAGGCGAATATCTCGGCGGCGCCATTGCTCCCGGCGTGGCTATTTCAGCCGAGGCCCTGTTCGAACGGGCCAGCAAGCTGCCGCGGGTCGATCTGTCGCGGCCTCCCCAGGTGATCGCCAAAAACACCGTGAACAGCATGCAGTCCGGAATTTTCTATGGGTATGTCGGGTTGGTCGATGGAATCGTCGCCCGCATGAAACAGGAAGCCGGCGAGTCTGCCCTGGTGGTGGCCACCGGTGGGCTGGCGCCGCTGATTTCCGGCGATTCGAAGGCGATCGATGAGGTCGAGCCGATGCTGACGCTGGAAGGGTTGTTGATCATTTATCATCGAAATAAGGGAGGGAGCAAGAGTTTCGACCATTAAAGGTTTGCTCGCAAAGGGTCACGTTATTAGTTTTGCTGGGGATGTTCCCCCCTGTTCGTTGTTTCCTGAAGTCAATCCTTTAACTGGTTTCACCCCGGGGTGAAATGTAAGGAGGAATCATGGGAAAGTATGAAACGGCCAAACTGCGTAACTTGGGAATTGTGGGGCAAGGGGATGCCGGGAAAACCTCGCTTACCGAGGCCATCCTCTTCAATACCGGGATGACCGATCGCCTTGGGCGGGTGGACGACGGCACCTCGACCATGGATTATGAGCCTGAAGAGATCAAGCGCCAGATCACCATCAGTTCGAGCCTTAACCACTGCGAATGGCGGGACTGCAGCCTGCACATCGTCGACACTCCCGGCTACACCAACTTTCTCCATGATACCCGCAACTGCCTACGTATTCTCGGTGGCGCCGTGCTGGTCGTCTCCGCCGTCGACGGCGTCAAAGCCCAATCGTTGAAAATCTGGGAGTGGGCCAACGAGTTCGAAGTGCCGCGGATCGTGTTCGTCAACAAGATGGACCGCGACCGCGCCGACTTCCTCAAGGCCGTCGACGATGTCCAGAAAAGTCTTTCGACCCGCGCCATCGCCGTGACCCTGCCGGTTGGATCCGGAGAGGATTTCAAGGGGATTATCGATCTCGTCGACATGAAGGCCCGGTTTTTCAAGTTCGATGACAAGGGGACTTACGATGAAACCGACATCCCGGCCGAGTATCTCGAAGAGGCCGAGCGGGTGCGGACCATTCTGGTCGAAGCGGCTGCCGAAGCGGATGACGAACTGATGGAAAAGTATCTTGAAACCGAATCCCTCAACCGGGACGAGATTCTGCTCGGTTTGCGGGAAGGAACTCTGAC
>MHXM01000054.1:29892-36497 GCA_001825565.1 Desulfuromonadaceae bacterium GWC2_58_13
GGGGTGCGCAACCTCCTTAATTTTATCGTCAACTGCCTGCCCTCGCCGATCGACAAGGGCATCCAGTACGGCACCCATCCCAAGACCGGCAAGGACGAGCAGCGCCGGCCCGATCCGAAAGAACCCTTTTCGGCCATGGTGTTCAAAACCATCAGCGACCCTTATACCGGTAAATTGACCTTGTTCCGGATCTATTCGGGAACTCTCAAGAGCGATTCAGTGGTCTATAATCCCAACAAGGATACCACTGAGCGCATCGGCCAGATATTTGAACTGGAAGGCAAAAAACAGAGGGCCGTTACCGAAGCCGAGGCCGGAGACATCGTCGCCGTGGCCAAGCTTAAGGAAACGGCGACCGGCGACACCCTTTGCGACGGGGCCAAGCCGATTCTCTTCGAGAGTCCGATGGCGCTTAAACCGGTGATCTCTTTTGCCCTGGAAGCCAAGAGCAAGGGGGACGAAGACAAGATCATGAGTTCGCTGCAGCGGATCATGGAAGAAGACCCAACCTACCAGGTTCAGCGTGACGCGGAAACGAAAGAGATGATACTCTCCGGCATGGGACAGGTGCATGTCGAGGTCGCCGTCGAAAAACTCAAGCGCAAGTTCGGCGTCGAGGTTCTGCTCAAGGAGCCGAAGGTGCCGTACCGAGAGACCATCAAGAAGGCGGTCAAGCAGCATTACCGGCACAAAAAACAATCCGGCGGCCGCGGCCAGTTCGCCGATGTGCATATCGAAATCGCCCCGCTTCCCCGCGGCGAAGGATACCAGTTCATCGACAAGATCGTCGGCGGGGTTATTCCCCGGCAGTTTATTCCAGCTGTCGACAAGGGGGTGCATGAGTCGCTGAAACACGGCATCCTGGCGGGTTACCCGGTTCAGGACTTTTCACTTACCCTTTTCGATGGCTCCCACCATTCGGTCGACTCGTCGGAAATGGCGTTTAAAATTGCCGGTTCCATGGCTTTCAAAAAAGCCATGGAAGAAGCCAACCCGGTTTTGCTTGAGCCGGTCATGCACATGGAGATCATGGTGCCGGACGATTGCGTCGGCGACGTGATTGGCGACATGAATTCGCGACGCGGTAAGGTTCTTGGCGTCGAGCCCCAGGGAAGCAGCCAGAATATCGCCGTGCTGGTGCCGATGGCCGAGGTTCTCAAATACGCCCCGGAATTGCGTTCGATGACTTCGGACCGGGGCTTGTTCACCATGGAATTTTCCCATTACGAAGAAGTCCCTGCCCATCTGATGGCCAAGATCCTGGCTGAGATGAACAAGGACAATTGATCTGCTGACCGTTTGCAAACGAGGTGTTTAGAAGATGGCGGATGACGACAAGGATTTCACGTTCGGAGATGTCGGCGAGGATTTTTCCGGCGATGATGGCTGGGGCTCGCTCGAAGATGACGCCGATGGCACAGGCGAGCCCGGCGGGGATTTCGACCTCGACGCCATGGATCGGGAGTCGGCCCCGGCCGTTCCCCAGCCATCCCCTGAGCCTGTTATCGAAGAAAAACCTCCGGCAGCCATGGTTGAAGAACCCGCCGCCGAAACGGTCAAACGGTCTTCGTCGCGCATGGTGCTGTACGGTCTGCTGGTGATGGTTTTGTCCGCTGCCGGATTCTATTATTTCACGACCAGTCCGTCTCCGCCGGCCGCTGCCAAGCGTCCGGCGGAGACGGCCAAGCAGACCCTGGCCATGCCGGAGCGGCCTGAATCGTCCACCGGGTCCGCCATGCCGACGGGTGAAACGGTTCAGATCGACGGCAACCCCGTGCTGGAAGCGGAAATCCCCAAGGGGACGTTACGCGAAGTTTTGCCGACCGATCCAGCTCCAGTGCCGGCGACCGTCGAAACGAAGCTTGCCGTCCCGGAACCGGCGGTGATATCGCCACCGGCTCAGGCCCTCCCGGAGAAAAACGTGCAGGTGACGGAAGTAGCGCGGAAAAAGACACCGGTGGTGGCGAAAAAGCCGGTCGCGGCCGGTAAATATTATATCCAGGCCGGAGCCTTCGTCGATTATGTCAACCGAGACGAGGCCCTGGCGAAAATACGCCAGATCGGATTTGAGGGAAAAGTGGAGCCGCTCAAGAAAATCATGCCCATGACTCGACTGCTGGTCGGGGTCTATGCACCGGACGTCGCCAAACAGAAAGCCGCCGAATTGGCGAAAGTCGACCAGAATGTTTTTTACCTGCAGCGTGGCGATCAGTTGGCGGTTTACGCGGGCTCCTTTTATGAGATCGGCAAGGCCCGGGCGTTCGCCGATGGACTTCTCCAGAAGGGAATCACGGTCGAAGAAGAAAAGACCGAGGTTGAGTTGACCCTGTCGCGCTTGAAATTCGGCAGTTTCCCGGATCTGTCGACGGCGGAAAAAGCGGCGAAGCAGGCCCGGTCCATCGGTCTTGAAGCCGAGATCGTCCGTAACCACCGATGAAGGGATGGCATGAGCACCAACAATACCGTACGATTAACGGTTTCGCCCGAGGTGGCCCGGCTGGTTAAAGAGGCTTCTCTCGAAGAACAACTGGCGGTGGTTCGCGGCGAAACCGACCTGCCGCTGAAAGATTTGCTGACCGTACACCTGTTTCTTTTCCAGAGTGGCGATTCTGAGCTGAAAAGCGCGATTACCACGGCGATGTCCGCCCTCGACGGCGACGCGCTGGCTTCCCTTGCGGCGGGGGATGAGCTGCATCCCAAGCATCTTGAGCTGATTGCCCGGGTCCGGTTGGATGATCCCCGGGTGATCGGCGCGCTGTTGAAAAATCCCAGGGTTGCTCCGACCACGTTGAAAAATGTCGCCGCGCATTGTAATGGAGCGATATTTGCTTTGATTGCTGGGCATCGGCGACTGCTTGCTGCCCACCCGGAAATTGCCGAAGCTCTAACGGTCAACTCACGGACCGAGCCGGAAGTTAAGCGAAAATTCGGTCTGCTCGTGGAAGAGCCTTTGGCCGAGGCTGAAAACGCCGCCGAAGGGGATGCCACGGGCGAGGCGGAGGTCGACCCCGAGAATCTATCCAAGTACCAGATGTCTCTGGAATTGCCGGTTGCCGAAAAAATCAAGATGGCGTTGACCGGAGACAAGGAGTGGCGCAATATTTTCATCAAGGACGCCAATAAACTGGTCTCTTCGGCTGTATTGAAAAATCCGCGGATTACCGATGGCGAGGTGTTGGCCATCGCCAAAAATAAAAGTTCCAGCGACGAACTGATCCGTTTGATCGTCATGAACAATGAGTGGCTCAAGAACTACGAAATCAAACGGGCACTGGTGCTGCATAACCGGACCCCTTTGCCCAAGGCCCTGCGTTTCATGACCATCCTTACCGATAAGGATCTCAAGTCGTTGGCCAAGAGCCGTGATGTTTCCTCGGTGATCGTTAACAATGCGCGGCGCATGCTGTTGGCCAAAGAGAAGAAAAATTAACGGGAGTCCGTCGTCTCATTCAGAAGTGGCGGGTCAGGAGAACCTATGCAGCAGGGAACGATTGTCGCGGTCTGTACCAGCCCGGGCAAGGGGGAACGCAAAAAGGATGTTGGCAGCGCCATGCTGGTGGAAAAATTCGGTCTCGAAGGCGATGGTCACGGTGGGGACTGGCATCGCCAGGTCAGCCTGCTGGCCCTGGAGAGCATCGACAAAATGCGCGCCGCCGGTCTCGACGTCGGTCCCGGAGACTTTGCTGAAAATCTGACGACCCGGGGTATCGAACTTTATTCCCTGCCCATTGGCACCCGTTTGCAGATCGGTTCGACTGTGCTGCTCGAAGTGACTCAGATTGGCAAAATCTGCCATACCCGGTGCGCTATATTCTATCAGGCGGGCGACTGCGTCATGCCCAAGGAGGGAATTTTCGCCAGGGTCCTCAAGGGCGGATTGGTCAAGCGGGACGACTGTATCCTCGTCGTCGAAACAGGGAGTGCCGAATGAGCGGAACGTTCACGATTGGCGTCCTGACCCTTTCCGATAAGGGGGCAAAAGGAACGCGGCAGGATGAGAGCGGAAGAATTTTGCAGGAGATGGTCGCCCATCTGGGGGAGGTGGTTCGCTACCAGGTGATCCCCGATGACGTTGAATTGATCGTTTCGACCCTGGTCGATTGGGTCGATAACGAAAAAATAGACCTGATTCTGACCACCGGTGGAACCGGATTGACCGCCCGGGACGTGACCCCCGAGGCGACGGCCCGAGTGCTCGATTACCAGATCCCCGGCATGGCCGAGGCGATGCGCATGGCCAGCCTGGCGAAAACCCCCCATGCCATGCTGTCGCGGGCACTGGCCGGCGTGCGGCGGCAGTCGATGATCATCAATCTGCCCGGTAGCCCCAAGGGGGCCCGGGAAAATCTCGAAGTGGTGATGCCGGCCCTCGAACATGGCCTGGCCAAGCTCAAGGGCGATCCCTCCGACTGTGCCCGGTGAGCACGATAACTGACTTCCATTAAAAGCCGACGCCGTCAACGGCGAATGGAGGGGATTCTTGAACAAGGCAGGGGCAGAAAGGTTTGTCATGGCCGGTCCGGCCGAATTTGAGCAGGAGTGAATGGTGTTTGAAGATAAGGTTCTGCTGGCTGACGATGTCGAGTTGTTTCTGGAACTGGAAAAAACCTTTTTCCGCCGCGAGAATGTGGAACTGCTGGTGGCCCGAACCGGGATGCAGGCCTATGAACTGACCCTCGCCGAGCGGCCGACGCTGGTGCTGATGGATCTTTACATGCCGGAAATGAATGGGGACGAAGCCTGCCGGCGCATCAAGGCGACTCCGGAAATTGCCCAAACCCCGGTGATCATCGTTACCCAGGGAGGCCGGGATGCCGATCAGCAGCGCTGCCGTGACGCAGGATGTGACGATATTCTGCTCAAGCCGATCAATCGTCATCTTTTCGTGGCCACGGCCCGCCGGTTTCTGAGCGTGGTCGACCGTAGCGCTCCACGGATCATGGCTCAGCTCAAAATTCATTTCGGAGTCGAACCGCAGGTTCTGCTCACCGATTACTCCATCAATATCAGCACCGGCGGCGTGTTTCTCAAAACCGATCACCCGCTTCCCCCCGATACTCCGCTGAGCCTCGAATTTTTTCTGCCCAACCTGAGTTCGCTGGTTCACTGCCAGGGGCGGGTCGCCTGGGTGAATACCTTGAAAAATGCAAAGAAGCCACAGCTGCCGCCGGGGATGGGGGTCCAGTTCCTCGATTTGTCGCTGGAATACATGTATGCGATTCGCGAATTCATTAAACAGCAATGCCTGCGGCCGCACTGGTGAAAATCCTTCGTTCCCAAGTCATCGAGCCCGGCAGGCGATTGCCGGGCTTTTTTTTGCAACATTCGCGCAGGGGGTTCGGGTAAAATCAGGACTGTCAGAATTTAATGTTACCCGGACGAAACATGAAGAGGGAGTCGATGTTCGAGCCGTCACTTGAAATATTTCGGGCCATTATCGAAGAAATGGCCGAGGGGGTTATCTTCCTCGATGCCTCCGATCGAATTCGCGTCATCAATCCGGCGGCTGAGCGGATTCGCAAGGTGTCAGCCAAAAAATTCATCGGCCAGCCGATTTTTGAAATTCATCCCTCCCGGGTCCATCAGCAGATCCTTGATCTTATCGGCAGCCTCAAATCGGGGGTAGTCGCTTCCCACCATCGGATCATCAGTGCCCAGGGACGCTATTTCGACAACAACTACACGGCGGTCCGGGATGCCGACGGTTCCTACCTGGGCACCCTGCTGGTGAGTCGTGACATTACCGAAAAGAAAAACCTGACCGAAGAAAACCTGCAACTCAAAAAAATACTTTCCGGTCCCTTTGAAAAGTTTTCTTTTGTTGCCCACAGTCCGGCGATTAAGGTACCTCTTGAAATGGTGCAAGCGGTGGCCCCGCTCGATTCGACGGTTCTGTTGTTCGGCGAAAGCGGCACCGGCAAAGAGCATTTTGTCGAGATGATTCACAGCCTCAGTACGCGCGGCAGCGCCCCTCTGGTCAATGTCAATTGTGCCGCGCTGCCGGAAAACCTGATCGAGTCCGAACTTTTTGGACATGTTAAGGGTTCGTTCACCGGGGCTGTTAACGACCATCCGGGGAAATTTGTTCAAGCCCACAAGGGAACCCTGTTCCTCGACGAAATCGGCGAGTTGCCCTTGTCGGCCCAGGCCAAACTGCTGCGGGTACTGCAGGATCGAACGGTGCAGGCGGTCGGTGGTCGGCGGGAAACCGCGGTCGACGTGCGCATCGTGGCGGCGACCAATCGCGACCTGGCCGAGGCGGTCCGCCAAGGCAGGTTTCGTTCGGACCTGTATTTTCGGCTCAACGTCATACAGATTCCAATCCCCCCGCTTCGAGACCGGCGGGAAGACATTATCCCGCTGGCCGAGTACTTCGTCTCGCTGTTTGCCCGCCAGATGGGCAAGTCGGTTCCGGCGCTTTCCGCGGCGGTGAAGAAATGCCTGCTCGCCTGCACCTTCCCGGGGAATGTGCGCCAGCTCAAGCACGCCATGGAGCGTGCGGTCGCCCTGGGCAAGGGGGTTGAAATCGTGCCCGTCGATCTCCCCGCCGAACTTCTTGACCAGAGGAGCGCGGCAACCACCGATTCGAGGTTCGAGCCGGGACA
>MHXM01000054.1:36626-36784 GCA_001825565.1 Desulfuromonadaceae bacterium GWC2_58_13
ACACGAACGTTACGAAACGGTTACAATGCGATCCGGGGCGTTACCTCAAAGTAACGATTCTGTGACGCCGAAACGCTGCATCTTTTCCCACAAGGCTTTTCGGGAGATTCCAAGCGAACGGGCGGTTTCCGATTTTCGGCTGCCGTGGTGACGCAGGG
>MHXM01000055.1 GCA_001825565.1 Desulfuromonadaceae bacterium GWC2_58_13
TGATTTGACGCCTAGCTATCGGGAGTTCGTGGAGGGGAAATGACCGAATGGGTTGTTATTTGACGGAAATGAATTTGAGGGCGCTATAGGACCCGGAAGAGGCGGGGACCTTGCCTGGCGCCACTCGAAACATGCAGGAGGCCCTAAGTCATTGAGACTTAGGGCCTCCTGCATGTTTCGAGTCAGAATTTTAGTCGATGAAGCAAACCACTTAAGCGCGGCCTTGGGGGCCTTTTGCGTGAGCTTAGTGGCGAATTACTCTATCAACTGGCGATCTTTTCCCGACGCTGGTTCATCACCTTGTAGGCGCAGAACTCGCCGCACATGGTGCAGGCGCCGTGTTCTTCGTCGACCCCCGATTCGGCCCGGATGCGGCGGGCTTTTTCCGGGTCGAGGGCCAGCTTGAACTGGCCTTCCCAGTCGAGAGCCTTGCGGCAGCGGGCCATGGCGATGTCTTTTTCGATGGCGCCGGGAATTCCTTTGACGATATCGCCGGCATGGGCGGCGATGCGGCTGGCGATGACTCCTTCGTGGACGTCGGCGACGGTCGGCAGCGCCAGATGCTCGCTGGCGGTGACGTAGCAGAGGAAGTCGGCACCGGCCGCAGCGGCCAGGGTGCCGCCGATGGCGCAGGTGATGTGGTCGTAGCCGGGGGCGATGTCGGTGACCAGGGGACCGAGGACGTAGAAGGGGGCGCCGTGGCAGAGCCGTTTCTGCAACTGGATGTTGGCCTCGATCTGATTCAGCGGCACATGGCCGGGGCCTTCGATCATCACCTGGATGCCGGCGTCCCAGGCCCGCTGGGTCAGTTCGCCGAGGATGATCAGTTCCTGGATCTGGGCCCGGTCCGTGGCGTCGGCCAGGCAGCCGGGGCGGAAGCCGTCGCCCAGTGACAGGGTCGCGTCGTAGGGCCTGACCATTTCCAGTAGCCGGTCGTAATGTTCGAATAACGGATTCTCGGCGTTGTTGTGGGTCATCCACTCGATGGTAAAGGAACCTCCCCGGGAAACGACCTCCATGATCCGCCCTTCGCGGTCCATCCGTTCGACACTGGCGCGGGTGACGCCGCAATGGACGGTGATGAAGTCGACTCCGTCGTCCAGATGCTTCTTGATGCCGTCGAAAATTTCGTCCACGGTCATTTCGACCATCGCCTTGCCCTTGCGGGTGACGGTGTCGACGGCGGCCTGGTACAGCGGCACCGAGCCGATGCAGGCGTTGGTCTGGGAGATGATGGCGGCGCGGATTTCGTCGATCGGTCCGCCGGTGGAGAGATCCATGATGGCGTCGGCCCCGGCGGCCACGGCGACCCGGGCTTTTTCCATTTCTTTATCGATGCTCTTGTCGTCCTTGCTGGTGCCGATGTTGGCGTTGACCTTGGTGCGCAGGCCTTTGCCGACCGCCAGCGGAATGCCGTTGGTGTGCCGGTTGTTGTGGCAGACGATGGCGGTTCCTTCGGCGATACGCTGGCGCAGGACTTCCGCATCGATTCCCTCGACGGCGGCCGCCTGTTTCATCTTGTCTGAAATAATGCCCTTGCGGGCAAGTTCGAGCTGAGTCATTTGTTAAACCTCTGAAGTCGGGATGCGGCAGCCGAAAGCCCTTGTTTCGGTTTCCGGCAGGTGGCGCTTTGTATGTTTATGGTTTATGCCCCGGATGTTTTTGGGCGGCCTGGTAATGGTTTACCGGGCCATGGCCGGAGCCGATGACGGTGGTGGTGCTGATGGCGTCGGTAATGTAGGTTTTGGCGGCGTTGACGGCGGCGACCAGGGGCAGGCCCCGGGCCAGAAAGGTGGCGATGGCGGCGGAAAAGGTGCAGCCGGTGCCGTGGGTGTTCCCGGTGGCCACCCGTTCCGCCGGCAGGCGGTGCAATTGGTCGCCGGTCAGCAGCAGGTCGATCGCGTCGCCCTTGAGATGCCCCCCTTTGATCAGCACGTTGCGCGCCCCCATTTCCTGCAGTCTGCGGGCCGCCTGTTCCATGTCCGCTTCGGTTTCCACCGGCAGGCCGGTGAGGGCCGCCGCTTCCGGCAGGTTGGGGGTGAGCAGGTAGGTTTCGGGGATCAGCTCGACCTTGAATATCTCGACCGCTTCCGGCTGAAGCAAAGAGGCGCCACCCTTGGCGATCATGACCGGGTCGACGACGGCGATCAGCGAATGGCGGCGAATAGCCTGCGCGACCATGGCGACAATTTCGGGCGCATGAAGCATCCCGGTTTTGATGGTGTCGGTGCCGATGTCGGTGAGAACGGCTTTGATCTGTTCGCCGACAAAATCGGCGGCAACCGGAAAAATGGCGCTCACTCCCTGGGTATTTTGGGCAGTCAGTGCCGTGATGGCGCTGGTGGCGTAACCCCCGAGCAGGGTGATGGTTTTGATGTCGGCCTGGATGCCGGCGCCACCGCCGGAATCGGAACCGGCCACGGTTAGCACCCGCCCCTGCGGAAAGGGTCTGTGGCGGTTGAACAATAGCGAGAGTTCGCGAGCGGCCATTTCGGGGGATGGATCCCCCATCACCGCGGAAATAACCGCCACCGCGTCCGCGCCTGCGTCCAGCGCTTCGGCGGCACCGCTGCTGTCGAGACCGCCGATGGCCACCAGCGGAATTTTTACCGCTCGGCGGATTTTGCTCAGAGTTTCAATCCCCACCACCACGGCATCCTGCTTGGTAGAGGTGGGAAACATGCTTCCCACCGCCACGTAATCGGCACCCTGCATTTCGGCCTTGAGGGCCTGTTCGACGGTGCGGGTCGACATGCCGATGATGCGTTCGTGGCCGAGGCGTTTGCGGGCTTCGGCGATGGTCGAATCCCCCTGGCCGATGTGAACTCCATCGGCTTCGCAGGCCAGGGCCAGTTCGGGATCGTCGTTGACCAGGAAAATGGCTCCGAATTTGTGGCAAAGTTCGCGAAGCTCGCGAGCCTCGGCCGCTTGCTCGCTGGTCGGCCGATTCTTGTCCCGGTACTGGACGATTCGGACCCCCCCCTTGAGGGCTGCCCGCACGCGGCGTTTCAGGTTTCCGTCCTGGTTGTGGTCGGTGATAAGATAGAGGCCTTCGATGGTTTTCATGTCCGTGATCCCCTTTAGGTTGGGGTCAATAAAAAATCGCCGGGCCTTATGGCACACGGCGATCAGAACGTGACAGGTTCGAGTCGCCGCTTCCCTCCGCCGGCATCACCCGGATCAGGTTCCAAGGGTCGTTCCGCGGGTCGCGGAACTCTCAGTATAAACTCCCCTAGCGGTTCAGTTGTGGTGGTTCGGGAGCCGGCAAA
The DNA here is from genome assembly GCA_001825565.1 of Desulfuromonadaceae bacterium GWC2_58_13. Classification (GTDB taxonomy): domain Bacteria; phylum Desulfobacterota; class Desulfuromonadia; order Desulfuromonadales; family Trichloromonadaceae; genus Trichloromonas. The sequence continues at coordinate 3,270 of MHXM01000055.1, forward strand.
GCTCTTTGCGTATCGGGTTGCTCAACCGATGACGATGCGCTTGTTCAAAAGGTCTATTTCACTGATGCTTCCGGGGAATTCGCGGCTTTTGCCGAACAGATCGACAAGCTTGAGTCTTCCGCCAACCGACAGAATCGACGCCACATGCTCAAGGCTGATTTCTTCATCGTTACTTATGAGAAGAAATGTTCCATTATCCAAGCACATACAAGCCTCTCCGATCCGTGTCGGGTGAGCCTATCGGATTCGGCAATGGCTGTCAACCTTATTGTCGCCTTACGAAGGTGGGGCGGGAGTTTGTCCTTTACACTCCGTTGACGTGCATGCTAAAAATCATATTTTGGTTTTGCCTTCATCTGGTTAGGGATATTGTCATGCACGGGCACCGTCCAACTCATGTTGAAATCGATATTGCCGCCCTTCGGCACAATCTGCAACAGGTTCGTCAACGGACCGGTCCGGGTAATCGGGTCTTGGCCGTGGTCAAGGCGGATGCCTACGGTCACGGTGCCGCTCGGGTGTCCCTGGCCCTGCAACAGGCCGGGGTCGACCTGTTCGGGGTTGCCATAGCAGAAGAGGGGATGGCGCTACGCAATGCCGGTATCGATCGATCAATCCTGGTTCTGGGAGGGGTCTATCCCGGACAGGAACAGGAATTTTTCCATTTTCGGCTGACTCCCGCGATCTTCAGCCTGGAGGCTGCACGCCGCCTCGATCGGGCAGCGGCCGAAATCGGGACCATCTGCGACTATCACCTGAAAATCGATACCGGCATGGGGCGGGTCGGGTTCCGCCCCGAGGAACTGGCCGGAGTGCTGCCCGAACTGGCATCCCTGCCGCACTTGCGAATGGAAGGGGTGATTTCGCACCTGGCCATGGCCGACGAGCCGGGACAGCCTTTTACCGATGAGCAGTTGCGGCGTTTTCGCGAGTGTCTCGATTTGGTACGAAAGACTGGTTTCGCCCCCGAGTTCACCCATATCGGCAACAGCGCCGCGGTCTTTACCCGGGATATTCCCGAGTGCAATCTGGTTAGACCCGGCATTGTTCTTTACGGGGCGTTGCCGGCACCCTGTTTTTCCGGGCGCATCGACTTGCAGCCGGTGATGAGCTTTCGAACCAGCGTCGCCCAGATCAAGCGGGTGCCGGTGGAAACCGGGGTTTCCTACGGCCATCGGTTCGTCGCCGGCCGGGAAACGGTGCTGGCGGCTATTCCGGTTGGTTATGCCGACGGCTACAACCGGCGGTTATCCAACTGCGGTGAAGTCTTGATCCGCGGACAACGGGCCCGGGTCGCGGGAACGGTCTGCATGGATTGGACACTGATCGATGTGACCGATATTTCCGGAGTTGAGGTTGGCGACCAGGTCACCCTGTTGGGGCGCGATAATGGCAACCGGATCACCGCCGAGGAATGGGCCGAGCGGATCGGCAGCATTTCGTATGAAGTCTTCTGCCAGGTCAGTAAACGGGTGCCGCGAATTTACCGTGGCGAGTGATGCCTTGGCAAAGGTTTTGCGGGTTTACCTACAGCCTTCGGCCTTCAACCTGAATTTACCTTGGCGGTCTTGCTTATGACCCGAACCGATATCCGCCTTGCCCTCGATCTGGGCACCACGACCCTGGCCGGCCGCTTGCTTGCCGCCGACGGAACGGTGCTGGCCGAGGGGCGGTTGGCGAATCCGCAGGGGCAGCTCGGCAGCGATGTGATTCGCCGGCTCGAGGCGGCCCTGGCCGGACAGGGCGAGCATCTTCAGCATTTGTTGACGAGCGGAATCGAAACATTGATTGACGATCTGCTGACCCAATCCGGCGGCCGACGTTCCGGTTTGGGTGCCGCCGCCGCAGCGGCCAATCCAGCCATCTGTCATTTGCTGCGCCGTCTGCCGGTCGAGCCGATCTTGTTTCCTCCGCATCGTCCGCGCCATCCCGAAGCGGTTCTGCTGTCACCCGCCGAGCTGTCCCTCGATCTGCCGATTCCCCTTTTTCTGTTCCCGCTGGTCAGCGGTTATGTCGGCGGCGACCTGGTGGCTTTCCTGTTCGGCTGCCCGGAGCCTTCGCTCACCACGCTCTATGTCGATGTGGGGACCAACGGTGAAATGGCCTTGTTCGCGGGCGGTCGCTGGTGGGTGACCTCGGTCGCGGCCGGGCCGGCTTTCGAAGGCGGGGAGATCGCCTGCGGCATGGCGGCGCTGCCGGGAGCCATCTGTCGCGTGCGGCTGGACGGGGATTCGTTAAGTCTCGAAACAATTGGCGGACGTCCGCCAATCGGGCTGTGCGGCAGCGGACTGGTCGAAGTGGTCGCGGCCGCGCTCGATGGAGGATTGGTTGATCGGCACGGGGCCATCGTCGATCCAGGCAGGGTCGAAACCAATCTGGTTCGTTATATCGTAGAGTCGGCTCAGGGACGCGCCCTGCGTTTGTATCGGGACGCCGATCTCGACCTGCTGGTGACCCAGCGGGATCTCCGTAATTTCCAATTGGCCAAAGGGGCGGTGCGAGCTGGAGTCGATTGTCTTTTACAGCGGGCCGGGGTCGATGCCGACCAAGTTCAGGATGTGGTGATGACCGGCGCGTTCGGTTTTTCGCTGGCGCCCACGGCTTTGAAAAGGGTTGCCATGCTGCCGGGAAACATGGTAGATAAAGTACGCTTTGTGCCCGCCGGTGCTCTTGAGGGGGTCGCCCGCTATCTTCGCGAACCGCGGGCGGCAGGGCGATTGGACTCCCTGGTCGGGGAATTGACCGCGTATCCGTTGTCGGGAACAGCGGCCTTTGAAAAGGCTTTTCTGCATGCGATAGATTTCTGAAAAACCGCCAGAATGACGGTTTTTTCGTGTTTTTAGCGTGCTGTAACGTTCGGATTGATAGATTAATGGAGTTTGGGCTGAAGGAAAACCCGCCATGCCGGTTGCCAGGTGAATGGTTGCCATTTGCTTCAGCTTACAGACTTCCGACTTATAGGTACGATCTCTCCACAAATAGGCTGCAAGAAAGGATATTCACATGGCTAGGATCAAACGTGCGCTCATCAGTCTGTCGGACAAATCCGGCATCGTTGAATTCGCCAGGGAACTTTCCGGGTACGGGGTGGAGATCCTTTCCACCGGCGGGACCGCAAAACTTCTGCGCGACAACGGGTTGCCGGTCAAGGATGTATCCGAGTTCACCGGCTTTCCCGAGATGCTCGACGGCCGGGTCAAAACGTTGCATCCCAAGGTTCACGGCGGCTTGCTCGGAATGCGCGACAACCCGGCCCACGTGGCCAAGATGAAAGAGCACGGCATCGAGCCGATCGACATGGTGGTGGTCAACCTCTATCCTTTCGAAGGGACCGTGGCCAAGCCCGACTGCACCCTGGAGGATGCCATCGAGAATATCGATATCGGCGGGCCGACCATGCTGCGCAGTGCCGCCAAGAACAATCGCGACGTAACCGTCATTGTCGACTGCCGGGATTATGCGGCGGTGCTCGGCGAGATGAAGGCCAACGACGGGGCGGTTTCCCGCGAAACCAATTTCCGTTTGGCCGTCAAGGTCTACCAGCACACCGCCGCGTACGACGGCGCCATTTCCAACTGGCTCGGTAAAAAGCTCGATGCCGACTCCAGCGAGTTTCCGCCGACCCTGACCTTTCAGTATCACAAGGCCCAGGGAATGCGTTATGGGGAGAATCCTCACCAGAAGGCCGCTTTTTACATTGAGAAAAACATTGTCGAGGCGTCCATCGCCACCGCCCGCCAACTGCAGGGCAAGGAGCTCTCCTATAACAATATCGGCGACACCGATGCCGCTCTCGAATGCGTCAAGCAATTCAGCGAAGGCCCGGCCTGCGTTATCGTCAAGCACGCCAATCCCTGCGGCGTGGCCTACGGAGCCACCTTGATCGAGGCCTATGAGCGCGCCTTTTCCACTGACCCCGAGTCGGCCTTCGGCGGCATCATCGCCGTCAACCGCGAGCTGGACGCGGCAACGGCCAAGGCGATCTGCGATCGGCAGTTCGTCGAGGTGATCATCGCCCCGGCCGTTTCCAGGGGGGCGAGCGAGATCGTCGCCGGCAAGAAAAACGTGCGCTTGCTTGAATGCGGCTATTGGCCCGACGAACCGGCGCAACGCCTTGATTTCAAGCGGGTCAATGGTGGCCTGCTGGTGCAGGATGCCGACCTCCTCCTCTCCGGCGACATCAAGGTGGTGACCAAGCGGTCCCCGACCGAAAAGGAGATGCAGGATCTACTTTTTACCTGGCGGGTGGCCAAGTTCGTCAAATCCAACGCCATCGTTTACGGCAAGGATGGTATGACCATCGGCGTTGGCGCCGGGCAGATGAGCCGGGTCAACTCGGCGCGCATCGCCGCCATCAAAGCCGAGCATGCCGGTCTTGACATCAAGGGATCCGCCATGGCCTCCGACGCCTTCTTCCCCTTCCGGGATGGCCTGGATAATGCCGCCGCCGTTGGCGTCACCGCCGTTATTCAGCCGGGTGGGTCGATCCGTGACCAAGAGGTGATTGCCGCCGCCGACGAGCACGGCATAGCGATGGTCTTTACCGGGATGCGCCACTTCAGACATTAATATTGGTATGGCTGGTTGGGCCATCCATGTAGGGGCGAATCTTGTATTCGCCCTGGGCGATCACGAAGATCGCCACTACGTCAAATTGATTTTGAGAGGTTGTCAAATATGAAAATACTGGTCGTCGGCGGTGGTGGGCGCGAGCACGCCCTGGT
>MHXM01000056.1:0-227 GCA_001825565.1 Desulfuromonadaceae bacterium GWC2_58_13
TCGTTGCATAGCCCGTAAACATCTGGGACAGCCCCCGATGGGGCCGGGGACAGTCCCGAGTTTACTCCACAGCAGTGACAAAAAGGACTTAACCTAGCGCCATTCGGGGGTGCCCCAGTTTTTCTCCGGTTTTTCCGGCAGCGATGTCGAAGCCCTCTACCGGAGCCTGCGGCGGTTGGCGAGTCTGCCGCCGGAAACCCGAGTCTATCCCGGGCACGACTACGGTC
>MHXM01000056.1:252-27497 GCA_001825565.1 Desulfuromonadaceae bacterium GWC2_58_13
CGAACTGGTTCACAATCCGTATCTACAGTGTGCGGACTTGCCCAGCTTTATCCGGCTGCGGCTTGGCTGACAATAAAACGGCGCGTTCCGAAAGGTTCGCGCCGTTTCAGTGTCCGGAGTCCGGAGTGGATTATGGCAGATCGGTTTTTGTCTTGTCGGGTATTTCGGCCACGGCTGTGGCGGCCACTACCAGGGTGCCGGCCAGACGGTCATTCCAGCCCCGGCGCCGGCGGTCGAAAAGGATTGCCAGAAAGCCAAGGCCCAGAAGTAGCAGGGAAAAAAGTCCACCGGTACTGCGCAAAAACGCCTGGGAAAAAGCCAAGGGCGTGCCCGATTCAGTTTCGACCCGCAGGCGCAGAAACATTTTGCCGGGGGTCTGACCGATCAGAAAATGAAACAGGGTGAAATAGCCGAAGCAGACGGAAAAAAGGACCAGAAAATAAGGGATCGCCAGGTTCACCAGAACTTCCCGGCTGGGCAGCAGGCTCTGCGATTCTTCCGGCGCCAAGGCCGCCTCGCCGGCCACCAGAAACAACAGGATGGCGACCGCCAGTACCATCAGGTCGATGATCAGGGCCAGGGTGCGGGTAATGGGAGATGGTGTCGTCGGTTCCGCAACCGAATCAACCGCTGGAGTCGCCGCAAGGGCGGTCAGCAAATCTTCCTGGCCTTTGGCCCGGGGCGCCTCGGCCGCGATGTCCGAGGCAGGAACGATCGTCTCCGCCGACCCCGCGACAGCAGTTCCCATCACGGGTGCGGCTTCCGTTTCGGGGCCGAAAGGAAGTTCCTCCCGGATGGTCTCCGTTAGATCGGCGGTCACGGGGGTCAGGATTTCTTCTCCCGGCCCCCGTAACTCAAAAGGGTTGCGGGGGCCCTCCTGTTCCTTCGCTTTAGGCGTTTTATTGATTTCTATCGGGGGTTCTTCCTCAAAATTCCAGTCGGGAAGATCGTCGGTTGCCATCGGTTCGAGAGGTTCTTCCTCTTCGAGCTGGCTTTCGTCAAGGGCTGGCAGGTCGGCATCCCAGGAAAGGTCGAGACCAAAAGTGTCATCCTTTTCGGATTCCTCGAAATTGCCGTCTTCTTCGTCCGTGGCTGTCCCCTGAGGTGTTTCTTCCGCCCAATCGAAGTCTTCCACGGGCACTGAGTCCGCTGCCGGTGTCGGTGCCGTGGCTTGCGGTTCTTCATCCCATGAAAATGTATCGTCTTCGAGGGGGAGGGGGGCAGCGGTCGTTTGGGCGGCTCCGCCGAGTTTTGGCGGAACGACCTTCGGCGGTACGGGAGGGGCCGGGGTGCTGCTCTCGTCCATGAAGTCGAACCCGAAGTCGGTGGGTGCTGTTGCGGCTGCCGGGGGTATTGGGCTCAATATGTCGAGATCCGCCGATTCCGGCGCCGGGGAGATGGCTGCTTGGGTCGGCAGGTGAGGGAAAATCAGGCTGCGCAGGTTGAATTTGCGTTTGAAGGAAGTCAGGTCGTTGCCGCATTTTTTACAGCTGTCCAGATAATCAAAGCTGTGATAGCCGCATTTAGGGCATTTCATAGAATCTCCTTTCGCGAAGCAACGATCAGGCTACCCACCGCTTGGAGGGCCCAGATCTCCATAAATGTACTGCAAAATGCTTGCCACGGCAAACCCCGCTGTTTCACTTCGCAGAATTCTTGGACCGATGCGTACCGATTGAAAGCCGTGTCGCCGGGCAAGAGCGGCTTCCCCGCTGCTGAATCCCCCCTCGGGGCCGACCAGAATGGCGGCGGAAGCCGGAGGTGCTTCGGGCAAAGCAGCCGCCAACGGCAGGCTCTCTTCCTCCCACAACATCAGCCGCAAGCTGGCCCGACAGTCCGTCAAAACCCCGACCAGTGGCTGAACCTCGTCGAGTCGGGGCAGGATCGGCCGCCGGCACTGGCGGGCCGCTTCCTGTACAACTTTTTGCCAACGTTGCTGCCGGTTCGACCGGCGCTGATCGGAGTGCTGGGGGATGCCGCGTTCGCTTAGTACCGGAGAGAAGGCGTTGATGCCCAGTTCGGTTCCTTTCTGCAGCACCAACTCCATTTTGTCGCCCTTGGGCAGGGCCTGGATCAGTTGCACGGGGAGGGCGGTTTCCTGCTCGGACCAGTGTTCCAGGATGAGAGCGGTCGCCGTATGTTTGCCAAGGGTTTCCAGTCGGCAATGAAACAGTGAGCCCAAACCGTCCAGCAAAAGTAATTCATCGCCAACCGACAGGCGCAACACCGTCTTCAGGTGATGCGTCACCTCGTCGGGCAGAACCGCTTCATCGCCTGCAAACGCTTCGGGAGGGACGAAAAAGCGGCGCATTTACGCCTCTTTGCGATATTGCAGGCAGATCCACTCGGATTCGCGGCTGATTTTGGGACCAGTCAGGTGAAAAGCGGCGAAGGCGCTGGTGACCAGGGCTTCTTTTCCCTCCAGGATGCCGGAGAGAATCAGGGTGCCTCCAGGAGCCAGGCGCTTCGTCAATTCGGTTCCGAGGCGAATGTTCTCTTCGGCTAGAATGTTGGCGACCACCACATCAAAACCACCTTCCAGGGTATCCAGGGACTCCCCGGTTATTTCGATCCGGTCGATCACTCCGTTGAGTTTCGCATTTTCGGTTGCGGTGCGGCAGGATTCTTCTTCGATGTCGCAGGCCAGGACCCGTTTGGCGCCGAGGGCCGCGGCGGCAATCGCCAGAATGCCCGAACCGGTGCCGACGTCGAGCACCCGCGCGGGATGCGGCGGGGTTTCGTATAGGTCGGCCAGCGCTTCGAGGCAGAGTCGGGTGGTCCCATGGGTGCCGGTGCCGAAGGCCATTCCCGGGTCGAGGTTGACCACCACGTCATCCGCGGCCGGAGTGAGGATTTCCCAGGTCGGTTTGACGATCAGGCGTTTGCCGATGCGGACGGCGCTGAAATGCTGTTTCCACCCTTCCGCCCAGTCTTCATTCTGCACCGGGCGGCTTTCAATGGTCAGCGGCAGCAGGCCGGGAACCAGCGGCTCGAGCCAGAGCAATTGGGCCTTGACCATTTCCTTGAGGTCGGTCTGACTCCCGGTTCGGGGAAAGTAGGCTTTGATCCAGTAGTTTTCCGGTGGGGATTCGTCAGGGTCCGGCACGACGAAAGTGTCCAGTTTCCGTTCTTCGACGGTGACCCCCTCGCAGCCCAGTTCCGCCAGTTCGCTACAGACCAGATCGATGCCTGCGGAGGGGACGTGGATATCCAATTCAAGCCATGTTTTTTTCATCCACCCTGTTTAACAAAGTTGTTAATCAAAGGCAATAAAAACCTTGACAAGGGCGGAGCGTTTCAGGTTTAATTAAGGTGTATAAACTAATGAAATTTTTACCTTTTATGGTTACGTTCTTACTTTATGCGGTTTTTGGAATCAATGACTGGGGCGGGACTTGGCAAGCCGCCAAGATAAAATGAAGTTTATGAGACTTTTCTTGCGTAGTTTAATTGTCATGCTAGAATTATCACGAAACTTTCATGAGGAAGCCGCATGCCTGAATCGCAGATTGTTTTTCTGTTGTCCGACGCTACAGGCGAAACGGCCGAAAAAATGGTCATGGCAGCCCTTCTTCAGTTTCGTGACCGGGATGTAAAGCTGCGGCGAATCAGTAATGTGCGCAGCAAAAACCAGGTTTACGAGGCTCTCGACGAAGCGCTGTCCGCCAACGGGATGGTGGTCTATACCATCGTCAATCGCGAATTGGCCCGACTGGTTCATGACGAATGTGGTTCTCTGGGGCTGCCCAGCATCGATCTGCTCACTCCGCTGCTGATGCGTATCGCCGAGTTCTTCGGACATTCCCCCCGGGAGACGCCAGGTTTGCTCCATGGGGTTGATGAAGATTATTTCCGCCGGGTCGATGCCGTGGAATTTACCGTCAAGCATGACGACGGCCAGGAAACCGCCCATTTGCCGAAGGCCGACATCGTCCTGGTGGGGGTATCGCGGAGCAGCAAGACGCCGCTTTCGATTTACCTGGCGCACCGGGGGTGGAAAGTGGCGAACGTTCCGTTGGTCAAGGGGATCGATCCCCCGAAGGAACTTTTCGCCGTCGATCCCAAACGGGTCGTCGGACTGATTATCGATTCCCAGCGTCTGCTGGAACTGCGGGTGACAAGGCTCAAACACCTGGGATTGGATACCAAGGCGGCCTATGCCGATTTTGGCCAGATCGAGGATGAATTGCAGTACGCCCGGGCTTTCTTCCGCAAGCAACCCTGGGTGGTGATCGATGTATCGGGGAAGGCCGTGGAAGAAACCGCCAACGAGGTGCTGGTAAAACTCAAGCTGAAGTGACGTTTGATCCGATAAATGAACCTACGCTTTACCGATTGAAGCATTTTTCAATCTGACTATCTAGGAAGTACGAAAAGGAGATAACAATGCGAATTCTGGTTGTAGAAGACGAAAAAAAAGTGGCAAGCTTCATTAAACGTGGCCTCGAAGAAGAAAGTTTTGCCGTTGACGTTGCTTACGATGGCGAAGAAGGCCGCTACATGGCTGAAACCAATCAGTACGACCTGATCCTGATGGACGTCATGCTGCCGAAAAAAGACGGCCTGACCGTCGTTCGTGAGCTGCGTGAAAAAAATATCGCCGTTCCGGTCCTCTGCCTGACTGCCAAGGACACGGTGGACGACATCGTTGCCGGTCTCGATTCGGGCAGTGACGACTATCTGACCAAGCCTTTCGCCTTTGCCGAATTGCTGGCACGGGTGCGCGCCTTGCTGCGCCGCGGAGCTCAGGACCGTGGGGCGGAAATCCATTTTGCCGACCTGCGGCTCGACCCGGTGGAGCATAAGGTCTGGCGCGGCAACAAGGAAATCGATCTGACCGCCAAGGAATACGCCCTGCTCGAGTATTTCATGCGCAACCCCAACCAGACCCTGACCCGGACCATGATCGCCGAACATGTCTGGGACTATACGTTCGATTCTTTCACCAACATCATCGACGTGTACGTCAATTATCTGCGCAAGAAAATCGACAAGGATTTTGACAAGAAACTGATTCACACCGTGAGGGGCGCGGGATATGTCCTTAAGGAGGAGTAGTTGGCCTTTTGCCTCTGCTCCCGGTCCATCCGTTTTCGTCTGACCTTCTGGTATGTCGTCACCCTGGCCGCCATCCTGGCGGCCAGTGGTTCCTACTGGTACTGGACCCTGTCCAGAAACCTGCAGGGCCATGTGGACGAAAAGCTGCTTCTGGTCGCCGAGGACGTCATTTCCTTTCATCTCCTCGACCGTCATGCGCCCTCTGGTAGTTTTTCCTGCCGCGAGCTGGAAGATTTTATCCGCAGTCACAACTGGAGCGAATTCGTTCAGTTTCTCAACGAGCAGGGAAATATCGCCTGCTACAGCAGCAACCTCAAGGATGGTTTTCTTCCCACCAGCGCCGAGGCCTTGCGCGCGGCTCGAAACAACCGGCACCATTTCGAAACGGTTTTCCTGGCCCAGGGAAAGCCGCTTCGGCTGCTGACCTATCCGGTGATATCCGAGGGGCATCTGGTCGATATCGTTCAGGTGGCCCAGGATCTCGAGCCGATGCTGAAAACCCTGCATGAACACCGTCTGTCGTTGACCATTTACAGCCCTTTGCTGCTGTTGATATTGTCGGTCGGCGGCTGGTTCGTCTCCGGCCGGACCTTGCTTCCGGTGGTGCAGATTACTCGTGCCGTACGTCGGATCAGCGCTGAAAATCTGTCCCAGAGACTGCCGGTCGAGGAATGCCGGGACGAGATTTCGGATCTGCAGGAAACCTTCAACTCGATGTTGGAGCGGCTGGAAGACTCGTTCAACAAGGTGCGTCAGTTTACCGCCGACGCCTCGCATGAGCTGAGGACGCCGCTGGCCATTCTCAAGGGCGAAACCGAGGTCACCCTGCGCTGGGCCAGAGACGCCGATGAACTGCGCCGGACCCTTGAATCGAATATGGAAGAAATCGATCGCATGGGGCGGATCATCGAAGATCTGCTGGCGCTGGCCAAGAGCGAGGCGGGAGAAATTCCCCTGGGTCTTGCCGATGTGAACCTGAGCGATCTGCTGCAGGATCTTTACTTGCAGGGGAAAACCCTGGCTGAACCGAAGTCCATCGAGTTCAACTTGCACCTGCAGGTGGATCGGGAAATCCATCTGCGGGGCGATCAGCTGCAACTGCATCGCATGCTGCTCAACCTGGTATCCAACGGGGTCAAGTACACTCCGGCGGGCGGGCGGGTCGAGGTCTTCCTGGCGACGACCGGCGACAAGGCGCAAATCCGCGTGGTGGATACCGGATTCGGCATCGCCGAAGAGCATTTCCCTCATCTGTTCGACCGGTTTTATCGGATCGATGAAGCACGCAACCGGGATATCGGCGGCAGCGGACTGGGGCTTTCCATCGTTAAGTGGATCGTCGATGCCCATGGCGGGACGATCGAGGTCAAATCGGAGCTGAACAAGGGGAGCGAATTCACCGTGACCTTGCCGCTCGGCGGTCCGCCGAACAGATCGGACGTCTGAGGCTCGGGTTCGGCAGGAGATCCAAGGAGAATGTCAATAAAGAGCGGCCCCGGAATTGTTCCCGGAGCCGCTCTTTCGTCTCGGGCGGTTAATGTGCGGTTACCTGCGGGCGTTGAATCGGGCTTCCTTGGAAACCATGTCGACCACCGGCAGGGTCGGAACCTCGATCAGACCGTAGACTGCTTGCAGATCGATGTCCTCTGGAACGTTGGCCAGCAGTTTCTCGGCGATCTTCTGGTCGGCCTGGCGGTAACGCAGCTTGGCTTCGATTTTGACCACCGAAGTATCCACGGCGCTCACCCCGTAGTAGACGTCTTTGTACCCTTTCGGAGGGATCGTGTCGTGGCGGGAGAAGGCGGTGATCACCCAGGGGTCGACGGCAAAATGGAAGTCGTTGCCCATCCCGTCCGAGTTGAAAATCCGGGTATTTTCTGGAATATGCCCCTCGGCGTCGATGGCGCCGCTGGACAGGACGAGGTTGCCCTTTTCATCGGTGGCGGTAATTTCAAGCCACATCTGGCGGATGTTGGTGAGCGAGGTGGGCAGGTTGTGACCGGCCCGGATGTTTTTGACCCGTACCCTGATTTCGGCCAGCTGCCCTTCGCGGTAAACTGGATCTATCTCCAGGTCGGCGGCCGCTTTCAGGCGGGCTATCGCCATTTCGTACTTGTTCATGATGTTGGCGGCCAGGGCTTCATCCCCACTTTTTTTAGCCGCTCCCGCGGCCAGATAGTAGAGCAGGTAATTGGCGCCGTTGAAGACATGACGGTATTCATGCCGTTCGGGTTTGCGGAATTCGCTGGCGGTACGAATGAAAGTATCGAAATCGACCATGTGACAGTCCTGGCAGAGGATGGTCTTCTGGGCGTAGGGGCCGTGTTTCCATTCGAGATAGGACGCTTCGAGGGGGAAATGGGATTCGTAGTGGTAGACCTGGTGGCAGCCGGCGCACAGGTCGGCCTGCAAGTGCAGGGACGATTCTTCGCACGTGTGAAAGCCCATGCCGCATCCATCCGAGGCGGCCAGGGGGCCGCGCTTACGCAGTTCCGGGCCATTTTCGGTATCCACGCCGGGGCGGAGGATGAAGGAGCCGTTCTCCGGCTCATGGCTCGGAGTCTGCCAGTGGGTGGTGCCGACGATCGAGTGGCAGATGTCGCAGGAAACCCCGGCCAGGGCCATCGAGCTCAGTCCCTTGTTTCCCGGACCTTTGATTTCGCCGGTGACGACGCCGGCCGGCGAGTGGCAGCCTTCGCACTGACGGGAGATTTCATGGCCGACCTTCTTCACCGCCAGGTTGAGTTCGCCCTGGTAAACCGGATCCTGAAAGGCCAGGGAGTGGATCGAGCCGGTCCATTCTTCGTATTGTTTCTGGTGACAGTCGGCGCAGACTTCCGGGGGGGTGAATTCGGCACCGCTTTTCTGGTACTGGATCAGCGAGGGATAATAAGGGTAGAATTCACGGTCGACATCGAATACCGGCGGGGCCGCGAACGCATTGCCGATGACCAGAAACAGGAAAAGCAGCAGCGGGATCAAAATGCCAGGGCTCTTTTTCATATAACCTCCTGAGGATGGCGTCCGTCGCGGACCGTTGGATGTAAAACTGAAACGGTAATAAATTATCACGGTAAAGTTTATTGTCAATCACTTATGTGAATATTCTTATTTAATGATTGTTGTTTTTCCCAATTATCGTTGTCGGTGGAGGCTGGCATGAGATCGGTGTTTTTCCCCCGGCTGGTCAATGGTCCCTTTGGCGACCCGGCCCTGTATGTTCATCTGGCGCACCGTGGCCAGGCCCTGCTGTTCGATTGCGGCGATCTCCATGGGTTGTCGACCCGCGAGCTGCTCAAACTGCGAGCGGTATTCATCTCGCACTGTCATATCGACCATGTGGTCGGCTTCGATACCCTGCTGCGGGCATTTCTCTGCCGGGATGCCGAATTGCTGGTCTGCGGGCCGCCAGGTCTGGCCGACCAGATTGCCGGTCGGCTTTCCGGCTACACCTGGAATCTGGTGGAAGGGTTCAATTTTATCCTCATCGTCCGGGAATGGGGCGAGGCCGGCGGGCGTCAGGTGCGGTTCCGTGCCGCCAATGCTTTTCATCCCGAGGAAGATCGCCGTTGCGCCTGCCCGGAGGGGTTGCTTTATGAGACCGCGGCCTGCCGGGTGCGGGGGATTCCGCTTGATCACGGCGGCATCGTTTCGATGGCATTTGTCCTCGAAGAGCCGCTGCATGTGGCCATTCACAAAGATGCCCTCGATCTCCGGGGATACCGGCCCGGTCCCTGGCTGACCCGGTTCAAGGATCTGTTGCGCCGCCGGGGAGGGGACCGGGAGACGATCGAGGTTCCCCTGGCCGGGGGTGGTTCGGCAACGATTGGCCTGGCCGAACTGGCCGACGGGATAGCCCATTGCGAACGGGGGATGAAAATCTGTTACGTGACCGACGCGGCCCCGACCGACGGCAATCTCGAGCGGATTGCCGGCTTGGCCGAGAGCGCTCACCTGCTGGCGATTGAAGCGGTCTTTTCGCACCAGGAGCTGGAGCGGGCCCGTGAGCGTTCCCATCTTACCGCGCAACTGGCCGGTGAGTTGGCCCGTCGCGCCGGAGCGGCCCGGCTGTTGGTCTTTCATCATTCGCCCCGTTACCTCGATTCTCCCGGCCTGCTCGAAGACGAGGCCAGGAGCGCGTTTGCGGAAAAGGATGAAAATCGCTCGGTTCCAGCTTGAAAAGCTCTGAGGTCCTGTGTATTTACACAGTGAATTCCTGGCGGCGCTGTGGTATTTTGCGAGACATGCGCCTGACTCTCAAACACCAGATCATTCTCGCCCCCGCAGTGGTTCTGTTATTGATGGCCCTGTTGCTCGGGTTTCTCCAGTACACCTACTGGGACCTTTCGCGCAAACGCGAGGAAGCCAGAAACATCGGGACCGTTTTCGTCTCCCTGGCCGAAGCCGAGTTGGCAACCCAACGGATGCACTCCCTGCTCATGCAGATCGGCGATGAACCGCTGGTCGATATCCGCTGTTTCAACGAGCTGGACGGCCTTTATGAACATATCGAAGGAGCGACCGGGCGGATTCTTGCGCTGCTTCCCCTGCCGGAACGTTCACAGGCCCTGTTGCGTCAGGCGGTTTCCGACCTCAATCCCGAGCGTGGCATCAACGTGGACCGTTTCAACGCCGCCATCGTCATGCTGCGGCCGGAGCTGAATTCGCTTTCCACCCTGATTCAGCGGCAGCGGGAAAAACTGCGAGGGTTGCACAGCCAGGATATCGATGAACTGGTGGCCCACACGGCTTTCGTTTCCATCGTCGTGCTCGGTTCCGCCATCCTGATCGGGATTTTTCTGTCCATGTTTTTCGGACGGAGCATCCTGCGGCGTATCAAGCAATTGTCCGACAGCGCCGGCCGGATCGTCCTTGGCGATCTGACGCCGCCTCCGGCCCCGGTCCAGGTGCATGATGAACTGGACGCCCTGGCCCTGTCCATCAACCAGATGACCGATCGTCTGCTGCGGGTGGTGGGAACCGAAAAACTCCTTGAGGGGGCCGAAGAAGAACGCCGGCGGATCGCCATGGACATCCATGACCAGACCCTCTCCGACCTGGCCTCGGTGCTGCGCGGCATCCAGGACGTTAAATCCGAGGGAACCTGCAGAAACGAGGCGGCCCGCATCGAAGAAGATCTGCAGCGAGCGATCGGCAACCTGCGCGATGTGATGGAAAACCTGCATCCCCAGACCCTCGACATCCTCGGGCTGGGGCCGGCCCTTGAATCGCATCTGGAACGGCATCTGAACAAGGACGACATGCCGGCCTACCACCTTTACGTGTCGCCCAGGATCGATGCGCTGGCCCTGTCGAGGACCATTCGTCTGGCTCTCTACCGGATCGCTCTCGAAGCCATTCACAACGTCATCAAGCATGCCGGCGCTTCCCGCTACGAGGTCAATCTCGACCGTCGTGAAAATGTCCTGTTGCTGTCGGTTGAAGATAACGGCAGCGGGTTCGATCCCTCGGTCTTGCGGGGTTCGGGGCATCGCGGACTGTACAACATCCAGGAACGGGCCAAGGCGATCGGCGCCGAAGTTTTCTGGGGGGCTTCGCGGTTTACCTCCGGAACTCGTTTTGAGCTGATCCTGCCGCTGCCGTCGACTGATTGAGGAGAATGGAAGAGATGGAGCCCCTGCAGATTCTCATTGCGGAAGACAATCCCAAGGATTTCGAATTTCTCGAACAGCTGCTGGCGAATTTTGAATTTGACTGCCGGATCGAGCGGGCCCATAACGGTCAGGTAGCTCTCGACATGGCCATGCGCAGGGATGCGCCGCTGGTCATCAGCGATATCCAGATGCCCGAACTCAATGGCATTGAGTTCGCCCGAACCCTGTGGCAGCGGAAACCGGAAGCCCGCATTGTTTTCTGGAGCCAATACAAGGACGAGATGTATGTCCGGGCGCTGTCGAAAATCGTTCCGCCGGAAACGGTGTACGGGTATATTCTCAAGTCCAACACCAAGGAACGCATCGCCTCGGCCATCCTCACCGTGCTGGTCGACGAACAGTGCTGGATCGATCCCGAGGTGCGCAAGGTCCAAGGGCGCGCCAGACACAGCCAGACCGCCCTTTCGGATATCGAGTTCGAGGCGCTGCTCGATATTTCCCTCGGCCTGACCGACAATCTCATTGCCCAGCGTCGCTATCTTTCCCGTCGCGGCGTGCAGAGCCGGCTCAACTCCCTGTACAACAAGCTCGGACTCGACCAGGAGCAGTTCAACAACGAAAAGATCGGTGACGCCTTCAACCTGCGCAATCGGGCGGTCGCCGTCGCCTTTCGCCGGGGACTGCTCAACGCCTTTGAGCTGGAGCACGATGAAGAAGAATTCCAGGGCTGGCTCAAGCAGTTTAAAAAAGGGCGCGGTTAGCGACCGCGCCCCTCTGTCGAAAACGGATAGCCGGCGAATCGGACCGGGCACAGAGATTTTCATAAATTTAAAACGACAACCGGCCGCTTCCTGTCAAGGAAGCGGCCGGTTGTCGTTTGCGCGGCTGACGTCCCGTTATTTTCTATTCCAGCTGCCGTCCTTGGTTTCGACGAACCACCCGCTTGCCGCCTGGTCGCGCCAGGAGTCGGCGAAAATGGCCTGGATTTCCGCGGTCTTATCGGCCAGGCCATTGGCGCGGGCGATCTCGGTGTAAAGTCGTTGACGATCGCCGTTTTCCGCCGCGACCAGGCGATTGACCTCGCCGCGCGAACGGAGGTCGAGACCGTCGGTGCTGCGAGCCTTGAGCAGTCCGTCTCGGCCGATGCCGACCTGGCCGGCGTCGAGGTAGGGAAAGAGGCTGTCGGCCCGCTGTTTCATCGACTCGCGGATGGCGCGGATTTCCGGGGTGCTGACGTCGATGTCCTGGGCGGCCTGGGCGCTGGACAGGCCGAAGCGCAGAAAACTGCTCGGCTGGCCCTTGGGTTCGGCTTGGGCCGGCGGGGTTTCGCTCCGGTCGCCCCAAACCTCGTTGACGATTTTGTCGGCAGCGCCCCGCACTTCTTCGGCCGGGAAGTAAATGTTGATGGTGACGCAAGAGACGACGGCTACGGCCGTCAGCAGCGAACCAATGCGTACAAGCCTTTTCATGGAATCCTCCAAAGCGGGTTGCTGATTCTGATTTTTCAGCAAGTATAGACATTACAACATTAAAATCAACGGTCGGCGCGGTCGAGGCGGCTGAGGCGCTTGAGCATTTCCTTGAACGAGATGTCGCGGCCGGGGGCGATAATGTCGATCTTGGGCGGCAGCAGGCCGCCGTAAACCAGGTAGTCTTCGGAGTCTTCCAGGGCGGTTCCCTGCATCCGGAAGACGTCGTTGTCGAGGGTGCAGCGCAAACCGATTTTCTGGTAACGGTAAAAGTCGATGAATCGGTAGATGCCGCGGGACAGCGCCGCCGACAGCCCGCCCTGGCTGAGGATGGAGATGTTGTTGAGGGCTTTGACGCTGATGTTGCGGCGACCCTCTTCCCGGGTGGCAAGTTCGGCGTCGAACTGGGAAGGGACGGTGCCGAACAGGCGCAGGTGGTGGATGTGTCCGTCGAGGATACCGTTCATTTCGCCGAATTCGAAGGTGCGGGTCAGCCGGTACAGGTCGATGCCGCTGAAGTCGACATCGCCGAGCAGGGTGCGGTAGTTTGAGGCGGGATCGCGCAGACGGATGTTCGAAATCACCGTGGTGCCGCCGAAGGCGCTGATGGTCACCTGGCCGGCGGAGCTCAGGGTCTGCTCGGCGTAGCGGATTTCGCCGAGGTCGGCGCTCAGGGTGCCGATCATGCCGGTCATATCCAGTTCGCTGGTCAGGGTCTTCAGGTCGATGTCGTCAACCCGGATGCGCGCCGCCATGGCCGGTTGCTTCCCCTCGATGGTGGCGACCAGATCGGTGACGCGGATTTTGCCGCCGGCCAGGTTCCAGAGCGGAAACTCGCGGACTTCCAGCCGGTTGGTCGAACTCAGCAGGTGCAGCGGGGCGTTTTCCAGCCGGGCCGGGCCGGTTTTGAAGGAAGAAAAATTAAGGATGCCGTTCAGGGGCTCCTCGGGTTCCCGGTCGGCTGACGGACCCTGGCTGAAGGACAGGGGCAGCTGGCCATTTCCGCCACTGATGTCGAGGCCGGATGAAGCCAGTTTCAGACCAAATTCCCGGGGTTGCACCGTGCCGCGAACCACCAGGGTGTCGGGCGATCGGCGCAGCGCGAAATCGGCGGATAGGGTTCCGGTCAGGGCCAGTTCCTTAAGCTCCGGATCCAAGGGTTCGACGGCGGCTTTCAGATAGTGGTCAAAGATGGTTCCCAACTCACCGGTTTTCAGTGAACCGCTGAAATCGACGAGGTCCGGGGAGGCGATGCCCTCAATATGCGCGGAAACCAGATCGGGAATCTCGATGTCCAAGGACTGAGCGGAAAGTTTTCGAGCGTCGAAATCGATGCCGCCTTGCAGGTCAAGACGGGCTTCGCTGTCGGCGAGATTGGCATAGTAAGGGCCGTTTAACACTTCTCCCGCGCCGAGCCGGGCCGTCAGGTTGAGGCCGAGCAGTCGGCTGGTCAGGTTGCCGGACACCTGGCCGCTGGCCGACAGATGGCCGTCGGTCAGGCCGCTCATGCCGTCGCTGGAAAAGAATTCCACTTCGGTCGCCTCCACGGCGGCCAGCTTGACCTGAAACGTCTCGCCCGCCAGCGCCCCGGAACCCCTCAGGGCCAGCCGGCCGCTTCCCCCCGGCAGGCTGGCTTTTCCACCCAGATTCAGGTCGTCGAGGGAGATGCCGTGCTGCTGCTGGCGGAATCGACCGCTGGCGACCAGTTCCTTGATCTCAAGTTCCTCCCCCCTGACGCGGGCGGCGCTCATTTCGACTTGTCCCTGCCAGCGGCCATTCGAGTCGTTCAGCAATTCTGCCGACCCCGCGACGTTTTCGACGTCTTTGAGGAATTCCGGTATCAGGGTGGGGCCGGCCAGGGGGCCGATTTCAGCCAGCGAGACCGGATTCAGCACGATTTTCAGTTTTTCCGAGCTGCCGACGAAGGTGGCCAAGGGGCGGCCGTCCAGCAAGAGGCTCCCTTCGCCGGTAAGCTGGCTGTCCTTGATTTCAGCAGTCAGGCGGGCTTGCAGAGGAGTGAGATCAATCCGGAAATCGGTTCTTTGCTTCGTGGCCCGGCGTCCGGAAAAATCCGCCGCGAGCAGGGTTTGGCCGCTTTCGCTTGAAAAGTTTCCTTTCAGCATGCCGCCTCCGAGCAGCTGCTCTTTCCAGTCCGGCGCAAAGCGGCCGGCCAGGGCTCCGAAGTCGGTAACGACGCAGGTGAAGTCTCCTGTCAGTTTCGGTTCGATATAGGCGAGGGTAAAAGTGCTCTGAACCGATTTTTCCAGGGTGAAGCGTCCGTTGCCGGTCCAGGTGTCGTCCTGCCGGCGCAGGTTGACGGCCAGTGCGGCCAGATCCAGATTTTGGGCGCCGCTTCGCACGGAGGCCGTCGGTACGGTCAACTGCACATCCAGTTCAGCGGGCCTGATGGCGAAGGAAATTTCCGGAGTCCGGAAAGAAAAATCGAGATCGGGCGGGAGTTCGACGGGCAGCGCCAGGATGGCCGCGACCCGTTCCAGCTCGACGCGGCTCAGATGGGGCAGGCGGGCATTGCCGGCTACCGAGGCCCCGCTGCTGCCAAGTTGGAACAGCAACGGCGCTTCGAGCAGGGCGTCGCCGTCCCAATCGAAGCGAGTGAGGGTGATTCCCGGTCGTTGGTCCCAGGTGCCGGTGCCGGACAGGGCGATGGGAAGCCCCGCTCCTCCTCCCAGTCGGGCACTGGCCTCAAAGCGTGGGTTTCGGGTGCCCTGCAGGTCAATGTTCAAGGAGTGAAGTTCCTGGCGGAGTTCTCCCCACTGGATGATCAGATCGCCGTCGCTGATTTTCAAGTCGGCGATTTCAAGGGGAGGGCGCATGGGGAATCCCGCCGTCTCGGTTCCCGATGGGGGCAGACCGAGAATTTCCACCCTGGGGGATTGTACATACAGCGTTTCTAGCTGGCCATGCCAGAGGCTGCCCAGGGTGAAACGGATTTCCGTTTCCGCGACGGAAATCCGGTAGACATCCGGTTGTTCAATGTGCAGTCCGCTGATCCGCATCCGGCTCGAAGCAAGGTGCAACCCGGCAATGCGCACCTCGGCATCCAGTTGTCGCCCGACCAGATATTCCACCGCTGGCCGCAGGCCTTCATTGAACAACCGGTTTCGCCACCACCATTGGGTGGTGGATTGGGCAAAGATCAGCATGAGCAGGAGGCTCAGCAGCTGTCGGCCGCAGATCATCGTCATCAAAGCCTCGGGGTGATCGGATTCACTGAATTATTAACGGATTCGTGACGGAGCGCCACAAAATTCAGTGGAAGGCGGGAAAAAGCGCATCCTGCCAAGGGTGAACGTAATTTTAGCAAAAAAAGAGAGCTTCGGCCCGATCGTTTAGATCGAACATGAATTAAAAAAGATGAATTATTTGCGGCAGGACTGGTCTGACCAAATGATTTGCGGAAACCATTTCAGGGGGGTAACCATATACCAAAGGGGTAGGTAATTCGTGTGGCGGAAACGTTTTCGACCGGGCGAAAGGCGGACAAAATAGAAAAATTTGTTGTAATTATGAAGATATTTGTTTTCTTGAGGGGGGGGGGATGTTTGTGGCGCTTGACAAGGGTAAGGTTTGCCGATAGGATTTCCGCCAGTGGTAAGACCACTTCTTGCCGGCTCATGGGAGTTAGTTTTATGACCGATACCCAACGCGTCCGAACTTTCAGTGAAATGGCTACCTCCGTTGGCGCCAGGGTAACGGCGCTCCAAAACATTTCCTCGGTCATAGACTACCTTGCGGATCATGTGGGCGGAGCCCTTCTCCTCCCTGAATTTTTCAGCGCAACCCGTTGGAATCTTGGATTTCTGCTGGAACAGGCCGGAGTGGATACGATCATGGACGATTTCCGGGAAAAGGCGGCTCGGGCGAATTCAGGATTGACCGGAGCCAACTTCGCTCTGGCCGATACCGGCACTTTGGTACTGGAGAGCACCGCCGAGGATATCCGCCTGGCCAGCACCCTGCCCGAGCGCCATTTCGTGCTGCTCGATCCGGAGAAAATCCTGGCCGACGGCCGCGCGGCGATTCCCGTGCTGCGAGCCCTGCACCGGCGCGACCCGCGCAACTACATCGCCTACATCACCGGGCCGAGTCGCACCGCCGACATCGAGCGGGTGCTGACCATCGGCGTCCACGGCCCCGTCGAGCTGCATATTCTGCTGGTGCCGGGCCTGTCGAGCGATTGTCTGGAGATGTGATCAACGTAGGGGCGAACCTTGTGTTCGCCCCTGTCTGGCATTGGGCGAACACAAGGTTCGCCCCTACCGAGGGTTCATGAACAAACAACGCAGCAAGGATTATCGGCAACGGATCGATCAGGCCCTGGCCACCCCCCGCTTGCAGGAGGCCCTGCACCGCTTCGGCGACGCCTACCTGCTGTCGCGGCAGAAAGCCTTTGCCGGCCTCGATTTCGAGGCGCTGCGGCAGGAGATCGGGGCGATGAAGGACCGGACGCGGGACAACCGCGAGCGGTACCAGGCCGAGTTCATCCGCAACGCCGAAGCTGCCGGAGCCATTGTGTACGTGGCCCGCACGGCCGAGGACGCCAATCGCTACATCGTCGGGCTGGCCACCGCCCGCGGGGTGAAACTGGTGGTCAAGAGCAAGAGCATGGCCAGCGAGGAAACCCACCTCAACAAGGCCCTTGAAGCGGTCGGGATTCAGGCGCTGGAAACCGACCTCGGCGAGTGGATCATTCAGCTGGCCGGCCAGCGGCCCAGCCACATGGTAATGCCGGCCATCCACATGTTCAAGGAAGAGGTCGCCGAGCTGTTCAGCAAACAGACCGGGCGTCAGGAATCGCCCGAGATCGCTCATCTGGTAAAGGTAGCCCGGCAGCAGTTGCGACAGGGCTATCTCGATGCCGACATGGGGATCACCGGCGCCAACCTCGCCGTCGCTGAAACCGGCGGCATCGCCTTGGTGACCAACGAGGGAAACGCCCGGCTGACCAGCACCCTGCCGAAGATCCACGTCGCCCTGGTCGGTATCGATAAGCTGGTGCCGACCCTGGACGATGCCGAGAAGGTCATCCGCGTGCTGCCTCGCAATGCCACCGGTCAGTTGCTGACCTCGTATGTCACCTGGATTCGTGGCGCGGTCCCCTGCGGTGACGCCGATAAGGAACTGCACATCGTGCTGCTCGACAACGGTCGCAACGCCCTGGCCCAGTCTCCCGAGTGCCGCGACGCCCTGCGGTGCATCCGCTGCGGCGCCTGCGCCAACGTCTGCCCGGTCTATCAGACCGTTGGCGGCCACGTTTTCGGTCACATCTACATTGGCGCCATCGGCATTATCCTCACGGCTTTTTTCCACGGCCTCGACAATGCGGCCGAGATCGTACGAGCCTGCATCGGCTGCCGGGCCTGCGTGGCAATCTGTCCCGGCAACATCGATCTGGAGAATATCATCCTCCACCTGCGCGAGGTGATCGGCGACGAAGAAGGGATAGGTACCGCCAAGACGCTGGTTTTCCGCAAAGTGATGCGTAACCGCAAACTATTCCACTCGCTGTTGCGGGCCGGGGCAATGCTTCAGAAGCCGATCACCCGAGGAGAGCGAACCATTCGCCACCTGCCGCTGTTCTTTTCATCCCTCACCGAATGGCGCACCCTGCCGGCGATTGCCGAAAAACCGCTGCGCGATCAATGGAAAAACATCCCCCAGCGGGTCGAAAATCCCCGTTTCAAGGTGGCCCTGTTCGGCGGCTGCGCCAACGACTTTCTCTATCCCGAACTGGGGCGCGACCTGATCAAGGTCATGAATCGCCTCGGCGTGCTGGTCGCCTATCCGGAAAAACAGAACTGCTGCGGTGTGCCCGCCCTTTATTCGGGCGACCGGGAGACCGCCCTGGAGCTAGCCGAGCAGAACATCGAGGCGCTGCTCGAAGGAAATCCCGACTACGTTCTGACGACCTGTCCGACCTGCACCCTGGCCTTGCAGCGCGACTTCGTCGAATATCTGCGCGACCATCCGGGCTGGGCCGAGCGGGCCGCCCGATTGGCGGCGATCACCGTCGACACTTCCCGCTTCATCGACCGGGTGCTCGGGGCGGCGGATGTCTTCAAGGGACGGGCGTTGCCTGAAAAGGTCACCTACCACGACTCCTGCCACCTCAAGCGGGGCGCCGGGGTCTGGAGGGAGCCGCGGAATCTGCTGGCGGTTTCGGGACGGGAACTGGTTGAAATGGACCATGCCGATCGCTGCTGCGGATTTGGCGGCTCCTACTCCTTCGCCAGCCATCCCGACATCGCCAAAAACATCCTGGCCGACAAGCTCGACGATATTCGCCACAGCGGAGCCAGCTGCGTCGCCATGGACTGCCCCGGCTGCCTGATGCAGATCCGCGGCGGCCTCGAAAAACAGGGGACGGCCATCCGCGCCGCCCATACCATTGAGCTGTTGGCCGAAATCCTCGACTGATGTACCGCAGGGGTCTCTCCCCTTTTCGCCCCGGGATTCTCCGGGGCATTTTTTATCCTCAAAGAAAAACCAGTCTCACGCCCGCTCCTTTCAGTCGCTCAAGACGCAAAGCCGCCAAGAAAGGCAACATCCTGAAATCTGAAACGTCTTTTGGACACGGATAAAATCTGATTAACACGGATTTTAAAAGCTTGCCTTTGCGCCTTTGCGTCCTGAGTGAGCGTAGCGAACGGGCGCGAGGCCGGTTTTTGAATCGTTGATTCAGCGCTTCAGCTGGAATTTGCGGACGTTGGCGTTGTGTTCGGCGAGGGTTTGGGCGAAGACGTGGGTGCCGTCGCCCCGGGCGACGAAGAAGAGATAATCGGTGAGTGCGGGGTAGGCGGCGGCGCGCAGGGCCTCTTCGCCCGGGTTGGCGATGGGGCCGGCCGGCAGGCCGAGCAGCTGGTAGGTGTTGTACGGCGTTGGCGTATTCAGGTGCTTGCGGGTCAGGTTTCCGTCGAAGTTGTCGATGCCGTAGATCACCGTCGGGTCGGCCTGCAGCGGCATCCCCTTGCGCAGACGGTTATGAAAAACCGAGGCGATCAGCGGCATTTCGGAGCTGGTGCCGGCTTCTTTCTGGATGATCGAGGCGAGAGTGACGAGCTGGGTGCGGTTCAGGTTGTTCCGTTTGGCTCCGGCTTCAATCTCCGGCGTCAGTCGCCGGGTGAACTCGCGGACCATGGTCTGAATCAGTTTCTCCTCGGTCATGTCGCCGGTCAGCAGGTAGGTTTCGGGGAACAGGTAGCCTTCGACGGTCGGCGCGGCGATGCCCATCTGTTGGCAGAAGGCCGGGTCTTCGGCTTTGGCGAGGAAGTTATCCGCTTTGCCGCGCCCTTCAGCTTGGAGCCGCTCGGCGATCTCCCGCAGGGTCAGCCCCTCCGGAACGGTAAATCGGTAGCGGATCACGTCGCCGGCAACCAGTCGTGCCAATACGGCGTCGGGGGTGGCGGGCTGTTCGAAGGCGTACTCGCCGGCCTTGATTTTGCTTGCGGCCTTCCGCCAGTGGGCCAGGAGTTTCAGTTTTCCGGCGTCGGCGACGATTCCCTGGTTTTTCAGGGTGTGAGCGATATTGGCAAAAGAGGCGCCGGAAGCGATATGGACGATCTGCGGGGAGGATGGGGCGACCGGTTGCGCGATAAACCAGGCGAAGCGCAACGCCGGCACGGCCAGAGCCAGACCCAGGGCGGCCAGCGCGGCGGCGATCAGCAGTTTGCGGCGGACCATGGCAGGCTCCGGATATTGCTCGATGCGGTCAGATTCAGGCCTTGAACTTGTTTTCGGTGCCGTTTTTCAGGCGCTCGATGTTGGCGCGATGACGGACAACCACCATTCCGGCAATGAACAGGGTGGCCAGAAAAAGGGGCAGGGAGCCTTCAAAAAACAATACCAGAAAGGGGATGACGGCGGCCGCGCCGATCGAACCGAGGGAGATGTAGCGCCATTTCCACAGCAGGGCGATGAATACCAGCAGGGCGATGAACAGCGATTTCGGCGACAGGACCATGAAGATGCCGAGAGCGGTAGCGACTCCCTTGCCCCCCTTGAACCCGAGATAGATCGGGTAGAGGTGGCCGAGGAAGGTGGCGGCGGCGACGATGGCGACCTGGGTGATGGAGAAGGAAGATATATTGACGGCCACCAGGGTCGGAATCACCCCTTTGAGGGCGTCGCCGACCAGGGTGGCGATGCCGAGGCCGCGGCCGGCGACCCGGTAGACATTGGTGGCGCCGATGTTGCCGCTGCCGGCCTGGCGGATGTCTTCCTTGCCGCACAGGCGGGTAAGGAGGACGCCGCAGGGAATGGCGCCGATCAGGTAAGCCAGTGCGGTCACGAGGATGAAGGTCACGGTGGAACTCCCGATTGGAAGGTATAAAGCGGCGTCGCCGCTAGGGGGTCAGGTCAGACAGGGTTTCAGCAGGAGGTACCTCCTCCCGGGTCGCGGACAATCCACATGCGGGGCCTACAAGTAGCATGAAAAGCGCCGAAAAGCAAGATGGCCAACATGCGGCCAGCTCCTTTTGCCGGGAACTCCGCCATGAAATCGCCCATTGCGCGGGGCCGCCGCGTGACAGTTGCGCACGACAGGATAAACTATAGAAACTACGTCACTTCTCTTCTTTGACGATCCGTATCCGAAGGACTGAAAGGAAAAGTTCATGCGCGTTGAAACCGATATCAAGCTGGGCTTCAAGGATGTGTTGATCCGTCCCAAACGCTCCACCATCAGAAGTCGCATCCAGGTGGAGCTGGAGCGCACTTTTACCTTTCTTCACAGCAAACGGCAATGGCGCGGCATTCCGATTATTGCCGCCAACATGGATACCATTGGCACCTTCGAGGTCGCCGAGGTGCTGGCTTCGCACAATATGTTGTGCGCGATCCACAAACACTATCGCCTGGAAGACTGGGACGCTTTTATCGGGCGGCAGGATGCCGCTATTTTCGAGCGCATCATGGTCAGTACCGGAGTGACGGATGAAGACTTCGGCAGGCTGTCGCAGATCCTCTCGCGCCACCCCGAGCTGTTATTCATCTGCATCGATGTCGCCAACGGTTATGCCGAATCGTTTGTCGAATTCGTCATCCGGGTACGGAGCGAGTTTCCCGACAAGACCATTATCGCCGGCAATGTCGTCACCGGCGAGATGGTGGAAGAACTGCTGCTTTCCGGGGCCGACATGGTCAAGGTCGGCATCGGCCCCGGCTCGGTCTGCACCACCCGGGTCAAAACCGGGGTCGGCTACCCGCAACTCTCCGCCGTCATCGAATGCGCCGACGCCGCCCACGGGCTGGGCGGACGCATCATTTCCGACGGCGGCTGCACCTGCGCCGGCGACGTGGCCAAGGCCTTCGGCGGCGGCGCCGACTTCGTCATGCTCGGCGGCATGTTGGCCGGCCACGACGAAAGCGGCGGCCAACTGGTCGAACGCAACGGTCAGCATTTCAAGCTCTATTACGGGATGAGTTCGGACACCGCCATGAAAAAGCACGCCGGCATGGTGGCCGACTACCGGGCCTCGGAAGGCAAGACCGTCGAGGTGCCCTATCGCGGCCCGCTGGAGGAAACGGTCAGGGACATCCTCGGCGGTCTCCGCTCGACCTGCACCTACGTCGGCGCCTCGGCGCTCAGGGAATTGACCAAACGCACCACCTTCATCCGGGTCATGGAACAGGAAAATCAGGCGTTTTCATAACGCGGCGCGGGTCGCCGAAGTCATCCGCGACGGCGCGCGCCGGTTATTGCCGGGGCAATGGTCGGCGTCAGGCGTAAAAAAAGGCGGCCCCGTGGCCGCCTTTGAATCGATTGTTCCGGAGCTATCCGGGCCTCGTTAAGCCCTCTTCTTTTTGGCAGAAGAGTTTCGCTTCACCTCTTCCCGGCGTCCCCGACAAACAGATCGCCGATGACGTATTCGGTGAACCGTTCGGCGCCAACGACGTTCAAGTGCGCCGAGTTGTAGAAGTGTTCGTTCCGCAGTCCGGGCACCTGCAGGTAGTTGCGGTATTCGATCCCCAATTCGCCACAGATCTTTTCGATCTGCTGTTCAAAATCCAGCTCGCAGTTGTACAGGACCGTTCCCTCAATCTGCCGCAGGTAATTGGGTCGAAAGGGTCCGGTAAAGACGATCAGCCGGCCCACCCTGTCCTTGATTTTTCCCAGGGAGTCCGCCACCATGGCGCGTTTTCGGCCGCTGCTGTTGCAATCGACGTACCAGGGGTGGTTCTTGGTCCCGTCCTGGTCCTTTTTTGCCGTCGGCGAAGGAGCGGCATCCTCGGCGACTGTTTGCTCTATCGTCGGTTCCGGCGTTTGCTCTATCGGGCAAAAGCCGTCGGTCGCCTCGAAATCGCAGGCCGTTTCCGGGTGTTTTTTTGTCGCTTGTCCCAACAGGTCGCTGTAGTACGACTTGATGGTTCGGAATTTATCCGGGAGGAAGGTGGCCATCTGCTCGAAGATGTTCATGCGGGCCATCATGTTGGTGGCAAAGTGGCCCCGTCCCCGCGCCCCGTCGTTGATCTGTTCGGCCGAGATGCTGATGATGACCGTGGCTTGGCGAAATTTTTCCGGGTAAGCTTCGGCCAGATGTTCGACCATCAGTGGATCGCCGGAGGATACGGCGATGTTGACGATTTCACCTTGTTTTAATCCGAGGATCCGGGTGGCTGTGGCGGGGATGAGCTGGCGTTCGGCCCTGCTGTCGCCAGCGAAAATTACCCGAGGCGAATTACGGAGCAGAAGGTATTCCTTCCCCTTTAGACCGATGTCGATGTATTGCTCGTTGAGATAACCCAGGGGCACCAGGAATGCCGTAAGGAGCAGGAGGCAGATCGGGAGGAGTTTGGCAAAAACCCAGTGTTTGTAGTGCTTCATGCTAGGACTCATGCGCCTCAGAACTGAAAATAAAGAAACTCGCTGACCCGGGTTACCCCGGAGAGACCAACCAGTCCGAGAGCTGCGACATATAAAGCCCAGCTCCAGTTGGGTCGAAAGCGCTCCGCGAGTTCGTTGGAGTTGCGAGCGAATAATACGATGGCGCCAAAGACGATGATGGCGATGGTAAGGGTACTGTTGCCATCGATCCCGGGGTAGACCCGGCCGAAGGAAATCCCGAACTCCTGAAGTCCGGGAACCATGCTGGCCAGGCTTTTCGGCAGGACAATGCCGGACAGGCCGGCCATTCCCCGGAATACCTTGAGCGCGTCTTCAAAATTGGTGGCCCGGAAGAAAACCCATGAGCAGTGCACGAAAAGAAAGGTGACCGCCCAGGCAGCGGCCCGGGGAAGGCGCAGGCCGAGATGCTGCCAGAACTTGTGAATTGCCGTTCCGGCCCCGTGCATCGCCCCCCAGAGGACGAAGGTCCAGCCGGCGCCGTGCCAGAGACCGCCGAGGAGGAAGGTCAGAAACAGGTTGAGGTAGGTGCGCCCTTCCCCCTTGCGGTTTCCCCCCAGGGGGAGGTAGAGATAATCGCGCAGCCAGCGGCTCAGGGTCATGTGCCAACGGCGCCAGAAGTCCTGAATGTTGACGGCCTTGTAGGGGGAGTTGAAGTTGATGGGGAGGCGGATGTTGAACAGCAGCGCCGACCCGATCGCCATATCCGTATAGCCGCTGAAATCGAAATAAAGCTGAAACGTGTAGCTGAGCGAGGTGGCCCAGGCCTCGAAAAAAGGCAGGACGGGCGCTTGATCGAAGCCGGCTGATGCCCAAATGGCAAAAGTATCCGCAATGATGACTTTTTTGAAAAGGCCGATGGAAAAGACTGAAATGCCGGTGGCGATGTTGCGCCAGTTCACCAGGGCGTTTCGTGGGCGGGCGAACTGAGGCATCACCTCTTTGTGATGCACAATGGGTCCGGCAATGAGCTGGGGAAAAAAGGCGACGAAGAGACAATAATTTATAAAATCGTATTCCTCGGTCTCCCCCCGATAACTATCGACCAGATACGCGATTTGCTGGAAGGTGAAGAAACTGATGGCAAGGGGGAGGACGAGGTGCAGCAACGGCAGGTCGGCGCCCGCCAGGGAATTGACATTTTTCAGAAAAAAGTCGGCATATTTATAATAGCCCAAAAGCGCCAGATTGAGCAGAATCCCCAAGGCCAGAATCTTTCCGGCCAGGGACGGACTCAGGCGGCGTCCCTTCCCCATCCGACTCTGCGCCAGCATCGTCCCGATGGTGTAATTGCCCAGCATGGAGGCGACGATCAGCGGCAGGTAGAGAGGGTTCCACCAAGCGTAAAAGAAGAGGGAGGCGCCGACCAGCCAGGCTTTGCCGGCGAGGAGGAAACGAAAACGGGTGAGGGTGAAAAAGACCAGGGCAGTCAGGGGCAGGAATGCCAGGATATAGACGTAGGAATTGAATAACATGCCGGATTTATCCTGAATATCGGCCGGCGGGAGACGTGGCCAGCAGAAGGATTGACGAGAGTCGCCGCTTTATTCCCGAATCGGCGATTGGTCCAGATTAGTAACTCGTATCCCCCGCCTTGTCAATCCAAATATCCTCAGGATATTGATTCTGGCAACAAGGGTATTTCTCAAGGATTAAAGGGGGTTGTTTCATGCCTTTGTCCCGGGGGTGCCCGGAGGTCCCAGCCGGCCTTGCCGGGCGCGGCAAAATCGTTGGGACCGCTTGCGGCCCGCGAATATCGAGTTAGTATGGTAGCTCGCAGACGTTGTCAGGCAGGCAGACAGACTCTCCGGAGGACGAGGCAATGATCCAGGCTCAGGCGTTGGTTGACTACGAGAAGTTTCACTGCGCCAAGGTGGCGGTGTTTATCGATACCAGCAATACCCGGCGCACGGCGGATATGATCGACACGCACGGACCGGCGATCCAGCGGATTGCCGAACGGTTCGCGGCCAGGGTGCTGCTGGTGGATCAACAGAAGCTGCAGCCGGAGGTGATCATCGACGAAGGGATTGCCGATGCCTGGCTGTTGTTGGTGGCCGATGGACACAATCGGGCGATGACGACCAAGAAAAACCCGCAACGGATCAACGTCGACAGCGGCAGCGACTGGGAACGCCATGCTTTTATCGAGGTTCTCCGGCAGATCAAGGAATCAACCCGCATCATCGAGGATGTCAGCGGCTATTATCGGCGTTTTTCGCTGCCGATCGAGAAAGCCCCCCTGCTGTCGTCCCATCCCGGCCCCAACTGAGTATTCGATGCAGGGGCAATTCATGAATTGCCCCTACAATTCCAGCAGCATCTCCTCCGGTTCTTCCACCAGGGCCTTGACCCGCAGCAGGAACTCGACCGCCTGACGACCGTCGATCAGGCGATGGTCGTAACTGAGGGCCAGATTCATGATCGGTCGGATCACGATCTGTCCGTCGCGGACCACCGGCCGGTCCTGAATGGCGTGCATGCCGAGGATGGCGCTCTGCGGCGGGTTCAGCAGAGGGGTGCTGAGCAGCGAACCGTAGGTTCCGCCGTTGGTGATGGAAAAGGTTCCTCCTTCCAGTTCCGAGAGTTCGATGCGGCTGGTCTGTGCCCGCTCGGCGAGATCGCCGAGGATTTTTTCCAGTTCGGCGAAATCCCGCAGGTCGGCGTCGCGGATCACCGGCACCAGCAATCCTTTTGCGGCGGCCACGGCGATGCCGATGTCGTAGAAATGGTGGTAGACGATGTCGTTGCCGTCGATACGGGCGTTGACCTCGGGGAATTCCTTCAACGCTTCGGCGCAGGCTTTGATGAAAAAGGACATCAGGCCGAGCTTCACGCCGTGGCGCTGCTGGAAGCTGTCCCGATGGCGGCGGCGCAGTTCCATGATCCGGCTCAGGTCCGCTTCGTTGAAGGTGGTGACCATGGCGGTCTGTTGGCGGACGGCCAGCAGTCGCTCGGCGATTTTCCGTCGGATCGGACTCATCGGCTGGCGGCTGATGCGTTCTTCTGTCGCCGGAGTCGAAGTCTTCGCCGATGGTTTTTGGTCGGCGGCCGGGGGCTCTTTCCGGGGCGGTTTTGCTTCCGCAGCCGATGTATTTCCGGAAGCGGGTTCCTTTTCGGCGACCGGTTCCTCCTCGGCCGCTGATTCAGCCGCCGCCGGATTCTTTTCTTCTCCCGATGGCGTGCTCTTATTTGGCGGAGTGGCGGCGTTTTCGGCGCCGACGTTTTCGGCCAGGGTGGCGATCACCGTCCCCACCCGAACCGTTTCCCCTTCTTTGACCTTGATGGACAAAATGCCGTCGGTTTCGGCCTGAATCTCCAGGGTGATTTTGTCGGTTTCCACCTCGCAGAGCAGGTCATCCTTGCCGACCCGATCTCCATCCTGTTTATGCCACCTGGCGATGGTTGCCTCGACGATCGATTCACCGACCTCGGGAATTTTGATTTCCATGGTAGATTACTCCGCTCCGTTCCGGTTTGTTTGGCCCAGTGCCTGGTCGAGTATCGTCTGCTGTTCGTGCCGATGGGTCTTGTGGGAGCCGACGGCCGGCGAAGCGGCTTCGTCCCGGCCGATGTATTCCGGTTCCCGGCCGAGGGTTTCGGCAAGCGGCAGACGCAGATGGTTCCAGGCCCCGTTATTTTGCGGTTCCTCCTGGACCCAAGCGAATTTTTCAGCCTTGCTGAAAGATTTGAGGATGGCGGCCAGCTTGTCGGCGGC
Source organism: Desulfuromonadaceae bacterium GWC2_58_13 (assembly GCA_001825565.1). Lineage (GTDB taxonomy): Bacteria > Desulfobacterota > Desulfuromonadia > Desulfuromonadales > Trichloromonadaceae > Trichloromonas. Next base: position 26,974 of record MHXM01000056.1, read on the forward strand.
CAGGGGGTAGAGCTGTTCAACCCGCACCAGGGCGACATCCTCCCTGGGGCTTTGCTCCAGCCGTTCCAGCAGATCGTAATAGATCCGGCCGCTGCACAGCAGCACCGAGCGCACCTGTTCGGGCGCGTCGTGGCGGACCAGGATTTCCTCGAAACGGCCTTGGGTAAAATCGTTCAGCCGGGAGCGGCACAGGGGGTGGCGCAGCAGTCCCTTGGGGGTGAAGACGATCAGCGGGCGCCGGAAGGACTGGCGCACCTGGCGGCGCAGCAGGTGAAAGAGCTGGGCCGGGGTCGACGGATTGGCGACGATGAGGTTGTGGTGGGCGCAGAGTTGCAGGTAGCGTTCGATGCGGGCGCTCGAATGTTCCGGCCCCTGTCCCTCGAAACCGTGGGGAAGCAGCAACACCAGACCGCAGGCCCGATCCCATTTGGCCCCGCTGCTGGCGATGAACTGGTCGATGATGACCTGCGCTCCGTTGGCGAAATCACCGAACTGGGCTTCCCACAGGGTCAGACCAAAAGGGG
>MHXM01000057.1:0-6189 GCA_001825565.1 Desulfuromonadaceae bacterium GWC2_58_13
CAACGCGGTGGCCAAGTTGCGCGAGGCCGGGATCATCACTAACAACCTGGTGGTCATGCCCAACATGTCCAACATCAGTCTGGCCAACAACGGCACTCACATCAGCCTGGGCAGTCGCCAGCTGACCCGGCGCATGAATAACGGCGACCCGGCTTTCGGTCCGCTTGAGGAAAAGTACCTGGGCGATCTGGCGATCAAGATTCAGGAACACTTTCTCCCCCTGTTTTCCGGCACGTTCAGCGGCGCCCCCTACCGCCTCGGATTCAACGATTTCCACCCGGAAAAGGCCCTCGGTTTTCTGCCGCATCAGCTCGACTACACCCACCTGCGGATGCTCTGGCGACGGTGGAAGAAAAAGGCCAGGCTCTCCGTGCTGGGGCACGCCCTGACGCCCTTCGGCCCCGAATGGCTCGACCAGGGGCTGAGCCGGATGCTGGGACTGGCCGGCGACCTGGTGCCCGACTTCCGTCTGATCGACTATCCGGTGGCATTTCTGAGCACAGCCCAAAGCCCTGCCTTGAGCGGACAACCGGGGAACCAGGACCAGCTCAAAAGGGATCTGGACGACATGGGGGTGTTCGACCGGCAGATGTCCCTCTATCAGTTTTTCAAGCTGCGCGAACATGGAGTCATGGGTTTTACCGGCTTTGAAGGGCGGCACTACAGCCTCTTCGAAAGCCTGAACGACGACCTCGGCGGCGCGGCCGGCCTGCAGTCGCTGACCACCGCGCTGGCGTTCAAATACATGGCCACCGGTCAGTTGTCGCACGCGCACATCCCTGACGATCCGGTCATCGAAAGCGAACGGCGGCAGATTTTTTTCGGCCTGGCCGTGGGCATTCCCACCTTTTATGTCCAACGCAATACCGGCAACCGTTTCCTGCTGAAAATCCTCCGCCGCACGCGCAACATCCGGGCCAGCAACCGCTACCCCGGGTACTGGCGGGTGCGCAACCGCGACTACTGCCTGGCGCTGCTCGATCTGCTGGCCGAAGACGGCGCCGACCTGATCGAGGCGGCGGGGCTGGAAAACCTGATGGCGGATTTGAAACTGCGGCTGACCCGGCCGGAGGAATATTCCACTTCCGGCAAACTCACCCGCGGCATTCTGAACCAGTTGGGGGCCCGCTCGCCGCTCAAGGTCAAAGCGGAAGAATTCAACCGCGCCGCCGAACTCTATTATCGGAACGATCTGAGCAAGCAACACCTCTGCGAGGCGCTGTCGTTTCTGGAGCAGGAGGCGAACAGGCTGGCCCCTGGCCCGCTCGGCTCCGCCCTGGCCCGCAGCCCCCTGGGCAAACTCCCTGAAAACAAAAATTCCTTTTTTGCTCAGGCCCGACAGGAGCTGTCGACGGGCACCGAGTCGGCCGACACGGTGCTCTCCGTGCTCAATCTGATGTTGTTGAACTTTTCCCTGCAAACCGATGCAGCGAAGCAAAAACCCGTGGAGACAACCAGCCATCATGCCAGCCATTCATCAATTCATCGAGCGGGATAGCGGCCGCATCCGCACCGAACCTTTGTTCGCCGACCGACTTGTTCGCATGCTCTACCACCCCATTCGCGAAAATGCCGAACTGCTCTTTCGGGCGCTGACCGGGCCCCGCGCCTCCAAGGCCCTGGCCTGGCTCAACTACGATGTGGCCCTGGGCAGCCGGGTGCTGGGCAATCGTCAATTTCTCAAGGAATGCGGTATCGACTTTGCCGAATGTCTCGACCCGCCAGAACGTCTCGACACGGCACGCAAAGTGTTCGAACGCAAGATCCGTTATTGGACCTGCCGGCCAATGCCGGAGGAACCCAACGCCGTGGTTTCCCCGGCCGACGCTCGGGTGCTGGTGGGCTCATTTGCCGAAACCTCGGCCCTCTTCATCAAGGAAAAATTCTTTTCCTTCGAAGAGATGCTCGGACCCGACCGGCCGGTCTGGAAACAGGCTTTCGCCGGCGGGGATTTCGCCGTATTTCGCCTGACCCCGGACAAGTATCATTACAACCATGTTCCCGTATCCGGGGAAGTGGTCGATTTTTATGTCATCGATGGTTCGTATAACGCCTGCAATCCGACGGCGGTGGTGGCCATGACGATCCCTTATTCCAAGAACCGCCGGGTCGTCACCATCATTAACACCAACGTTCCCGGCGGCAGCGGGGTCGGCCTGGTGGCCATGATCGAAGTGGTCGCCCTGATGATCGGCGAGGTCGTTCAATGCTACAGCGAAACCGGTTACGAGAATCCCCTTTCGCTCAAACCGGGGCTCTTTCTCCGTCGGGGTCAGCCGAAAAGCCTCTACCGCCCCGGCAGCAGCACCGACGTGCTGATTTTCCAGCCGGGACGCATTGAGTTTGATCGACCGATTCTCGAAAATCTTCGCCGCCGCGACGTTCGAAGCCGTTTTACCGACGGGTTTTCCCACCCGCTGGTGGAAACCGACCTCAGGGTCCGGTCGTTGCTCGGTCTGCCCATCCAGGGCTTCGAATAAAAGAGAGGACCCATGACCAACGAATTATTTCTCCTGCTGCTGCTGTTGCTGTTTTCTTCGATTCTGCTGTGGGGATTCCGGGTTCTTCCCGGCGAGAAATGGCAGATCCTGGCCACCCTGCCGACCCAACGCGGCGCCGACGGCACATGGCAGGGGATCAACCTGACCTGGTACGGACTGCTCACCGCCAACGCCTACCTGGTGGCGGTGGCCATGCTGATCCTGCTGCTGGGAACCATCGGCGTGGCTCTGCCGACCATCCTGTTGGCGGCCGCCGGGCTGCTCGCCCTGTGCGTGCCGGCCTCGCGCCTGGTCGCCCGGATGGTGGAAGGCAAGGCGCACACCTTTACCGTGGGCGGCGCGGTGTTCGTCGGCCTGGTGGCGGCCCCCTGGCTGATCGAACTGCTCAACCGGGTATCCGGCGCGACCCAACTGCCGGTGCTGCCGACCATGGCGGCGATCGCCATCGCCTACGCCTTTGGCGAGGGACTCGGTCGCCTGGCCTGCATCAGCTTCGGCTGCTGCTACGGCAAACCCCTCTGCCAATGCGCTCCGGCAACGCAAAAACTCTTCCGCCGCTGGAGTTTTTCCTTTGTCGGCGCCACCAAGAAAATCGCCTACGCCAGCGGCCTGGAAAATGAGCGGGTGTTTCCGATCCAGGGGGTGACCGCCATCCTCTATACCCTGACCGGCCTGATCGGCACCGAATTGTTTCTGCACGGCTACTTCGGCCCGGCCTTCGTCCTGGCCACCCTGACGACCCAGGGCTGGCGGATCTACTCGGAAACCATCCGGATCGACTACCGGGGAGGGGCCGGATTTTCCACCTATCAGATCATGGCTCTGCTGGCCATCCCTTATTCACTGGCCATCGCCCTCGGCTATCATGACGCTTCCACGGCGATCTGGCCCGAGCTGAACCGGGGGCTGGAACTGTTTCGGCAACCGGCTTCCCTGGTCTTTTTTCAACTGCTGTGGCTGACCCTGTTCTGCTACACCGGCCGCAGTTCCGTCACCGGAGCGACCCTGACATTTCATGTCCGCCACGATCGCATATGAGCGCGGTTCGGGAGGCCCGTTGCCGGCTGAAAGCCGCGCTCCGTTCCCTGATGAAGCAGGGGCTGAGCCGCAGAAAACTCGCCCTGACCCTGGCCCTCGGGGTAACCCTGGGAGTCCTCCCCACGGTCTGGGGCACCACTCTGGCGTGCGCCCTGATCGCTACGGCTCTGCGGCTCAACCAGGTCGTGATCCAATTGGCCAACTACCTGAGCTATCCCTTGCAGATACTGCTGTTCGTACCTTTCGTGCAACTGGGGCAACGGCTGTTCGGCCCGAGTCCGACGTCGATGGCCTTTGGCGACCTTCTCGCCGGGTTTCAGCATGACCCCGGCGGCACCCTGCAAAGTCTCGGCGGCGCCAACCTCAAGGCCATCGGGGCCTGGACTCTGCTCGCCCCCCTGATGACCCTGGGCCTTTACCTGCTGTTTGTCGAATTTCTGCGGTTGAAGGCCGGCAAGACGAAACCGGACTCTCATGAATAAGGATGCACCAACGATGCTTTCCGAACATCTTCATGAACTGATCAAGAACCGGCAGCTCGAATCCCGCTTTCAGCCGATCGTCAACATGAAAACCGGAACCATCATCGGCTACGAGGCGCTGCTTCGCGCTCCCACCGGAAGTCCGCTGCATAACCCGGCCAGCCTGTTCGACGTCGCCGCCCGTTGCGGACGGTTCACCGAACTGGACCTGGTGGCCCGGGAAATTCATATCCGCAATTTCTCCCGCCTCGGCCTGCCCGGCAAACTGTTTCTCAACGTCTGTCCCATCTCCCTGATGGAGCGGAAATTCCCGCGCGGCACGACCCGGCGCTTTCTCGAAAACCTGGGGATCAGCCCCGAGAACGTCGTCATCGAACTGACCGAGCACTCTCCCATCGACGATTACGCCCTGTTTCGCGAAGCCCTCTCCCATTACCGGGAGATGGGATTCGCCGTGGCCATCGACGATCTCGGAGCAGGCTACTCGGGGCTGCGCCTCTGGTCCGAACTGCGCCCCGAGTACGTCAAGCTGGACCGTCATTTCGTCCAGCGGATCAACGAAGACCTCAGCAAGCAACAGTTCGTCCGCTCCCTGCTCGACATCGCCCTCGGCCAGGGCTGCCAGACCATCGCCGAAGGGATCGAAACGCAGGAGGAATATCAAACCGTCAGAAGCATGGGGATCGGCTTCGGCCAGGGCTACCTGTTCGGCCGGCCCCAGCCCGTCCCCTCCACCCGGTCCGATTTCATCACCCACTCTCCGACCCGGACCGCCGGCAGCGGCTCCTGTTTCGGCCGTCAGACGGTGACCATCGGCAGCCTGGTGGAACAGGTGCCGGTGGTTTCCCCCCAAACCCTGTTCAACCAGGTGGGCGGGATTTTCGAGGCTTACCCGGCCCTGCGCTCCCTGCCGGTGGTCGACGACGGTCTGGTCGCCGGGCTGGTCCTGCGGGAGGATTTCATGAAACGGGCCGCCTCCCGGTTCGGCTGGGATCTGTACGGCAAGGACCCGATTGCCGCGATCATGGAAATCCATCCCATCATCATTGAAACCTCAACCCCGCTGGAGAAGGTGAGTCAGTTTTTCGAGGACCAGGAACACATCTATCGCGGCCAGGATATCATTCTCACCGTCAACGGCCGGTATGCCGGGGTCGTCTCCATCATCATCCTGCTGCGCAAACTGACCGAACTTCAGATCCGTCACGCCCGCCACGCCAATCCCCTGACCCTGCTGCCGGGCAATGTACCCATCAACGAACACATCGAAGGATTGCTCCAGGAAGGAATCTCCTTCACCGCCTGCTACTGCGACCTCGACAATTTCAAGGCCTATAACGATACCTACGGCTATGGGGGCGGCGATACGGTGATCAAACTACTGGCGGGAATCCTTGCCGATGCCGCCGATCCCGAGCAGGACTTCGTCGGTCATATCGGCGGGGATGATTTCATGATCGTCTTTCAAAGCCTTGACTGGCGGCAGCGCTGCACCCACATCCTCAACCGGTTCGCCCAGGCCATCCCGGCCCATTACAACCGCCAGCACCGGCAGGAAGGGGGCATCTGGAGCGAAAACCGCGTTGGGCAATCCGTCTTCATGCCGATCATTACCCTGTCCATCGGCTCGGTGCAGTGGAACGGCGTTCACCCGATGAGCAGTCACGAGATCGCGACCCTGGCCAGCGAAGCCAAGGCCCTGGCGAAAAAGCAACCGGGCAACTCGCTTTTTGCCGAACGCCGGGAACTGCGGAAAAACACCCCGGAAAATCCGCCGGACCATGCGATCCTGGTAGCCTGAATTTTCTTTCTCGGTAAAGACTGTAAAAACGACCACCCCCAACCCCCTCCTTATCAAGGAGGGGGCTTTTTACTCCTCCCCCTGCCCCCTCCTTAATGAGGATGAGGGGATAGCAGAGCGGTTTCCGAGGTGCGGAAGCGGCTCAACAGCTGGTACAGGTGTTGAGCGTGGGCCGCCAGCTGTTCAGCCGAAGCGGCGCACTCTTCGGCACTGGCGGTATTCTTCTGGGTGACGTCGTCCACCTGCGACAATCCCTGGCTGATTTCGCCGTAGCCGGTCGCCTGTTCCCGGCTGCCCTCGGAAATCTCCGCCACCAGCGCGGCGCTGCGGGTGATTTCCGCCATGATCGTTTCAAGGGCGGTAGCCG
>MHXM01000057.1:6224-9840 GCA_001825565.1 Desulfuromonadaceae bacterium GWC2_58_13
GCGGCGCTGGCGCTGCGGCCGGCCAGCGAACGCACCTCTTCGGCCACCACCGCGAACCCTTTGCCGTGCTGACCGGCACGGGCCGCCTCGACGGCGGCGTTGAGGGCCAGCAGATTGGTTTGGAAGGCGATTTCATCGATGGTTTTGATGATCCGGGAAATATCGCTGCTCGACGCCTTGATGCCGTTCATCGCCTGAACCAGGGTCGCCATCCGCAGGGTCCCGTTGTGGCCGGACTCCAGCGCCCGGCTGGTGGCCTGCCGGGCTGCGTCGGCCTTTTCGGCATTGAGCCGGGTCTGATCGGACATCTCGCCCATCGAACTGGTGATTTCCTCCAGGGCGCTGGCCTGGACGGTGGCTCCTTCGGAGAGCTCCCGGCTGGCATCGGCAATCTGCGAAGCGCCGTCGGAAATGTTACCGCCGACCAGGTTGACCTCACTCATCAGCTCCCGCAACACCCGGTTGGCCCTGGCCAGGGGCTCGCGAATCAGGCCTTCGGCCTCGAAGGTGAAATCGCCTTCGGCCAGGCGATTGAAGGCGGTAATGACCTCGTGCTGCAGATGATCGGCAAAGGAATCGAGGATGCGGGACATCTCGCCGATTTCGTCGCGCCGGGTCATGCGCAGGCGGTTATCGAGAACCCCGCGATCCAGATCCCGGATCATGGCCACCGTCCGCCCCAGCGGCGCCGTGATGGAGCGGGTGATCCTCCATCCGCCCAGCGCGCCGATCAGAACCGCCCCCAGGGTGAGCATCATGTTGACCCGGGTCAGACCGGAGATTTTGGATTCCACCGCCCGGCGCTTTTCCCCGACCGCAAGGGTCGCCTGCTGAACCGCCGCCACTTGTTCCCGGCCGGTTTCGTCGAGCTGGGCCTCGAATCCCCGCAGCAGACCGACGGCCTCGTCGAGCAGAGCGTTGACCGGGCCGTTGAGCAGCTGCACGATCTGCTCCTGGGCTTGCAGCGCGTTTTCTTCCAGGGTCAGCACGCTGTCGATATCCACCGACATCGACTTCACCGCCGGCGGGATTTCATCCCGATACAGCAGGCGAACGCCTTCCCAATCGCTGGAAAAGATCAACCGGTTCAAAGAGTAGGAGGCTTCCCAGAGCCGGGCATTGGCTGCCGACGCCTTGTTCAGGGCCGATTCAAGAGCGGGGAATCCGGAGGCGTACTGTCGGAAGAGTGGCCCCGCCTTGAACTCTTCCAGCGGCGTATCCGCCAACTCCTCGTACAGCAATTCGCTGATCGAGCTGCGGACAAAGATCATGTTGGCGACCTTGAGGGTCCAGTAGAGCTGGGTTCGCTTCAGGTCGTTGAGCGCCTTGCCCAGGCCGGGATGTTGAGGTTTCCAGCCCTCCCGCACCCTCAGGTCGAGTTCGACCAGAGTCTGCCGGATTTCCGCCAGCCTCTCGGTCGCCTCCGAGGATGCGGGCAAAAGGGCGAGCAGCGCCTCCGAATCCGGCCCGTCGAGCAAACGGCCGAGAGGTTCGGGATGAGCCTCGTCAAAGAGGGCGACTTGGGGGAGGTTTTGCAACAGCCCGTTGCGTAATGCCCCGGCGGCCGCAGTCAGTTCGCCACGCACCGATCGCAACGCGACGGTGAGCTCATGGTGACGCGCCAGTCCCTGCTCCACCGAAGATGCCTGTTCCAGGGCCTCGGAGACCTCATAGTTGGCCTGCATCACATCCTCGGTGGTCAGAATCGTCGTCAAACACATGACTGCCACCAGCCCCACGACCAGGGCAAATCCGCCGAAAAGACGCTTCCCTATCTTCACGTTCTCCATGCCAACTCCTGCGCGGACCATTCCGAATCCGCGAAAAAAAACGTCCATTTCATTCACGAAACGGACGCGGTCACCACGGAGGGGACATCCCTCTTCGGTAACCCGGCCATCCGCGATGAACGGATCCGTGGTTTTGCGTCCCCCGATCACTCGGGGTTTGCCTTTATCGAGGATGCTCTTATTAATTTTGTGGACTTTCGAACCTGCGCCAGCAGACACGAAAGTCACGCGCATGATACATAACTCCAGCGAGTTAGATTTTGGTTACCGTTTGATTAGCATCTGATTTCGCCCGAAACCCGATAATTTCCATTCTTCGTCGATGACTTTTTCCGGCGCTGTTTTGCAAAAAATATTTTGTGTTATCCTTAAGATCACCGGGACCGGTCAAGTTTTTAATCTTGCTCCGGCCGGATGTGAATCAGCCACAAACAAGGGGGAGTCATGGGTAAATGCATCAAGGGTCGATCAGAGAACGAACCAAAAGAAGGCGTCTATCGATGCCACAAGTGCGGCGCGATTTCCGAAAAGAAGGACCATCTCTGCAAGCCGGAAAAACTGACCGGCAAAGAGGGGCGGAAGATCGACAAAAAACAGAAAGGAAACGACCAATAACCAGCCATTGACACGAAATATTCAAGGAATGAAGAGGATGACAACCTGTTTCTTCTAACGAGAAACCATCACCTGAAGGAGGCCTGTTACATGAAACATCCGTTAACCCTGTTGCTGGGAATCGCCCTGATTGCCTCTCCGTGCTGGGGCGCAAGTGAAATGGCTCTCACGACCGATAAGGACAAGATCAACTACAGCGTCGGCTACCAGATCGGCGGCGATTTCAAGCGGCAGAACCTGGAACTCAAGCCGGAGGCGTTGGTCAAGGGGATCGAGGATGCCCTGTCGGGCGGCAAACCGATGATGAGCGACGAGGAAATGCAGACCACCCTGATCGAGTTGAAGAAGAAGATCGTGGCCGAGCAGGAGGCTCAACAGACCCGGGCCACGGCGAAATTCCGGGAGGAAGGAAAAGTGTTCCTTGAGGAAAACGCCAAAAAAGAGGGCGTCGTCGTATTGCCGAGCGGATTGCAGTACAAGGTGATCAAGGACGGAACCGGCAAGCAGCCGACCCTTGCCGACAGGATCACGGTCAATCATCGCGGCACCCTGATCAACGGCAAGGAATTCGGCAGTTCGTACCGCCACGGCAAACCCGACACCATCGAGCTGACCAAAACCATCCCCGGCTGGCAGGAAGCTTTGCCCATGATGAAGGAAGGCGCCAAGTGGGAGTTGTACATCCCTTCGAACCTGGCCTTCGGGGAGCGAGGGCCGCTTGAAGGCAACGCGGTTATTTATGAGGTGGAACTTCTCGCGGTCGAACCGGCCGCGCCCCCAACCCCACCGGCCGAAACCCCGGAGCTGAAGAAGTAAAGGGACGTCCCTTGGATAAAAAAAGCCCCCGTCAAACGCATGTTTGAAGGGGGCTTTCCTTTTGCCGGGATTTTACCGGCCGGAGGGCGCCGAAGTTTTTTCGGGGGCCTCCGGCTCCGGTTCGACCCGCTGCAGAAATGCCTCTAGTTCGGCCATGGCCGCGTCGGAAAACTTCCCTCGCGGATCGGTTTTCTGGGATTCCAGAACCTGGTCCGCCAGTCGCTGAAATTCCCTTTCCATCTCCGGAGGAATTCTTTTCAGGGAAACGGAATCGTTTTCCTCTTGCAACAAAGACCATAGCCCCACCGAATCATCGTCGTCGGCGCTCCCTCCGTTCTCTGTTACCTGACTCTCCCCTCCATCCCGCGCCGGGCGGCCGGCCGGAGGCGCCGCCG
>MHXM01000058.1:0-6504 GCA_001825565.1 Desulfuromonadaceae bacterium GWC2_58_13
GATACGCTTCGCTGATTCCGTCAGCCGATTCCGGGCCGTCGCTGCCGTTTGCCGACAACCCGCCGGTGCCGTTCCGGAAGGGTAATGATGGCTGCTCAGGGAAGATAATTTTACCGCTGATCCCTGTCGGAAAACCTTACGCACCCGCCCGGAATTCCCCCCGTGGTCCCTTGCTTTCGTCGGAAAAAATTACACTCGAAAAGATCCCTTGGCGAAAAGATTAATGAAATCAATGGTTAAAATTGTGGAATAGATATTGCTAACGTATTAAAGGCACCGTAAGCCATTACGTGGCAACCGTTTTTTCATAATTCACCCAACATCTTACGAGGGGGATCGTAGCATGTTCAGACGTCTTTTCTTTGCAGTCGTATTGATACTCTTGTCAACCAACGGGGCCTGGGCTTTGTCTTTGGGCGCCAATATCACACGTTTCGACGATGTGGGTACCGGTACCGGCTGGTACGGCGCTCAGGAGGATAACGAAGTCGAGCCGAACAACGTCCAGGCCCAGGGCTGGGATCTGGAGGGTTTTTTTCTGAAGGGCACGACCCTGGCCATGGTCGGCGGTTATGATTTTATTAACGGCAAGGAGGGGTTGACGTCTGGCGATATTTTTATCGATGTTGACGGCCTCTTTAGTTATGGGACGGAGAACGCTACCTCCGGAGGGAGTGCTTCGACACCGGTGGTCAACAACACCTTTGGTTACGATTATGTGCTCGATATGGATTTCGCATCCCGAACCTACTCGGTAATCCGTCTCGATTCCAGCGCTTCAGTGGTACAAACCGAATTGGTGTATTACAGCCAGAATGCCGAATCGAACCCCTGGCTGTATTATTCCGGGGGGACATTGCTCGATACCCTGACGATGGAATATTTAACGGGTCTGTCCGACACAGAGACCGGGCTGACCGGCGGCTTGCACAATGCGGCGTTCCTCGATCTCTCTTTCCTGGGTCACGGTACCGGTTTTACCGCCCATTTCACCATGGAATGCGGCAACGATAATCTCATGGGGCGCGGCGTGACCCCGGCCCCCGAACCGGGAACCCTGATTCTGCTGGGTGCCGGCTTGGTTGGCCTGCTGGCCTGGCGTCGTTCGCGGCATTGATCGCTTGCAGAAATTTTGTTAAAGCACAAACAAGCCCCGCCTGCAAAGGCGGGGCTTGTTTGTGCTTTAAGGGGGTTGCGGGTCATTTGGGCGGAGTCCGTTTTTTCCACGGCAGGTACCCATAGACCCCCAGGTTGATGGTGAGGACGATCAGTCCGAAAACGATCTGGGTATCGCGGGTCAGGCCGTCGGGGTAGATCAGCGGAGTCAGGTAGCGGTCGATGAACGAGCTGTCGTAGCCGGGGCGGCCGGCGAGAAGCCGCCAATGATTTTCCAGGTCGGTGAGCGGGCAAAACCAGCCTCGGAGCTCCACCGCGGCACCCCAGGCAGCCGCCGGCAGATGCAGCCAGGCCAGACGCGGACGAAGCAATACAAGCACTCCGCCCATGACAACGAAAAGAATGAAACCGACGTGCAGCAGCAGCATCAGATCGGCGAGCAGGGCGTAGGGCATCGGTCGCGGAACGGGAAAAGGGTGGGTGGCGAATCAGGCCGGAGTAGGGTGATTCTTCTCGTTGAACAATGAGCGGCCCGCCGCCCGCCGCACACAGACGGTCGCGTCAAGAACGACCCAGCCCCCCGAGCGCTCGAAGCGGGCGATGGCCTTGCTGGCGATTAATTGGTTCAACACGTAGGGGCGTACCAGCTGCTGCGTTCCGTCAGGATATTCGACGCGGATCATCATGGCCTTGCTCACCTCCGTAAATAGGTTCTTTTAAATTTAAAACACATTTTTGAATTTATTCAAGAGCGGCGATGTTTCCCACCCTGCGCCAGGCGTTTAAGGTCACCGCGGCGTGGTCGGCATGACCAGGGAAACCCGAGTTGGCGCGGGGAAGCCGATTCCGCTGTAAAATTTATTGGATTTGTAGTAAAAGATGGCATGTTTTCGAGATGCCAAAGAGATGGTTGGCGCGGGAGGTTCCCGGCGCGGGTGTTGGCGGTTGTTCTGCTGCTGATCCTGTGGGCCGGTCAGACCCTGGCCGTTGTCAAGCACGAAAAAGACGACGGGATCGGTCATGCCACCTATTACGCCAAACGGTTCGCCGGACGGCGGACGGCATCCGGCGAAATCTACAAGCACGACAAGCTGACCGCCGCACACTCCAGCCTGCCGTTCGGGACCCGGGTGCGGGTGATCAATCTGGCCAACGGCCGCGAGGTGACCGTAACCGTCAACGACCGTTGCCGGTTACGCAGGATTCCTTTTATCGACCTGTCACGGGAGGCGGCCCGCTCTATCGGTTTTCTCGGCAAAGGGAGCACCCGTGTGCGGATCATTCCCGAACTGTCCGAAGCCGCATCTCCCGTACCCTCGGCGGGGTCCGCCGATTCAAGCGAAAACACCCCGCCGCCTTCCTGATAACCCCCTGGCCTTAAATTATCTTTGCAGGCTTTACAACGTTCGACCCCATGGTAGTATTAATGCAAATGCGAATACAAAGGAGGAAGACATGACAAACGTCTCTGATCCACCTGGCCATTTTGGAACCACCCCATAATTTCGAACGTTAACATATTTGGATCAACCAAAGAAAATCCCCCCCAAGGGGATTTTGAAACGAACACTTTCAGATAAAGAAAAAGCCCCGGCGAAAATGACCGGGGCTTTTTCTTTTTTTTGGTTTTTACAATGTTCAGGTTCCGCTCTCTCCGGCCAGGCCTTGAACCCGGCCAACCTGACCGTCTTCCAGCCGTACCTTGATTCCCCGGGAATGAAAGGGAGCGCTGGTGAGGATGTCCTTGACGATCCCTTCAGTGCGTTTGCCGCTTCTCTGGTCTTTTTTCAGCACGATGGCCACGGCCAGACCGCGATGAATCTCTTCCCTGCGTTGTCCGTTCACGGTGTCAACAGGCGTAGTCGACGGCGACCACGCTCGAAGCGAGCCGCTTGACCTTGGCGACCACGGCCTGGTGATCGGGATGCACCTGATAGCGGCCGAGGGCGTCGAGGTCGGCCAGATCGGCGACCAGGGCCAGGTCGTAAGAGCGCTCGGAACGGATGACGTCGCGGCCGCAGCTGAAGCTGATGATGTCGCGGATCAGACCGGGCAGGGCGTTGAGGCTTTTTTCGAGATCGACGATGTCGGCTTCGGCGGCTTCGGGTTTGAACTTGAAGAAAACGATGTGCTTGATCATGCTATGTCCTCCTGAAAATGGGAATAAGTGCCATTGGGCAAGGCGATATTATGCGGGGCGTGGACGGATCTGGCAACCGGAAATTCCGCCAAAGAAAAAACGGGCCGGCATGGGCCGGACCCGCTTGATTTTTCATCCATGGTGGATTTCAGGTTCCGCTGTGTTGAAAGCTGACCTCGACGTCGGCGCGGTGGGCCGGATCGATCCGCCAGAGGGTGCGCCCGGCAAAGCTGAACAGCCTGGCGACGAGGACGTCGGGAAACTGCTCGATGCGGATGTTGTAGATGTTCACCGATTCGTTGAAGAGTTCGCGGCGGTCGGCGATCATATCCTCAATTTCGGTGATTCGCGCGCCGAGCTGGCGGAAGGCCTTGTCGGCCTTGAGATCGGGATAGCGCTCGACCACCATGAACAGCGAACGCAGGGTGTCGGACAGGGCATTCTGCGCCGCGAGTTTTTCCTTGTCGCCGTGGGCGCTGGTGACCATCGAGCGGGCTTTGATGACGGCTTCGAGGGTTTTCTGCTCGTGCTGCATGTAGCCTTCGCAGACCTTGATCAGCTTGGGCAGCTCGTCGAAGCGCTGCTTGAGCAGCACGTCGATGTTACTCCAGGATTTATCGATGTTGTTTTTCAGGGAAACCAATCCGTTATAGATGACGATGACGTAGAGAATGATACCGAACAGAATAAGCAGGATGACGCCGAGTGCGATCAAACCGGTCATGGTTGTCTCCTTGGTTGGAAAGTAAAAGGAAAATCTGTAGCCAATATTTCAGCCCCGGCCACCGAAGAAATGAACCAGTCGCGCCAGCGCGAAAATACCGAGGCCGAGGCCAAGGATCAGCAACGCTCCCGAGGTGATGGCGTAGTTGCGGGTCAGGTGCGTCTCCGACTCGGTTTCGGCGATGATGAAGGGGAGCGATTGGCGCTCCGGACGACCGATGATCACCTGGGCCTGCTGCGGACGGGCTTCAAGTTTCTCGTCGAGGGCTTGCCGCAGCACCTGTTGTTCCGTTTCTTCCCGGGCGTTCCGCCATTCGTCTTCGCTGATTCGGCCGTCGCCGTCGCGGTCGTAGCGCTGCATCCGGTGGCGATTCTGTTTCAGCTCGCGCAGGGCCGCGACGGTTCGTTCGCGTAGCGAGGTTCCGGCCCGTTCTTCGGCACGGGCGAAACCGGTGACATAAATGAAGGTTCCTTCGGGGATGATCTCTTCGACCCATTTGTCATTGGTATCGGAACACCCGAGGGCTGAAAAAACCAGGCTGGCCGAGGTTGAGATCCCCTCTTGGCGATGCTTGGTTTTGATCGTGGCCCCGGCGGGGTCGATGGCCAGTCGACCGGTATCGTCCTGGAGGTCGAAGGGGATCGGACCGCAGTCGGTCGAACTGTATTCCTGCCAGGGATGGCTTTCGTCGTCGCGCTGGTATTTCCGTAATCGATAGAAAACGCAGGGCTGGTGGGTCATGGGCGAAACCAGGGCATATTTGCGGCGCGCGTACCCTTGCACCTCGACCATCCCCATGGCAACCGATCGAACCTTGCTGGTGGGCAGATTTTCCATATGGCGCTTGACCTGCAGACTGCGGAATCCGAACCAGCCGAACAGCAGGGAAAGGGCGGCCGGGACCGCGCCGGTGCGCAGGCCGAAGTGCAGCGTGGATTCCACAATGGCGCCATCGGTTCCGACGACCCATAGCCCAATGCCAATTACCGGTACCCCAATGGTCAACAGCCGGCGGATCAAATTTCGTTTGCCGACCGGTTTGAGTTCGGGCGGGGGTGGCAGGGCTTGGCTGGCCGGGGAGCCTTCCGCCTGACTTGGTTCGCGCGGGCCGTGAATCTCGCGGGCAAAATCTTCAAAACCGGGGAGGGTTTCACCGGCAGCGGTGGCGAGCGCCACGGCCGCCGGCGCTCCGAGCACGGCACTTGCGGCGATCAGGCCGGGAGAGAGCGAGGCCAGTTTCGCTGCCGCCTGCCTTACGCTGTGCAGGTCGACCATCAGCCAGCCGAAGCGGGTCAGCGGAGTGAGGTGGGTTTGGTCGGGATTTTGGTCGACTTCGAGCTTTTTGAGACGGCAGCCGGGGAGATCGGACAGTCCGAAATCGGTATGCAGGGTGAATTGGCCGGCGTAGTCGCGGGCCAGCCGGACAATGGCGTCGATGTTGCCGGCCACGCTGTAGGTTTTGAGGGCGCCGAGTCCGCTCGGATCGTAGCGGCCGGCAAACAGACGGACGGCCTGGCGGACGGCCTGGTTTTCGTCGAGCAGGTAGAGGTCGAGCACCGGTTGGTGGTGCAGCACGGTTTTGTAGGTCTCGTCCTCGTCCAGCTGGGTCGCGGCGCCGGAACCGAGGTAAGCCGTTTGTACTACCAGTTTTTTCAGGTTGCGCTCGATCATGGCGCCGGTGAGGTCGGCGAGAATGGCGAGCACCTGGTCGCCCCGTTCCAGGACGACCTGCCGTTCGCCGGCCAGAAAGCGCATTTTTTCGTCGCTGATTTCCAGGCCACGGGCGCGAACGGGAGAAAAGCGAGGCGGGGTCGGGTCGACGATCCAGTTGGCAACGCCGTGTTCCGTCAGCAGGGCGGCGATTTTTTCCAGCTTTTCGCGAGGAGCCGTGGCGAACGGGCCGAGGCCCTGCCCGGTCAGGCGCTGACGGGCGGTATAGGCGTCGAGTCCGAACCTTTTCGTCAGGGCGGCGATCAGCTGCGGCGTCTCTTCCGGCAGCGGTGACGCTTTATTGACAATCAGCAGTTGTGCTGGGCTCATGGGCCTGAATCCGGGAAAACAAGAGGTTCCGGTCGAGGTCGAACGAAGGCCGTGGCGGCGTGACTTCAGAAAAGCGTATTTAGCAATTAATGTGCCTTCGGAGACTATTCCATCCCGGCTTCGAAATTAAAGAGCGAGGTGCCCGGAACCGGGTGCCCTTTTTTCAGCGCCTCCATGACCTGTCTGCCCTTGGGAGAAAAGGGGCCGAGATGGGCCAGCTCGACGTTGTAGCGGTTGCAGCCGAGGGCCTGCAGTTCGCCGAGTCGGCCGAGCAGCGAAAAGTCGGTTTCCGAGGAGAGGACGGTCACGTCTCCGGTTTTGACTACCCGGTAGGCGTCGCCGCGGTCGGAAACCACCGGGGTGTCGCCGCGCACGCCCTTGATCGGGATACGCGAGGTGATCAGCGGTACCGGGGCGTAGACCGTGGCCGAAAGCGGGATGCCGACCGCGCGCTGCAACACTTCGCCCAGGTTGTCGCGGTCGT
>MHXM01000058.1:6534-6659 GCA_001825565.1 Desulfuromonadaceae bacterium GWC2_58_13
CAATCAGCTGGACCCCTTCCAACCCGTCGAAGAGGGCGAAATGTCCCAGGTTGTTGAGCCGGAAAGTGGAGAAACCGCGTTCCAGCAACGCCCGGACGGCGCTGCGGTAGCCGGGCCACTGGTGA
>MHXM01000059.1 GCA_001825565.1 Desulfuromonadaceae bacterium GWC2_58_13
AGCCAACAGCAGAATGGTTCCCCCTCCATGAGCACAAAAAAATAGCATCCAAAACACCAGACGGAGACATCCCTGGAGGCCAGAAACTAATGCCTGACAACCCGACTGCCTTCAGCGAAGACCCCGACTATCCGTTTGTTCCTCTCTAAGGCTTGGCCTTATCGAAACAATAGAATGGTGTTTTGTAGATTTTTATTAGCAATAATAAATTAAACTGTCAACCTCAAAAACAATTTTAGGGGGAATAATGCTGGGAGAATCGATCCGATACCGTAGGAATGGGAATCGGCTTTCATTATGACCCACATCGGCGCTGAAGCGTGATCCGCTTAGCTTTTCAACCTATTCTTGATGACATTCGACCGACACCCTTAAATTGGATCGCCCCTTGTTTTCTGGACACTACCGACATGTACTCCCAGCCTAAGACTGAAGTGTCAAATATATTGCGCCAGATTGTTTTGGCCAGCCCAATGGAGCGAAAAGACTAGATTCTTATAAATCCTGCCCTATCGGATGGTCATTAAGTGCAGTGACAGTTCAAAATGTGGCGCATCATAAGAAATCCCCCGGTCCGGAGATTGGGGGATTTCTTCGTCTGATAGACGCTAACGTACAAGAGCTCTGCGCTGTTGGTGCCTACGGCCCCGGGTAAACCCTGTTTACCTAAAAAAGCGAGTTTAGATTGCTAAAAACAACACGCCACAAAAGTTAACTCTTGTAAAGTCTTTTTTAATATCGGGATGTTAGTTTGCTTCTAATGCAAATCGATTATTTCGCTTTCCTCAGTCCCCCAACACGGAGGTCATTCGGAGTTCGAGCTTCATTATTTCCCCTTCAAGAGGATTCCCACTATCCATCGCATAGTCGACGTCCCGCCGTAACCGGAGCAGGCTTATTAGAAGTTAGCCAATTTCGGCCTGGGTCATATAAATGCATCATGCTGGAATCCGGTTCGGCATGGCATGCTCTCCTTTTATTATTTTGCATTCGATCTAAGCGGCAGAACTTTGGCGACACTCTGCCCCTTCGTTAACGCTTCAAGCCGATCACCAAGCAACTCCCAGGCATGTCTCATTTCGGGGGCATAGCTGTACCGCTGATATATCCGTTTCACCTTGTTCTGCTCAATGTGATTCAGGCATCGCTCAACTACCACGGGTGCAATCCCCAGGATCGTCATAATCGTTGCTCCTGTCCGCCGTAAATCGTGAGGGGTCCATTTGCCACTGGGTAGGAACAGAGCATCAACATTCTTGCTGCCGTTAGTTTTCTTTTTCCCTCTCTGGCGGTCGCCAAGCTGCTTGGTTATGGTTTTCACGCAGACAGGCCCATCCTTGCTACGGTTTGGATAAAGCCAAGGCGTGGAATGGTTCAGGGTTTGAATCTTCTGGAATTGCCGAAGAGCAAAGTCGGACAAGGCCACTTCCAAGGCAATACCATTCTTTGAGTTTTCAGCGGGAATTGCCCAAGTTTTTCGCTCGAAGTCCACATGCTCCCAGCGAGCCTTTAGAAGCTCACCAATCCGGCAGCAGATGGAAAGGCAAATCCATACGGCTGCCTCTGCCGTGGGAAGCAAACCAGCATCCGGCATCTTACTGGCCAACAATTTGATTTCATCGTCGGAAAGAACCCGGTCACGCTCCACATCCTTCCCGCCGATATCTGCCTTACGGATTTTTGCAGTTGGGTCTGCATCTAGCCAATCCCGATAAATGGCATAGCCAAACATCTGACGGAGGTGTTGCAATATCACCTTGGCCAGCCTATTACATCCCCTGGCAAGAACAGTATCAACTATTTCGGCAATGTGGCCCTTCCGCACTTCATCGGCATACATAGAACCAAGGACCGGGAGCACATCCTTCTTGAAGGTCCGTGTGATTTCCGCGCCCCCGTCCTTTCTCTTCGCCAGTTGAACCGTTGCCCATTTTTCGAAAAGCCCCTGAACTGTCAACCGGGCAGCCGCATGTTCAGCAGCAATCCTTTCAGCTTCATGCTGTGCTTCTGCTGCTGCCCGCTCTGCTTCTTTTAATCGCTGCTCGGTTTCAAGATGGTCTTTTATGTCTGAAATGCCGGACTGATATAGGCGAGAAAGTTCGCCAGCCTTGCTCCTTGCTTCCTTGAGACTCAGGCCAGACCTCCCCGTGGGATCATATCCGCCAAGCGGAATCATTACCTGTTTCCGTTCTGACCCCGTATACCGAAAATAGAAAACACGTTCACCTGCCGGGGTAATGCGCAGACAAAACCGACCATGCCCCCGAGGGGCGTTCTCGGTTATCCATTGGTCTTTACCCGTTGGCTTAGTTGAAAGGGTCCTGTCAGTGATGATCGCCATAGCAACCCCCGATTCCTGTATCTACACTGTATCTACAACTTGAAAGATTTTGACAGACCATACCAGACAAGTGTGGACAACACAAGAGGGTGTTTTGTTGTTTTTATGAATACTTACAAGGAATGACTAGACTTAAATGGACGGCAAAAAACAAACAATTACCTGCTTCGGGAGCAGGGGGCAGGAGGTTCAAATCCTCTCGCCCCGACCAAACATAACAAGCGAAAAGGCCACTCGGAAACGGGTGGCCTTTTCGCTTGTTATGAGTCATTTTCACTGCAGATCCTGACATACCCCGGGGGAAGGCAATAGTCTCATTAACATTGGACATCGGACATCGGTCTATGTATTATCCCAACGGATTAAAATGTCGGACGGCCCCTTAACGCTTCACGTTTGAATTTTCACTATCTCAACCCATTGGACTCAGGAACATGAGAAGAATCCTGATCGTAGACGATAGTCCTGTTGTGCTCGCCCAGTTGTCCCATGATCTTGCCGATGATTACGAAATTGTAACGGCGGGATCGGGGGAGGAAGCTATTGAAATCCTGGAAGTGCTTATCCGTGGGAATGTCTGTTTCAGCAACCTGTTCGACCTTATCATAACCGACCTTAAACTGCCGGGAATGACCGGGTTCGAACTTGCTGAATATGTACGAAAAAAGAACAAATTCAACCGGTATACGCCGGTCATCCTGCTAACAACGGAAAAGATAAGCACGGACGAGGCGCGCAAACATGGTTGCGTGGCCCATTTCTCGAAATCCGACAAACAGCGGTTGGTTTCGATGGTGCGAATGCTTATGTCGCTGTAATCTCCCTCCAGAGTCGATGCCTGTTTTCCCAAATTAGCTGACCCGCAGAGCAACCCTGCCCCGCAACCTACCGATTATTTTAAGATTTCTGCAAATATTCATTAACAAACCGACAGAATCCGAGGATTGAAAAGGTCAGATTACCAAGACGAAACCTGACTACTCGACAGCGCATCTCCCCCTGACATTCACATCCTCCTATCGCCCGGCGGGTTCAATATGGGGACGCCAACTGTCGTCGGGGTCGAAGATGGTCATTGCGGTTGCTTCGGTAACCGTGTCCTCACCCAGATCTTTTTCATAGATCACGCCTTCCTGGTTGACGATAAAAGTCATGACGCCGGAAACCCGGTACTTGGCGGGATAGGCGACCAGGGCAAAGCCGAGTACCATCCTGCCGTCGGCCACATAATCAAACGCGCCGCCGCTGGCATGTTCGCCCTGCGCCTTGAGAATTTTAAAATAATAGCCATGAAAGGGTTCGGGATCCTCTTGATCGAAGCCGTTGGAATACCCTTCCCTGGTAGCCCTGGCGATCAGTGGACCGAAAGGGCTCTCCTGATCACCCGGTGCGGCATCCCAATAAAGTCCGTCTTTTTTCCCTTCGCTGCTGACAAACGTCTGGGCGAACTCCGAAATACCAGTGTCTTTTCTACAGGCGAATTCGCGCTGTGCGTCGGCATAGGCCCGCATCGCCTCGATGGTGCGAAGCTCGTTTCTGCCGATCCGCCGGTTGAGGATTTCCTCCACGCCCGCCGGGGTGTCGAATCGCCAAAGGTTACCCTCTCGAACGATGGGAATCGGAAACGGATAATCCCTTCCGCCGACGATGAGCAATACGCGGCCCTCCGCCGCCTGTTCCAGGCTGTTTTTTTCCTCAAAGGCCTGCAAAAAACGCGTTCTGCCGTTCTGATCCGCGACTTTGTCGCCGGAGGAGACGAGATCCTCCGAGTCGGGGCCCAGGATAGCGAGCAATTCCGTCTCGTTGGCGTCTTTTACCGCTGCAATCAGAGCGGCAACCGCCTGTTGCGGGGCGAGAAAACCCCGTTGCTCGGTTGGCTCGCCGGCCCTGGCGGGGGAAGCCGCCAGAAAAACCATCGCGACGAACATCGACATTGTGTCGGGAAACCTTCGCAAAATGCTGTTTTTATATTTCTTTATTGCCATCATCTGGGTTCCTCTCCGGGTGAGTGGATTCATGGTTTGGATCTATGGCTCAGTGTCTGTTGCGACCAGGTTCATCGCGATCGTTTTTGCTCGAACCTCCCCCGACGGCCGAGTCATCCTTCCAGCCTTGCCTGCTGACTTGGCCGCGCTCGCTGGAAATGCGCTCCCTGCTGCCATCCTCGACCCGGTTGAATACATTTTCGCGATTCTTCTGTTGCGGTGCCCGCATGACCGGCTCGACCCTGGCCCGTTCCTGCTTGACCGGTTCGACTCTTTTTCGTTCCTGCTTGGCCGGCTCGACTCTTTTTCGTTCCTGCTTGGCCGGCTCGATCCTGGCTCGTTCCTGCTTGGCCGGTTCGACCCTTTTTCGTTCCTGCCTGGCCGGATCAATCCGCTCCCGCTGTTCCCGTTCTTGACGGTCGCGGTCGACGATTATCCGGTCGTCGCCGCGCCGAGGACGATCCAGGTCCTGATGTTCAGGGAAACCACGGGTGTCGCGTCGATCGTCAATGGCACGGGGGGGCGATTGCCCATATTTTCTGGCCGTGAACTTTTCGCGATAGGCGACACCTCGCCGGTGCTTGGGGGCGTGCTGCCAACGGCCGGGATTTTCGACCCACCGGTCGTGCCGGACAAATCTCGGCCGATTATGGACATCAATGTGAATCGAGTGTTGGTGCCAATCGAAATAGCTCCAGGTCCCGAAGGAAAACCCGAAGTAAAAGCCGGGCCAGTAGGAGATGCCAAGCCCGAGACGTACCCCTGGCGGCCCCCAATAATAGGGCGGATAGGCGGGATACCACCAAGTGCCGTAGACATAGTAGGGATCATAGTAAGGAACGTAGATAACCCGGGGATCGGCCGGTTCGATAATGATCGTCTCCCTTTCGACAATGACCTTCTGCTCCGAGTTTGTGGTGAGGTTGCTTTGGGCATAGGCCCGGGTGCGCAGTTCCTGGACCATGTCCATGACCTCGTCCTCCTGAGCGAGAAAAGCATTGCCAATGTTGGTGGTCTCGCCGATCCGCTCGCTCATCAGGGCCAGAATGGAAGGGAAATGACAGATCGCCTTGACGCTGGGGTCCCAATCCATGTCCAAAATTGCCGCATCCAGGGATTCGTCCCTGAGGTCCGAATTCATCCTGACCCAGCGATCGGCCTCGATCACTTCGATGGGATAGGTCGATGCCATCAGAACCTGGGAGAGCAGCGCATCGGGGTAGAGGGCGATGGGCGCCAGCATCTGGGTAAGCTCCTCCCGGCTGTACTTTTCGGAAGGCGCCAAATAGTCGCTGTCCTGTGCCGGCGTCTGCCGTGGGGCCAGAACCAGACAGGTAACAAATGCAGGAAGGATGAATATGCGTACCAGATAGGGTAGTATTGCTGTCTTCATAGCTGACTCCTTCGTCCCTGGCAATTTCCGGTGGTTGCGCCGACTGTCGACTCCACCTGGCCATTTCGATTTTCAGCCTAACCGCCAACTACGCAGGAAATGTGGAGGAAATGTGAAAATTTCGGTCGCCCATCGGTTGGCGATTTTTTTTTCCGGCAAGGTGTGATAGGAACAAAGATGGGGTTCCTTGCCACAGGTTTCTATCGTGATGAAGTTTAACATCAAAGGCCGCATTTGCCTGGGCGCCACACGCCAGGCGAGTTGAGAAAAGACGTCAATGTGAAGAAAAGGTGTATTTCATCCATGGAACCGGGAAGATCGAAGGCGCTCGCCCTGCTCTGGCTGTTGGCCGCGCTGACGCTGGCCTCCTGCGCACCCGCGAAACAAGCGATTCAGAGCCCGGTTCCCCTGCCGGAGAGTTTCTCCGCCACGGGCCGTGCCGAGCTGCCGGAAAAATGGTGGCTGTCTTTTGCCGACCCCGCCCTTGACGGTTTCATTGAACGCGCGCTGGCCGGCAATCTGAGTTTGAAAAGCACCTGGGACCGCTTGCGCCAGACCGAAGCGATTCAGCGCAAAGCCGGCGCCGAGCACGTCCCATCCCTCGATGCCGAAGCTTCGGCCTTCTCATCGAGATTTCGCCAGAACGGCACCACCGGGACCGGCCGCGATTTTAGCCTGGGCCTGGTGGCGGGCTACGAAATCGACCTGTGGGGCCGAATCCGCGCCGGCCGGAATGCCGCCATTCTCGACACCAGGGCCAGCGCCGAGGACCTGCGGGCGGCGGCGCTGACTCTCTCGGCGCAAGTGGCTGGAACCTGGTAC
>MHXM01000060.1 GCA_001825565.1 Desulfuromonadaceae bacterium GWC2_58_13
TCAAACCGAGAACGATCAATAGATAGAACCACCTTTCCGCATTCCATTTCAGCTGACCCGGGAAATGCCCTCGATCGCCAGAACGGGGGCATTTCCTGTTTGCTTCGCCTCTGATCGGTTCTCGGAAACTTCCAGGATTTCAGAAGAATTCGATCTAAAGCTGCAACTCAAGTGCTTATGAAAATTTGTCGGCGGCGAAAACGCCCATCCACCATTTTCTGAATTTTAATCAAATTGCGCCAGAAAGTTTAACAAGTGATGTATTATTTGATAATGTATCGAATAATCCACTGATTTAATCCTGCAAATATCACAGTTGCCATCCACTTCCAGCCAGGGACGGGCTATTGAGCGGAGCCGTTCTGGTCGCCTCAGGGAAAGTTAAGGATCTACTGAATGAGCTCAAAAAATCTGAGCGAAGAATTGCTGACCGCCATGATCCATGCCGATCGTGCCGGCGCGGCGGACATTATCGAGCGTGCCCTGGCCACGCCGATCGATCCGTTGCGGATCATTGCCGAAATTCTCGATCCCGCCATCGTCCGCCTCGGCCAGTTGTGGGAAGAGGAATGCATGTCGCTCGCCCAGAATTTTGTTGCTTCGAAAATTGCCGAAGACACGCTGCTTCGCTGCATACCCGGCGACGGCACGAAACAGCCGTCCAAGGGTGCCGTGGTCATCGGCAATATCGAGGATGATTTTCACAGCCTCGGTCGAAGGACCGTCGGGTTGTTTTTGAGAGCTGCGGGATGGGATGTGTACGATCTCGGCAATGATGTGCCCGCCGAACAATTTCTGGAAAAAGCCCTGGAGGTCGATGCCTGCGTGATCGGTGCTTCAGCCATGATGCAGACCACCGCGCTGAACATTCGCAAGCTTCGTGAACTGATCGATGCCCGCGGATTTTCGGATCGAATCATGCTGGCCGTGGGCGGCGCCGTTTTCAATGGACGCCCTGAACTGGTGACCGAAGTGGGCGGCAACGGAACAGCCCGCAATGCCGTTGAGGCGGATGGTCTATTTATGCGGTTGCAGGCCAAGGTGCAAAAAAGGGTGACCCTATGAACTCTTACCAGCGGGTCATGAACACCCTGGCGGGACAGCCGGTGGATCGTCTGCCGGTTTTTGCGGTACTGGGCGCCTACGGCGGCAAACTGACCGGCGTTGACCTGAGGACGCTGTTCAGCGACGCGTCCGCCTATGTCGAGGGGCAAAAAGCCGTGCAGGCAGAATTTGGGTTCGACCTGGTGCTGACGGCTTTTGACTACAGTGTTATTGCCGAGGCCTTCGGCGGTGAGGTGGTCTGGTCGGCCAACCAGGTCCCCAACATGAAACGCCCCGCAGTGAAAACCGCGGCCGAAGCCTTGGAACTGCCGCTCCCCGACCCCATGCGTACCGGCCGTCTGCCGATGATTCTCGAAGCCACCCGTCAGCTGGCGGCCCGATACAAAGAAAAGGTTCCCATCATCAGCGCTCTGCCCGGACCCTGCATCCTCCCCTCGCTGCTGATGGGCATCGACCAATGGATGGAGGCGGTCCTGTTTGACCCGGAACTTGCGCGGAAACTTCTGGATTACACTGCTTCGTTCCATGTGGCATGGGCCAACGCCCTACTGGCGAACGGAGCCGATTGCCTGGTCCTTACTGAAGGAATGGCCTCCGCGGAAATCGTTCCCCGTAAAATATTTGCGGAGCAAGGTCTTCCGAATCTACGAAAAATTTGTGCACGGATCAAGGGCCCCAAGGTTATCAGCAGCACCGGCGGACGGATGAATCACGTCCTCGATCTGCTTCCCGGTCTGGACGGGATGGTCGGGGTGATTGCCGGGTCCAGAGACGACCTTGTCGAAGCCAGACGATTGCTGGGTCCGGACCTGACCCTGATCGGCAACCTGGATAACCTGGCCCTGCCCGCGGCTTCGGCCTCGGAGATGTACGCCATGAGTCTTGAACGTCTGCGCTCCGCCGCTCCCGCGGGCCGCTACATTCTGGCCAATGCCGGCGCCGACATTCCGCAGGCCACCCCGACCGAAAACCTGCGAGCCATGCGCAAGGCTGGAGCGACCGTTTCCGCCGAACTGGGATTTGGTCCATGAAAGCCCCCCGGGTCTGGCTTTGTTGCGGCGTGGTCAAAGCGGAGATGGAGGAACTCAAACGACGAGGATCTATCGACGGAACCTTGCTGTTTTTGGATTCCATGCTGCACATGAATCCGGCCCGCCTCGAAAAAACCCTGACCGCCACCCTGGAACAGCTATCCACCCCCTCCGCCGACCTCGTCCTGGTCTATGGCGACTGTTCCGCAAGGATGCTCGATCTTGTCCGTCGTTTCAGAGTGGGTCGCATCAATTGCACCAACTGCGCGCAATTCCTGGTTGGACGCGACCGCTATCGGCAATTGATGAATGAGGAAGCCTTCTTGATCCTGCCCGAATGGGCCGCACGCTGGGAACATATCATGAAAAATGAATTGGGACTGAACCAGCGGGTAGCGCGGGACCTGATGGGCGAAAACCGAAGGATACTGGTCTATCTGGATACCGGGCTGACCCCCGTGCCCGAACAGGAGCTTGCCGGATTTTCGACCTATAGCGGCCTGCCCTGGCGGGTCGAGGCCGTGCCCCTGGATATCATGCGGCAAGAGTTGCTGGAAGCACTGGCCCGGATCAATCCGGTTGAAAAGGCAGGCGACTCGCCATGAAAAAAATCCGTCGAAATCCATCTTCTTCACCGGCAGCTCAGCTGATGGCGGTGGAGGTAATCACCGAATTGCTGGTGACCACCTCGCCTCACCGGCTGGGAGAAGTGCTGACCGAACACCTGCGTGAACTCAGTGGCGCAAGGACAGTCATGGTCCTGGCTTATCGGCCCGAACATGAGTGTCATGAAATCCTGACCGTCAGCCCCATGCGTCGAGCCACCCTTTTTTCAAACGTCGAATTGAATCTTTTTTGCTTTAACACGTTCCCGGGAAATCTTCCATTCTTTCCCGGCGAACTCCCCCCCGGTCATCCCTTGAAAGTTCCACTGGCTCGAGCAGGCATTCATTCCATGGTGCGCTATCCCCTGGCCGTCGGCGGAGAACCGGTGGGTTTGATGCTGTTGTTCGATCTGCCCGGCCTGGATCGCATCGGAGAAACCAGCCAGATCATCCATCTGCTTCTCTCACCGATTGCCCTGGAGCTGAAAAACGTCCTTAATTACCGTAAAATTGAAGAGCAGGCCCAAGAACTGGAACTCAGGGTAAAGGAACGCACCTCTGAACTGGCCGCGGCCCTGGCCGAGACCGAGGCGGCCCGGCAGAGGGTTGAACTCATTCTTGAATCGATTTCCGATGGCATCCTGTTTACCGACCGGCACCATCGGGTCCTGATAATGAGCCCTTGCGCCAAAAATATTCTTGGCTTTCACAACGATCAAAACTTCCAACTGCCGGTGCAGGAGACCTTGGCCGGTACCCCGCTGCTGAATCAGTTGACGGCCATCGGCGCCGGGCATCGGGTCCAGGGCTGCGTCGAATGGAGTTTTGGGGAAAAGGACTCGGAGCCGAGGATCTGCCAGGCCCGTTCCGCCGTCGTCAAAAACCCGAAAGGAGAGTTTACCGGGGTGATCACTCTGCTGCAGGATGTCAGCCGGGAACGGGCGCTGGACCGGATGAAGAGCGATTTCATCTCCACCGCCGCGCATGAACTGCGCACGCCCCTGGCGGCGGTCATGGGCTTTGCCGATCTGCTCACCAACCCCAATCCGCTGGATGAAGAGCAGCGGCGGGAATGTCTCGACATCATCTACCAGAACTCGGAACGGCTGGAGAAAATCGTCGATGAGCTGTTCGACCTGAGCCGGATCGAAGCGGGACAGCTGCTCCAGGTGCGGCGGGTCCCCTGCGACCTGGTGGCGCTTCTGCGGCTTTATATCCGCACCTTCAACGTCCTCTCCTCCAGCCATGGTTTCGAGCAATCCGCCCCTGAAGGCCCCATCCCTGTGCTGGTGGATGAAGCAAAACTCAGTCGGGTCATGGACAATCTGCTCGGTAATGCCGCCAAATTTTCTCCCATGGGGAGCTTGATTCAAGTGCTGGTGCGGGTTGAGGACAGCGAAGTTCGGGTGACGATCGCCGACGAGGGGATCGGAATGACGCCGCGACAGATCGAACGGATGTTCGAGAAGTTTTACCGGGCCGACTCTTCCAATACCGCAAAGGGAGGGTTGGGCCTCGGCATGGCCATCGTCAAAAGCATCATCGAGGCGCATGATGGTAAAATCTGGGTGAACAGCGCCCACGGAAAGGGAACCCAGGTTCACTTCACCCTGCCCTTGCTGCATCCTGAAATCAAATCCGGCTGGAACGGGACCGAAGAGCGACTGTGATAATTTCGGCATTTCCCCTTTGCGGAAGGATTGGAGACTCAAAATGTCAAAACGCTGGAAATGCACCGTCTGCGGATATATTCACCTCGACGAAGCCCCCCCTGAAAACTGTCCGGTCTGTGGCTCCGACCGCTCCATGTTCATTCTCCTCGGGGCCGAAAAAAGCGGTCTGCCGCACTCCCTGATGGCCACCTTCAAGCTCCATCCGGTGGCGGCGCACTTTCCAAATGGCCTGGTCCCAACGGCGGCTTTTTTTCTTTTGCTCTGTTTCCTGACGGGTAACTCCAGTTTTGAATCCGCAGCATTTAAGTTGATCCTGGTCGCTACGATGGTGGTTCCCGTATCGGTGGCTTCCGGTCTATATGATTGGCACAAGCATTTCGGAGGTCGTCGATATTCCATCTTTTTCAAAAAAATCGGCCTGGCCCTGACCTTGCTGACCCTGGGTCTGATTGCGATATCCCTGCGCTACGGCGACCCCGAACTGATCGCAACCGTTGGCTGGCGCCGGTGGATATTTTTTTTCTGTCTGCTGGGCATGCTCAACTGCGTGATGCTGCTCGGACACTACGGCAGTATCCTGGCAACCCAAGTTTCAGCCATGAATCGTACCAAAGGCAGCAACTTGGGAAGCAGCATAAATCAGGATTGGCTACGGGCCATTGTCACCCTGGCGCCCGACGCGATCATCGCGGCCGACACCGGCGGGGTGATTCGGCTTTGGAACCAGGGCGCCGAACGCATTTTTGGCATTGTCTCCGGCCAGGCAATGGGCCAGTCGCTCGACCTGATCATCCCGGAAAACCAGCGAAACCGCCATTGGGAAGGATGGGCCAAAGTGATGCTCTCAGGGGAGAGCCGTTACGGACAAGAGTTGCTGCGTGTACCCGCGATTCGAGGCGATGGCAGCCGGTTCTCCGCGGAATTTTCGATAGTCATGCTCAAGGACGAAGCCGGTAAAATAACCGGAGTGGCTGCGATTTTGCGGGATGTGAGCGAGCAGTGGGAGCGTGAAAAGCGGTTAAGGGAACAGTTGCAGGCCTGCCACGACAAGGAGTCAATGGGCTGAGAATCTAATCCAGAATTTCGGGCCGCGGACTGCCGCAACGCATTGATACGTTCTGTCAACGCCATACAATGCTCCTGCAGACGAGTGGTGGGAGCTCGGAGTCTTCGAGTTAACTCGCACGAAAAACTGGATATTTTTCAGATAAAAATCCCAGAAAGTCCACGACAAGCGGGTATTATCCCTGATCGGCAGGTACTTGCGAGCCGGGGTGAAGGTGAACGGGCGACTGGAAAAAACCCGTCTGGGTGTTCCCCAAGGGGGCCGCTCTCGCCGCTTCTCGCCAACATCCTGCTCGACACACTGGACAAAGAGCT
>MHXM01000061.1 GCA_001825565.1 Desulfuromonadaceae bacterium GWC2_58_13
CACCGGCCAGGGGACACCAGATCCGAGCGAATGTCTGTGAAATTGACACCTCGACCATCTGCCCTCCTTGCCTGGAGAAATTCATTCAGCAACCGCCAACCACGTCGGCCAAGGACTTGTCGGCCGCGCTACCGGCAGAACCCTGTAACCCGTTAAGTTGACAAAGTTTCGCAGCGCACAATGGTGAACAGACCGTCGAAGGATGATAAATTTTCTTACCGCCGGATTGCTTTTATCCGTTCACTAGTTAAACTTTCCAGTGTTTACGTGTCTCCAGACGACAAGAAATCGAGGGGCACTCAAATCAACTGCATCCAATCAAAGCAATGGGGAGAGTGGAAGATGCAACAGGGCAAAGTTAAATGGTTCAGTGATGCCAAGGGCTTCGGATTTATTGAACAGGAAGGGGGACCGGATATTTTCGTCCATTTTTCATCCATCGAAATGGACGGGTTCAAAACTCTCGCCGAAGGAGAACAGGTTTCTTTTGTGGTTCTCGATGGCCCGAGGGGACCGCAGGCCCAGAACGTGACCCGGGCCTGACAATTTGAACCAATATTTAAATTCTTTTTATCACGGGAAATTTTCTATAGAAAATAACAATAATAGATTGCCAGGCCACTATTTATATGTTAACGTTTCGCCCAAGTTCCGGAAAATAAGGTTCACCCAACAAGCAATGAACCGTTCATCCTCGCGGGCTGCACGGTTTTTTTTGTGGATAAAGCCACCGGGACTTTCATTTCAACACCGGATGACCCCGGAGAACACAAAAGGAGCACAAGAAAAATGGCACAAGGTACTGTCAAGTGGTTTAACGATGCTAAAGGGTTCGGTTTTATTCAGCAGGACAACGGCCCTGACGTCTTCGCTCATTTCTCGGCGATTGCCGGCGATGGGTTCAAATCCCTGGCCGAAGGCGAGCGGGTTCAGTTTGACGTAATTGATGGCCAGAAAGGCCCCCAGGCCGCCAACATCGTTAAGATTTAAAAGACAACCCCAACTAAAAAAAACTCCGCAAGCTCTTTGCGGAGTTTTTTTATGCCCGCCAAAAGCTTTCGCTATCTCCCTGTTTTACCTTTCTTTTCCGGACCATGGCAGGGGCCGGCTTTGATCTTGACAGAACGCCCGGGTATTGCTACGGTACGTTTTTGGAGAGCCGCGGAGCATCCTGCCAATCCAGCAAAAACAACCGGGGTGGGGACCATGAAAGTACTTGTTTCCGACAAGTTTTCAATGGAAGGGCTCAAAGTCTTCGAAAACGCCAAAGGGATCACTCTCAAATATCGCCCTGGCATGACCGAAGATGAGTTGCTCAACGCCGTTGGCGACATCGACGCCTTGGTGGTACGCGGGGGAACCCAGGTTACCGAAAACGTATTCCTGGCGGCGCCGAAACTCAAGGTAGTCGGCCGAGCCGGCATCGGCGTAGAGAACATGGACCTGGCGGCGGCCAACGCCAAGGGGGTGGTTGTCATGAACACTCCCTTCGGCAGCGCCACGACCATGGCCGAATTCACCATTGCCTTGCTGCTGGCGCTGGCCCGGCATATTCCACAAGCTTACGCCGCCACCAAAGCAGGCGAATGGGACAGCTACCGCTACCTCGGCATCGATATCGCCGGCCGCACCCTGGGGGTGATCGGCGCCGGCAAAATCGGTCGCATGGTCGTCGAACGGGCCTTGGCCCTACGCATGCGAGTTCTGGTGCACGACCCCTATCTGGCCGAGGAACTGGCCCGCCAACTCGGGGCCGAGCTGGTCGATCTGGATGAGCTCCTTTCCCGCTCGGATTTCATCAGCCTGCATGTGCCGCTGAATATCGAGACCGAAGGAATCATCGGCGAAGAAGCTCTAACCAAGGTTAAACGAGGCTGCCATATCATCAATTGCGCGGTCGGCCGCCTGATCGATGAGGACGCCCTGGCCCAGGCGCTACGGGACGGGAGAGTGGCCGGGGCAGCACTCGATGTTTTCGCCAACCAACCACCGGGCAAAGACCATCCACTGTTGAATCTCGACCAGGTTATCTGCACTCCGCACATGCGGGCCGCCACTCGCGATGCCCAGGTCAACGTGACCGTGCAGACAGCGCACCAGATCGTCGACTTTCTGCAGAAAGGGATTGTCGTGAACGCCCTCAACGTGCCGTCGATCAATGCGGAAATGTTGTCGGTCATCCGCCCCTACGTTGAACTGGCCGAGCGCCTTGGCGGCTTTCAGGCCCAACGCTACGCCCGGGGCATCAAGGAAGTCACCATCGAATATTCGGGCAGCGTCACCGGGTTTCCCATCGAGCCCCTGACCATGGCCCTGCTCAAAGGCCTGCTGACGCCGATGGTCGGCTCCATGGTCAATTTTGTAAATGCTACCCACCGGGCCCGCGAACGGGGCATCCGGGTGGTTGAAGCCAAAAGCAGCACCGCCGAGGGATTCGCCAACATGATCCGGCTCACGGTGACCAGCGAAGACGGAGTTCACTCGGTAACCGGCACCGTGTTCAGCGCCGATGATTATCGGATCGTCAGAGTCGACGACTATCATGTCGAGGCGATTCCCGACGGGCACATCCTGATTCTGCACAATGACGACCGTCCCGGAGTTATTGGTTTTATCGGCCAGGCCCTGGCGAAAGCCGGCATCAATATCGCCATGATGAATCTCTCGCGGCGCAAGATCCAGGGCAAGGCCATCTCCTTGATCAATGTCGATAGCCGAATACCAGAAACACTCATCGAAGAACTTCGCAACAACGAACATATTTTATCAGCTGTTCAAGTTCAGCTCTGAGGACGCCGTTTCCCCGGCCAGCCCGTTTCGATCAGACTGAACCGCAACGCCCCCAAAAGGACCGCACCACTTATGACTGTCGAGAACACCGCCCTTGAGGCCATTCTCCCCAAGGGCGTCAAAGATTTCCTGCCGATCAAGGCAGCCAAAATCGAGTTTCTGCAGAAAACCCTGCTGTCGGTTTTTTCCCAATGGGGCTTTCGCCCTATCGTTCCCCCGTCCCTGGAATACCTGGACGTCCTCGAACGAGGACTGGGAGAAGGTCTGCGCGAAAAGACCTTCCGTCTTGACGATCGCCAGAGCGGAAAACTGGTGGCTTTCACCCCCGACATCACCCCCCAGGTGGCCCGCATTGTC
Organism: Desulfuromonadaceae bacterium GWC2_58_13; assembly: GCA_001825565.1. GTDB lineage: Bacteria > Desulfobacterota > Desulfuromonadia > Desulfuromonadales > Trichloromonadaceae > Trichloromonas. The sequence continues at coordinate 3,148 of MHXM01000061.1, forward strand.
GCCACCCGGATGAAGGACGTGCCGCTACCGCTACGCCTATGCTATACCGGCCGGGTATTGCGCCATACCGAGCAGCAAGTCGGCAAGGACCGCGAGATTTTTCAGGCCGGGGTCGAAATGATTGGCCTCGAAAGTCCGGAAGCCGACGCCGAAATGATCGCTATGGCGGTCGAAAGTCTCAAAGCCCTCGGCGCCAGGGAATTTACCATCGATATCGGTCAGGTCGAGTTTTTTCGCGGGGTCATGGCCGACCAGCAGCTTCCGGCGCCGCTTGCATCCGAACTTCAGAACGCCATTGCCCGCAAGGACAACTCGACTCTGAAGACACTCCTCGAAAGATCCACCCTCGATGATCGTACCCGCGATGAGATTCTCGCGCTGCCACGGCTGTTCGGTGGCCGTGAAGTACTGGCCAAAGCTGAACAGGCCGTAAGCAACGGACGCTCCCGCCGGGCCCTCGACAACCTCGCCCGAGTGATCGACATCCTCACCGTCTATGGGGTCGAAGACCACGTTACGTTCGACCTCGGCGAATTGCGTGGCCTCGATTACCACACCGGACTGACCTTTCAGGGTTATCTCACCGGCATTGGCAGGGCGGTCTGCCTCGGTGGGCGCTACGACAACCTCACCGCCCGCTACGGCTACCCGGCCCCGGCGACCGGCTTTGCCTTTAATGTGCTCAACCTGCTGTTCGCTCTCGACAAGGAACTCGACACGGTGGCCGCCCACCAGACCGATGTCCTGATTTTTCAGACCGGAACCAACAAACAAGCGGCACAGCAGATCGCCCGGACCTTGCGGGCCAAGGGCTATTCCGCCGCGCGCGACATCATCGCCCGCGGCTTGGAAGATTCCATCAGTTATGCGCACAAGATGAACTTTCGCTTCATCCTGTGTACCGGAGAAAATCGCGAAGACGTGCTGCTCATCAACCTCGCTGACAAATCGGAGCGCAAGGTTGCCTATCAGGACATCTTCGCTGAGGATTTTGCTCTTTAATCCTATCAGGAGACAATTCAGACATGGCCAATGTAATTATCGTAGGCGCCCAGTGGGGCGATGAAGGAAAAGGCAAGGTCGTCGACATCTATACCGAATATGCCAATGATGTCGTACGCTACCAGGGCGGCAACAATGCCGGCCACACCCTGGTTGTCGGCAACGAAAAAACCGTACTGCACCTGATTCCGTCCGGCATCCTTCACGAAGGCAAACGCTGCATCATCGGCAACGGCGTGGTCCTCGACCCCAAGGTCATTCTTGAGGAAATCGATAAGCTGAAGAAAAAGGGATATCTCAAAAACGACAGCCAACTGGTGATTGACGCCAACGTACATATCATCATGCCCTACCACAAGGCCATCGATATTGCCCGCGAAAGCAATTCCGGCTCCCGCAAGATCGGCACCACCGGCCGCGGCATAGGCCCCACCTACGAAGACAAGATCGGCCGCCGCGGTATCCGCTTCATCGACCTGCTCAGACCTGAAATTTTCGCCCGCAAAGTCAAGGAATTGCTCCCGGAAAAGAATTTCATCCTGGAGAAAATGCTCGGCTGCGCAGCGCTCGACGAACAGGCTTTGATCGACGAATATGTTGCTTACGGCCAACAACTCGGTAAATACCTCGGCAGCTCTTCCAAACTGCTCAACCAGAGCATCAAGGAGAAGAAAAACATTCTCTTCGAAGGTGCCCAAGGCAGCCTGCTCGACGTCGACCACGGCACCTACCCTTACGTCACCTCCTCGTCGACCATCGCCGGCGGCGCCTGCACCGGCTCTGGCGTCGGTCCGCGCTTCATCGACGCCGTCGTCGGCATTTCCAAGGCCTACGTCACCCGCGTCGGCGAAGGGCCCTTCCCCACCGAACTGACTGACGAGATGGGCGAAAAACTGCGCCAGGCCGGCCAGGAGTTCGGCGCCACCACCGGCCGGCCCCGCCGCTGCGGCTGGTTCGATGCCGGCGCCCTGCGCGAGGCGGTGCGCACCAATGGTTTGACCGGGCTGGCCATCACCAAAATGGATGTTCTCAACGACCTCGAAACCATCAAGATCTGTACCGCCTACTCCTACCGCGGCGAGATGCTGGAAGATTTCCCCCAGGATCTCGAGGTGCTCAAGGAATGCAAACCGGTCTACGAAGAAATCGACGGCTGGAACTGCGAACTCTCCGGGGCCACCAGCTTCGAAACCCTGCCGCAGAAAGCCCAGGACTACCTGAGAAAGCTTGAGCAGGTCACCGGCTGCCCGGTGGTACTGGTTTCCATCGGACCGCGCCGTAGCGAAACCATTCAGATAATAAACCCCTTCAACTGAAAAAACCTTTTTTCAGAAAAAAAGGGTTGACTCGAACCAAGGTTTCCATTATAAGTTGGAACCCGTTGTGAGCCGGTAGCTCAGTCGGTAGAGCATCTGACTTTTAATCAGATGGTCGTGGGTTCGATCCCCCCCCGGCTCACCATTTTTACCATGTAGGAACCGCAGGGTCATTTCCTGCGGGGACTTGAAGTTAAGTCCCTATCGTCTAGCCTGGCCCAGGACACCGGCCTTTCACGCCGGCGACGGGGGTTCGAATCCCCCTGGGGACGCCAAAAGTTAAAAGCCCTGCCATCCAAATGGCGGGGCTTTTTCTTTTCGTATCAGCGGGTTAGCTGCTTGCCTTGAACACCCTCCCTGAATCAACCCGACATCCCCTCGCCGTGCACCGCCCTATTCCATCAGGGAAAGATAAACACCCTGCCCCTGGTTGTCGCGTCACGACCAGGCCTGCCGAATATCTGATGAACAACACCGGTGTTGACATGCCAATCCGGCAATGATGAGTTATTTAAGAATTTTTATTGGAAATTTTTGTTTTGACTTTTACGAATTAGCTCTGGTACAGTCTCAACATTGCTGATACATAAAGTATGGTACACGATAATACTAAACCACCCGCGAGGGTGGGGCGGAAAGCCTACAGGGTCTCCAGAAGACAGCCGGGTTGCCGAAATATCACAAGATATTCGACAACCCGGCTTTTTTGTGTCCACCGTCTAAAACAGGAGGTCTTTCAAGTAAAAAGAGCTAGGTGCCTAACAGGGGCGCCAGCCCATACCGATCCGCAGTGGTGGGTATATCGGTATGAACCTCAGCTGGTGATAAACGATACTACTAAACCATTCGCGAGAATGGGGCGGAAAGCCTACAGGGTCTCTAGAAGACAGCCGGGTTGCCGAAATATCCCAGGATATCGGTCCCGGCTTTTTTGTGACCAAAATCTCCAACAAGCAGCTCGCAGGAGGAACAATTCACGGATGGTTAACGGAAAAAGGTCGTCCTCACCCGCAAGCACATCAGGTCCCGAACAAAAAACCAAAGGAGTCAGCATGCAGATTATCGGTAAAACATCAGTTTTCTTCCTCTTCGCCATGACTTTGGCAACAGTTCAATTTTGGAGTACGGAGGCGTCGGCACTATCGTCCTATTTCACCAGCAGGGGCTGCATCGACTGCCATTCCGCCCCGACCGTTGCCACCTGCGCCGGGTGCCACGAACACAGCGGAACCCTGACCGCGACCAAGAACAAGACGACCTCCTACGCCCCCGGCGAAACGGTGACGATAACCCTGACCGCTTCGGGCGCCCGGAGCGGCTGGATCGGCGCCCGGCTCTATAACCAGAACGGCGTCGAAATCGCCCGCTCCACCGGCAACCAGAGCGGCATGGGCGCGTCGACCGTCTACCCGGCAACCCTCTCGGCGCCGGCACCGGCCACGGCGGGCACCTACACCTGGAAGATGGCCTATTTAGGCAATGTAAACGGTACGGGAAGCGGCGACGTCCACAGCGAAAAAACCGTCAACGTAGCCATCACCGTAGCGGCGCCGGCCGACACCACCGCTCCCGTGGTGAGCGCCTTCACCCTGCCGGCCACCGCCACCAGCCTGACCGTCCCCGTCGGCAGCTTCTCCGCCACCGACAACCTCGCCGTCACCGGCTACCTGATCAACAAGGTCGCCACCGCTCCGGCCGCCGGCGCCACCGGCTGGACCGCCAGCGCCCCGGCCAGCGTCACCGCCGTCGCCGGCAGCAACACCTTCTACGCCTGGGCCAAGGACGCCGCGGGTAACGTCTCCCTGGCCAAGAGCGCCACGGTCACCGTCACCCTGCCCGACACCACGGACACCACCAAACCGACCCTGACCATCTCCGCGTTGGCCGATGGCGCCCTGACCAACAAGGTGACCCTGAATATCAGCGGCAACGCCAGCGATGCCGGCGGGATCCAGTCCGTCACCGTCAACGGCCAGGCCGTCATTGTCAATCCTGACGGTTCCTTCAGCACCGCCGTGAGCCTCGTGGCCGGTGCCAACGCCATCTCCGTCACCGCAACCGACAAGGCCGGCAACCAGCAGACCGACAGCCGCACCATCACCTCCGACCCGACGGCGCCCATCCTGACCATCGCATCGCCGGCCGATAACAGCAGTTCCATGCAGTCGTTCATATCGTTGACCGGCAACATCAATGAAAACTCCACCGTTACCGTCACGGTAAATAGCGGCAGTCCCCAAGCCGCCAGTATCAATGGCGACAGCTTTACCGCTACCGTGTATCTGGAAGTGGGCGCCAATACCATTCTCGTCACGGCCACCGACCTGGCCGGCAACAGTACCGATGCCAAGCGGACGGTCACCTTCGAAAGCGACAGCATGATGTCTCTGGCGGTGACCAGCCCCAATCAGGATCTTACCACCAGGAATTCAACCCTCGTGCTGAAAGGCAAAGTCGTTGACGCCTTGAGCAAAGTGACCGTTCGCATCACCATGGCGGGGAAAACCTATCGTCCGACGGTAAAAGTTGACGGCACCTTTGCCCAGAAGCTTTACTTTAAAGTAGCCAAACCTTATGCCATTACCGTGGTCGCTACCGATGAGGACGGCAACAGCAGCAGCGTGATCCGCAACGTGATTTACCGTCCTGTAACCAAAGACGACGATCACGACGACGACGATAGCGACGATGATGACGACGATCGCGATCGCGAAGACGACTAAAAAACATTGAATGGAGGTAAAAAAACCACCCGCGAGAGCGGGTGGTTTTTTTACGTCAAACACAAGGAAAACGGACCCGAAACGGTCACCGAATCCTGGGGAGGGTCCATATTAAATTGCCAACTTCCGATGCCTAACCTTTTGAATTTCCTTTGTAGCTGATCTGGCTCCCTTTATTAATTACTTCATCACCCGACACCGCGACTCGACCCAACTCCAACCAATGCAAGTCCCCGCGCAAGCCGTTTTTGCTGCCGGCGGTGCTGAACAGGGTGAACGCGAACGTGCCGTCGCTTGCTTGCCTGGGGTAAATCAAGCGATTCGGCGTGGTCAATTTGCAGAACGATGTTATAGTTTTATCAATACCCAATGGGAGGATGTCATGCCGATTGCACCGCCTTGCGAAACGCTGCTTGACCAGCCCGCCATGGCACTGATGGATCTGTTCGGCCGGATGCGTGCCATGACCGACGGCATCGGCTTTCAAGGCACTCTGCCGGCCGTGTGGCAGTGCAGCGACGAGACCCAGGGGATCAAAAAAGCGTTGTTCGGCTACGTTTACGACTGCCCGGTGTTCAATCTCGGCCGGGTTGGCGCCCTGCTCGATCCGACCCGATTGGGCCCCGCGTCTCATCATGGCCGCGATCTGGTGATCCTCGGCGGCAGTCACATCGGCGCCGTTGAAAAAGGCGGGATCGGTTATGTCGAGAGGGTGAATGGCAAGGTGGTTCCCTGTTGCGGCATGCTGCACCGGGTTCTGGAGCCGTACCTGACTCTGTATCACCGCGCCGCGGCGCTGATCACCCTGTTTCGCGGGGTTGGCGGCATCAAAATCGAAATCCCCTATAAATATCTGTTTCGCAAACCGCCGGGGGAGGTCACGCAGATTCACGTGACGCTCCGTCAACTGGTGGACGGCGAGGCCATCAGGGAATCGACTCACGGCAAGGTTTATCGACTCAATCCGGAATTTGCCAACCGACACCAGCAGGCGCTGGCCGAGCTCGGCAAGGAGGCGCGGTCGCTGGCCGAGCTGCTCGACCCGAACTGTTTCCGCTTCGTCAAACGCCTCAATAAGGAGAGCTTCGATCCGGGGGGAATGCTCGAAGCGTCGATCTTCGACTTTCTGCCGGAAATCGTCACCGCCCGCTATCCGCACCGGCGGCTCTCCGACGTCAATACCTGGCGGCAGTTCCATCGTCTGGCCTCCTACCTGGTCGATTCTTTCGACAGCGGCGACCGCAATATCCTGGTCGTGGCCGGCCTGACCCTGGATCATTCGATTTTCCACAATACCTTTGTGCCCCAGTTCGGCTTCTTGATGGAGCAGGGCAGAGCGCTGCAGGCCCGCTATTTCGGCCCCCGGGAAATCAATGAACATCTCTGCGGGCAAACGATCTTTCAACCCCGGCAGAGCTTTCTCGAATTTGCCGGGGTCAGCCCATCAACCCCTGATCGACGAAGCTGACGTACCGGCCGCTGCCGATGATGATATGATCGAGAACCCGGACCCCCATCAGCTCTCCCGCCTCCCGCAAGCGGGTGGTGATCTCCAGGTCCTCGCGGCTCGGGGTGGGATCGCCCGAGGGGTGGTTGTGGACGAACAGGACCGCCGCCGCCGACTCCCGCACCACCGGAGCGAACACCTCGCGGGGATGGACGATGCTGGCGGTCAGGCTCCCTTCGGAAATCTGCACCTCGCGCAGCACCCGGTTCTTGCTGTCGAGCAACAGGGCGATAAAGACCTCTTTGCGGTAGTCGCGCAACCGTTCGTGAAAATGTTGATAAACTTCCGTCGAACAGGTGTAGCGGTCGCCCGGCCGTAGCGCCTCGATGCCGAACCGGCGGGCCAGTTCGAATACCGCGTGCAGCTCAGCCGCCTTGGCCGGACCGATCCCCTTCACTTCACAGAGCTCGACCACCGTGGCCATGGCCAGACCACGCAAGGTTTTGAACCGGACCAGCAACAGGCGGGCATGGTCGACCGCGCTGGTCTGGCTGGCGGCATCGCCGGTACGCAACACCAGGGCCAGCAACTCGGCCTCGGAAAGGGTGTGGGAGCCGTTTTTCAGCAGTTTTTCCCGGGGACGTTCGTCCGCGGGCCAGTCCTTGATTCTTCGCATGGTCGATTCCCTCCTCTGGATGTCATGGCATACCGGCAAGCTTAGCACGACCGTGGAAACCGACCAAAGGTAAATTGGTCGTTATTAATCCATATTGGTTGAGGGCTGGGACAACACAAGCCCCGGTCAGAGTGGCCGGGGCTTGCGGATTGCGGCGGGGCTGGAAAACAGAATTATTCGCGGACGTAGGTGTCGATGTCGGTTTCATGGACCATGCCCATGGTCCGGGCGTATTCCGATTCGATGATGGCGTAGTGGTTGCGGGTTTCCTCGGCCACCTTGAGGAAAACGGATCGTACCATCGGGTCGATCATCCTTTCCGCGAGCAGGGTAAAGTTTTTCTCCATGTCCTGCTCTTCCCTCATGGCGATTTCCCGGGCTTTTCGATCATGCATATTGTCGCTCAAGGCTTTTTGCAGGGAAAGCAGCATCGCGGAATCAGGATGAGGGGGGGTCGCAATAAAGGCATCGAACGGGCCGAGGTCGCCCCCTTTGTAATAGTTGAAAAAGCGGGAGATATTCTCCCTTACCTCGTCGGCCAGGCGCTCAAAAATCTTTTTACCGGCCGGATTCTTGTTGATTTCGGCGGCTTTCAGGTAGAAATCCATTAAATTCTTTTTGGCGTGAATGGCCTGCTTCAGTGCTTCCTGCATCTTGAGTTCCTGGGGCATGGTCACCTCCTGTTCCGATGAGAGTTAAGTGCAGACACCGCGCTTGAACCTCTAATACAAAACGCCTAAGAATCGGGGTCGCGCTTATTCGCGAACATAGATGTTGATGTCGGTTTCGTGAACCATGCCCATGATGTGGGCATATTCCGACTCGATGATCTGGTAATGATCGTTGGTTTCCTTGGCCATTTTCTCGAATACCGCTTTGACCTTGGGGTCGCTGACCTGCGCGGCCGTGGACCGGAGCTTCTTCTCCAGTTCGAGCTCTTCGCGCATGGCGATTTCCATGGCTTTCTGTTCGGTCCCGCGATCTTTGAGGGCCTGTTCCAAATCCTTGAGCATGGTCAGGTCGGCTTGCGGCGGGCGGGCCATGAATTCGTCAAAGCTGCCGAGATCCTTGCCGGGGTAGATATGGAAAAAATGGCTGGCATGTTCGCGTTCGTCGCCGGCCAAGACCTCGAAAACCTTTTTGCCGCGGGGATTTTCGGTGATTTCCGCGGCCCGTTTATAAAAATCCATGGTGTCTTTTTCGGTTTGGATGGCCTGTTTCAACGCTTCGTTCAGGTTGAATTGCTGAGTCATGTCCCTGCCTCCTTGTTGAATGATTTTTCGCCATTCACCTGTTGAATTGCTAGAATTATGACTGAGGATGTCCTCATGTCAAAGGGGCGGGAGAAAGAAATTCGATTAATTTTTGCAGCGTCGAGCTTTTGGATTAAACGAAAAAGTGTGTCATGATATCGGTAGCCCGATGAGCAAGGAGCAGCGTATGGAAATGTATCGGGAGGCGGTGAGTCTCCAGCCGGTTCTGTTGCCACGGCGGCACCTGCGAAAGATGGTGCGCCTGGCGCGGACCCTGTACCGCCTGAGCCGCCTGCCGGCCTACCGTGAAGCCGTTTTTCCCCAGGTGCCGGAGATCGCCCGCATCGACCCGGGGCACGACTCGGTGATGATGGGCTACGATTTTCACCTCACCCCTGGAGGACCTCGGCTGATCGAGGTCAACACCAATGCCGGCGGCTGGCTGCTGGCTCTGCTGGCCCAGTTTGGCGAGTCGGTTCGGAATCCGCGTTCTCTGCCGTCACGGACGCGCCGGCGGCTGGTCGGGCCGTTCGCCGAGGAACTGCGGGCCTGGAGCGACGGCGCCTTGGAACGCCCTTCGGTCATGGCGATCATCGACGAAAATCCCGCCGAACAATTCCTGTTCGGCGAAATGGATTTTTGTCGTCGGTTGCTGGCTGAAGAGTGGGGAATTCCTGTGTTGGTGGCCGATCCGGCGGAGTTCGAAGCCGGGGCAAAGGGTGTGTTCCACCAGGGGCGGCCGATCGAGTTGGTGTACAACCGGCATTGCGATTTTTATCTGGAGAGCGAAGCGATGGCCGGTTTCCGCGCGGCCTGCCTGGCCGGTACCGTCTGCCTCAGTCCTCATCCCTTCAGCTACGGATTGCTGGGCGACAAGCGGCGGCTGGCGTTCTGGTCCGATCCGGCGGCGCTGACGAGACTCGGGCTGGAGGAGAAGGATTCCCGGCTGTTGGCGGAACTGGTTCCCGAGAGTCGGATGCTGACAACGCTGGATGAGGCGGCGGTCTGGCAGCAACGCAACGATTGGGGATTCAAGCCGGTGGACCGCTTCGGCAGTCGAGGCGTGCTGCTCGGCCGCAAGATCAGCCGCAAACGGTTTGACGGTCTCGACCCCGCGGAGACCCTGGCGCAGCGGCTGGAGCCGCCTTCAATGACGGGTGGCGGTGAATTCCCGGAGATGAAAACCGACTATCGGCTGTACGTTTACCGGAATCGAATTCTCGGAGTGGCAGCCCGGCTTTATCAGGGACAGGTGACCAATCTGCGAACGCCCGGTGGTGGC
>MHXM01000062.1:0-248 GCA_001825565.1 Desulfuromonadaceae bacterium GWC2_58_13
GACGATCGATCCGGAAAAGCGCGGCGGTTGCCGGACCTGCGTCGAGTTTTGCAAGAACGGGGTGCTCGAATTCGACGAGCAGGCGAACAAGGCCAGGGTGCGCAGCCCCTACAACTGCGTCGTCGAATACAGCACCTGCGGCCGGTTCTGCCAGGCCGGGGCCATCGGTTTTCCCGATGCCACCGTCTTTGGTGCGCTGATCGGCGCCCTGCTCAAGGAAAGAACCTGACATGCGTCATTTGTTCCAT
>MHXM01000062.1:330-1609 GCA_001825565.1 Desulfuromonadaceae bacterium GWC2_58_13
ACATGAACTGCAACAACGAACAGGAAACCCTGGCGCGCTTTCTTCCCCTGACCAACTACCTCTCGGAAAAACTCGGCGTTACCTTCGAGGCGGTCAACGTCGACACCTTCGATTTCGAGGACCGCTTTCTCGACGAAAAGTTCGCCTTCACCCACACCAATTCGATCCTCTACATCATCCTCAAGGAACACCACGACCTGCGCCTGCTCGCCGCCGAAAAGCGCGGCCAGTTCGGCACCCACACCGCCGGCACCCTCATCGCCCGCAAGGACAGCGGCATCGCCAAACTCGACGATATCCGCGGCAAGCGTCTGATCTTCGGGCCGATGATGGCCCCCACCGGCTACACCGCCGAGTACGACCTGATGCTGCGCAACGGCATCGACCCGGAAACGGATATCGGTTACTGGGCCATCCCCGAGGGGTCCTTCAAGCACGAGAAGGTGGTGTACGGCGTGCTGTTCCGCAAATACGACGTCGGCGCCGCGCCGATTCTCGATCTGGAGGTGATGGCGGCCGAAGGGAAGATCGACCCCGACGATCTGGTGGTGCTCGACCGCAGCCCGTTGGTCCCTTATTGCACCTTCGGCGCGGCGGTCGATGTCGATCCCGATCTGGTCGCCGGATTTCAGCGGGCCCTGCTGGAACTCACCCCGGAGAGCACGGCGGAGGTCGACGGCGAACGGGTGAAGGTCTTGAAAGCGGCCTGGATCGACGGTTTCGCGGATCTGAAAGACGGCGACTACGATGGCCTGCGCGACATGCTCCGGCGGGTCGACATGCCGCCGTACCAGGAATTTTAATTCACCACTGGAAGCGGAAAGGACAAACCATGGAAAATCTGTTGAATCATGCCGTGAGAAGTTTCGCTCTCATCGTCTTGCTTGCGACGAGCAGCTTGGCCGCCGAACCGATCACTCTTGAAAATTACCTGCTCGGTTATAATTACGAGTCGCGCAAGGAGATGAAGGCGACCAGCGCGCAGTTGATCGACTGGCTCGAAGACGGCAAGGCGGTGCTGGTCGACATCCGTTTCGCCGAGGAGCAGCAGGCCTGGGGCACCGGGTTCGGCCTGAAAATCCCCCTGAACGAATTGCCCAAGCGGATCAATGAACTGCCCAAAGACAAGATCATCGTCACCGCCTGCCCGCACAAGGACCGGGCCAGCATCGCCATGGTCTATCTGCGCACGCAGGGCTTCGACGCCCGCTATCTGACCGACGGCCTGCTCGGCCTGATGGAGAATCTGCGCGGCGACGACGCCCGGTATTTCATGGAA
>MHXM01000062.1:1636-2559 GCA_001825565.1 Desulfuromonadaceae bacterium GWC2_58_13
CAGCGATCCGATCATTCGCTTCGGTTGGGTGAGTAATTAAGTTCGATCTGCGCCGAAGTGTCTTTTCCGCAGCCAGAATGCGACGTTGACCAGGCCGATCAGGGCCGGCACCTCCACCAGCGGGCCGATGACCGCCGTGAAGGCGGCGCCGGAATTGATGCCGAAGACCGCTACCGCCACGGCAATGGCCAGCTCGAAGTTGTTGCCGGCGGCGGTGAAGGCGATGGTCGCGGTTTTCGAATAGTCGGCGCCGACCCTGACTCCCATCCAGAAACTCACCAGAAACATGATGACAAAATAGATCAGCAGCGGCACCGCGATCCGCAGCACGTCGAAGGGAATCCGCACGATCAGGTTCCCCTTCAGACTGAACATCACCAGGATGGTGAAGAGCAGGGCGATCAGGGTGATCGGGCTGATTTTGGGGATGAAGTACCCTTCGTACCAGATACGCCCCCGGCTCTTGATCAGAATCAGGCGGGTCAGCATTCCCGCCAGAAAGGGGATGCCGAGATAGATGAAGACGCTCTCGGCGATCTGGCCGATGGAAACCTCGACCACGGCCCCGCTCAGGCCGAACAGGGGGGGCAGCACGGTGATGAACAGCCAGGCGTAGACACTGTAGAAGAGGACCTGAAAGACGCTGTTGAAGGCGACCAGGCCGGCGCAGTACTCAGTGTTGCCCTCGGCCAGTTCGTTCCAGACGATGACCATGGCGATGCAGCGGGCCAGGCCGATCATGATCAGGCCGACCATGTATTCGGGCAGATCGTGGAGGAAAATCAGCGCCAGGGCGAACATGAGAATCGGCCCGATCACCCAGTTCTGCAGCAGCGACAGGCCGAGAATCTTCTTGTTGCGGAAGACTTCGCCCAGTTCTTCGTAGCGCACCTTGGCCAACGGCGGGTACATCATCAGGATCA
>MHXM01000062.1:2607-8322 GCA_001825565.1 Desulfuromonadaceae bacterium GWC2_58_13
CCCGACCGCCATGGCCAGAAAAATCCACAGGGTCAGGTAACGGTCGATGAACGAGAGTTTTTCGGTAATGGCGGAGGACATGAGAAGACTATCTCCTGGATGAGAAAGTTATGAAGACAGACCCCGTGGCTTGCCGGCGGGGCACCCCCCTGGGCCCGCTCCTACGAGATCAATTCCCGCTCGAAAAAATCCCGCATGGCGGTGCGGATTTCGTCCCGAACCCGCCGGTAGACGTTCAGAACCTCCTCTTCGGTGCCGGTTGCCTTCGGAGGATCGTCGAAACCCATGTGCAGTCTGCGGGTGCCGCCGAAAAAGAGCGGACATCTTTCGTTGGCGTCGCCGCACAGGGTGATGACGTAGTCGAACGGTTGCCCCTCGTATCTGCTGATATGATCCGAACGGTTGCCGCCGATGTCGATGCCGATTTCGGCCATCACCCGAACCGCCTTGGGATTGAGGCCGTGAGGTTCGGTGCCGGCGGAATAAGCCTCAATGCGCCCGGCGAAATCATGATTGACCAGGCCGTCGGCCATCTGACTGCGGCAGGAGTTGCCGGTGCAGAGAAAAAGAACTTTTTTCGGCATGGATAGATCCTTTGGTGCATTGCCTTATCCGCATGGGTGGATAAGGGTTCATGGTTAATCCTGCCGGCAGGGATCTTCCGTTCGAACCTGGCGTCGCCGGCGCAAAATTTCCAGGTCCCGACGCGCCTGCGTCAGCTCGCTCAACCGGGTTTCGAGCAGGGGCAGCAAGTCCTGCTCCAAAGGGGAGGCGGCGGCCGATAACCGGTAGTACATCCAGACTCCCTCGCGGCGGTCGAGAACCAGTCCGCTGTTGCGCAGATAGGCCAAATGGCGGGAAACGGTGGACTGGGGCAGATCGAGAATCGCCATCAGGTCGCAGACGCACAGCTCCCCGTGGGCCAGCAGGGCGAGGAGGCGCAACCGGGTTTCGTCGGACAGGGATTTGAAGAGGCGGGCGGTATTTTTCATGCCGGTAATATATCCGCCTGAGCGGATATGTCAAGGCGTAAAAAAAGGGGATGACCTTTGGTCATCCCCTCCGTACGGGATTGGCGGTATCAATATTTCCCGAATTCGTCGTCGTCCAGGGCGATCATCGGCTCGTAGCCTTGGTCCAGATCCTCCCATCCTCCCCGTGATTTGCTCGGAGCGGGGGCGGGCATCGCCTTGGGGGCGCTTCTGGGGCCGGCAGCCGATTGTTTTCTTGGCGCGTTCAGCCTCATGCCGCTGTCTTTCAGGCGGAAACGACTCAGCATGCTTTTCAGCTCGGCCGCCTGGGCTGAAAGTTCCTCGGCCGCCGCGGCGCTTTCCTCGGCGTTGGCGGTATTCTGCTGGGTCACCTTGTCGATCTCCCCCAGCCCCTGATTGACCTGGGAGAACCCCTGGGCCTGTTCGTTGCTGGCGGCGGCGATTTCCGCGACCAGGTCGGTGACCCGGCCGATACGGGTGACGATCTCTTCCAACGCGGAAGCAGTGTCGTTGGCGATCTGGGTGCCGTTGTTGGTTTTAGTCACCGTTCCTTCGATCAATTGAGCCGTTTCCCGGGCTGCTTTGGCGCTGCGGGCGGCCAGGTTGCGGACCTCTTCGGCGACCACGGCGAAGCCCTTGCCGTGCTGGCCGGCCCGGGCGGCTTCAACCGCGGCGTTCAACGCCAGCAAGTTGGTCTGGAAGGCGATCTCGTCGATGGTTTTGATGATCTTCGAAATGTCCTGACCCGCTCGACTGATTTCGGCCATGGCATCGACCATGCTGCTCATGCGTCGATTACCTTTTTCGGCGGCGTCCCTGGCCTGATTGGCCAACAGGTTGGCCTGGGTTGCGTTTTCGGCGCTCAGCTTGGTTTGCGAGGAGATCTCGTTCATCGAGGCGGAAATCTGTTCCATTGAGCTGGCCTGCTCGGTGGCCCCCTGTGACAGAGATTGTCCCGAATCGGAAACCTCCCCTGCTCCCGCCGCAATCTGGTCGGCGGCAACGTTGATCTGGCCGACGATCGAGCCCAGGCTGCGGACCATTTCCTGCAGGGCCTTGCCGAACTGATCCTGTTCCGAGGCGAGCCGGATTTCCGTGGTTAGATCACCCTGGGCGATGGCGGCGGCCATCCGGGCTTTGTCGGCAAGTCCGTCGGCCATGGAGTTGAGGGCGTTTGCCAACTGTCCGATCTCATCGTCGGAACGGATATCGAGTCGTGCCGACAGATCGCCGCGTTGTACCGCCTGGGCCAGACCGGCTGCCTTGCGGATCGGCAGGGCGATCCCGCGGGAAATAAACCACAGGACAATCAGAGCTGCCGCTACCAGAAGGGCCCCGATGCCGATCTGTTGCCAGAGCAGAGCGTTGACTTCGGCCAGGATGATGCCTTGCGGGATGAGGATGTTGCCGCTCCAGGATTTTTCCGCCGTGCCGAGGGTGAAGGGGAGAAATACCTCGAGCCGGCCTTCCTCGACCTGAATGACTTCCTCTCCTCCGGCGACCAGAGCCGCGTCGGCGTCGCCGTCTTCGGGATAGGCTTCTTTAAGCGATGCGCCGCGCAGGTTTTCCTTGCCGGTCACTCCGGCCAGGGTGCCGTTGCTGCTGATGACGCGCATGACGGCCGCGCCATCGTAGAGGTTGACGCCGTCGACCAGGGTTTGCAGGAATTTCAGATCCATGTCGATGCCGACCACCCCATAGAACTGGTCGCCCAGGGTGATGGGAACGGCGACGGCGACCACCACTTCATCTTTGCCCTGAACCGGGTGGTTGAAGGGATCGGCGATATAGTCCTTGCCGGTGGTTTTGGGTTCGGTGTACCAGGGACCGGGCTGACCGCCGGGAGAGTGTATTTTGCAGCTGAGCTGGGAGACGACGTTGATGTCGCCATTTTCGTCGCGTTTCCAGAACGGGGCGAAACGGCCGCTGGCGTCGTGTCCTTCGGTGTCGGCGTAGCCCATATCGAGGCCGTCGAAGGCATCGGGTTCCCATACCGTGAAAACGGCGTTGAAATCGGGGTTGTTCCGCAGGATCGTTTTTAGGATGCCGTTGGCCTGGCGGCGGGAGATGTCGAGCCCGACCTCGGGGTCCTTGATCGCGGAAAAGGTGTCGGCCAGGGTGCGGGCGATCTGCATGGCTTTTTCCAGCTCGATCTGAAGCTTGCCCACCTCCTTGCGGGTGGCCGCGGTGGCTTCATTGACGGAACTTTTTACGGCGGTCTGCCGTAGCGACGTCTCCGCCAGAAAAATGATCACTGTCGCGGCCGCGACCAGGCAGAGCCCCGAGGCCAATGCGATCTTGGTCTGGATTGAGCGAAGCTTCATAAACACATCCTTTGTTTAAAGGGCCCGGCATGAACCGGGCCCCAGACGCAAACAAGCAGGGGAATCAAACCGATTTATTTGGCGAAGCTGCCGAACTTGAGTTCTTTCAGCAGACTCTCAACTTCAGCATAGTCGGCCGGGGCGCTCCATCCGACGATTTTCGCGGTCTTGGCGGCGGGGTGATCGGCGCTCAAGGCGATCAGTGCCTCGCCGACCTGTTTGCCGAGGGCCGGGTCGGTGCCGGCAGCCATCGCCATGGGCCACTCGGCGTAGAGCGGGGTGGAGCGAACAAAGGGGAACTCGTCTTTCTGCTCGTTGAGGATGCGGAATTCGCTCAGCTTGATCTTGCCTTCGGCTTCCATGCGTTCCAGGGTGTCGGTGCGGACCGTGCCGATTTCGATGACGCCATCGCGAACCATTTCAACCACTTTGTCGTGGGTGCCGGCCTCTTTGAAGACGGCGGTGTCCTTTTCCGGGTCGATGCCGGCTTTCAGCAGTTCGCGCTGAGCCATCTGATAGCCGCCGAAGGAGCTTTTCTTGACGCACATGAAACGTTTGCCCTTGATGTCCTGCAAGGTCTGGATCGGACTGTCGGCCTTGACCAACAGCACTCCGCCGAAGCTGTTGAGGGCCTTGCCCTCCCGGCTGTTGATCATCGAGGCGACCGCTTCGCCGCCGAACTGGTTGCGCAGATCGGAGAACATCGACGAGTTG
Source organism: Desulfuromonadaceae bacterium GWC2_58_13 (assembly GCA_001825565.1). Taxonomy (GTDB): domain Bacteria; phylum Desulfobacterota; class Desulfuromonadia; order Desulfuromonadales; family Trichloromonadaceae; genus Trichloromonas. Next base: position 6,638 of record MHXM01000062.1, read on the forward strand.
ACCAGAAAGAAATCAACTTTTTTTGCTTTCAGAAACAGCGGCACTTCATCGAAGGTGAGCGGTTGAACAGTAAACTTTTTGCCAACCTTTTCTGACAGGTACTGGGCGGTGGGGAGCCATTTCTGCAGGTCGGTGTCTGCGCCGCGCTTGGCTAAAACGCCGATTTTGACGTCGTCGGCGGCAAATGACGTGGTACCGAAGGCCGCCAGGGCGATGAGAGCAGCGCTCAGCAACGACAGGGTCTTGATGGTGGATTTACCGAAAATCATGAGTGAACTCCTTGGGCTAAGGGACGTGTCCTCGGTGGAAATGGGCGGGAGATTTTTGAGGATTAATGCAAACGTTGTTCCAGATTAAAATGGACTCCTGGCAATGGATGGATATTTTCTCGGTAAAAACCCTTGGTGTATTTGAGGGTTTAAATATTCGGATTAACTGACATTGCTGTTATACTATAGATTATCATTAAAAATATGAGCTGGTTATGGTGCATGCCTTGGACCGATTTTTGCTCGTTATTTTCCGATAAATGTTTTTCAATTTTGGCGAATCGTTTTTTCATGGTAATCGCATGGGCACAGTCAAAATTCTAGTAAAAATCCCTCGGATCCTGATTTCTCTGGTCATGGTTTTGTCAGCCGGCGGATTGGCGTTGGCGGATGGTCCGCTGCGGGTCGGGGTTTATCAGAACCTGCCTTTGATTGGTTTCGATAAGTCGGGAGCGGGACAAGGGCTGTTGGTCGAACTGCTGGCTCACATTGCCGAGCAGGAAAACTGGACCCTGGAATACGTGCCCGGCAGTTGGGATGAAAGTCTGACGCGGCTGGAAACCGGGCGGATAGACCTCTTGCCGGCCATTGCCCACACCCCGGAACGGGAAAAACAATATCGGTTCAGTTCCGAATCGGTCATTTCCACCTGGGGACAGGTTTGGAGCCGTCATGAAGAAAACATCCAGTCGATTCTCGATCTTGAGGGTAAATCCGTGGCGGTCCTGGCCGGCGATATCCACTATCTGGGCCCGAACGGCCTTAAAGAACTGGCGAAAAAATTTTCGCTCAAGGTTAATTTTGTCGAATGTGCCGATTTCGACGGGGTGTTGAATGCCGTTCGCGACGGTCGGGTCGAGGCGGGACTGGTCAGCCGTTTTTTCAGTCAGGAAAGCGTCGGGTCGTCCGTGATCGAGAAAACCACGATTGTTCTGAACCCGGTTTCCGTTCACGTGGCCTTTACCGCCACTGCCGATCCCCAGCTGAAAACCACTTTCGATAACCATCTGCACCAGCTCAAAACCGATCCCGATCCCCACTCCTATTATTATCAACTGTTGGGCAAGTGGATCAGCGGCGAAGAAGGCTACCGGCCACCCGCCTGGCTTTCTCATGTCCTGCGGCTGCTGATGGTTTCGTTGGCCGTGTTGATCGCGGTGACGGTTTTCAGTCGCATCCAGGTGCGCCGGAGCCTGCGGGAAATCTCGCGAAAGAATAGTCTGCTCGAGGACGAAATCGCCGAACGCCGCCAGGCCCAAAAGGAGCTGGCCCGGCAGACTATTTTTTTCGAGGCGGCTCTTAACAGTGTTCCCGATGGCCTGGTGCTTTGCAATACCGACCGCGAGATCGTACGGTGCAATCCCGCCATGACCCGGGTTTTCGGTTTCCAGTCGGAAGATCTGCTGGGACAAAAGA
>MHXM01000063.1:0-6604 GCA_001825565.1 Desulfuromonadaceae bacterium GWC2_58_13
GAACCACCGCTCCGGCGGCCACCGCAACCTTGAAAGCCTCGTCGACATTTTCCAGATACAGGTAGAAGCTGACCGGCGACCCGCCAAGGGTTTCGGCGCTTTTGCAGGGATACTGGGGATTCTCTTCTCCCATCATGATGATCGAGTCGCCGATTTTCACCTCGGCGTGCATCACCCCCTTGCCGTCCGGGCCCGGCATGACCATCAGTTCCCGGGCACCCAATGCCCGCTGGTAGAATTCAATGGCCCGGCGGACGTCCTTGAGTACCAACATCGGGGTAATACTATGAAATTCTTGCGGAATTTTTTTTATCATGTACATTCTCCTTGGTTGCGGGAGCCGAGTGGACTCCCTGGGGTTTTCCGGGACTGCCGATGGCTGTGGCGCATGCCGCAAACCATTGGAGCGAAACGCCGATGGAACGGGTCTTGATGCTCTGCGAGTTGTGTCCTTCGGCGCCGTCCATGCCGCTTCTCCTCGGCCAGTAAAATCGAAGGCCAAGCCACCTCGAAAGAATGAAACATCCTTCGGCAGCTCGGCCATCTTCCAATCATGGAGACCCGTGGCTTTCCGTCCCTGCCTCGGGGCAGGTTTGGCTTTGTCGGGACCACCCATTTTCTCGTGTTTTCACTCTATCCCGATTTTCCGACCAGTCAAGCGAGTCGCCGATATCTCCAATCCGGCGATATCGGCCTGGTATAACCAGCAGTGCCTGCCAAAACCGTTTCGGCCGATTTTATAATCCGTCAGCCGAAACGGTCATGGAAAGCGAATCGAAACCTTATTGCCCACGGGTACCCTCCGTCGCCATCAAGAGACATCCGGTTCCCTTGATTTCTCTCGCTCGGCAAGAAAAAATGGAATCTTCCGTCTCTTCGGGGAGACATCTTGAATTCTTTTCCACCTCCGAAAAACCGGAAAACCTCGCCTTAACAACCTCTTGTAACGCTTGGCATATTTGTTGATATTAACATGGCCGTGCTGTTCAACCCCAATGACCGCACGCTTCGGATAGGGACAAACCCGCCTGGAAGTGGAAAGGAACCAAAACCTTGAGAAAATTCGAACGGAACCCGAGGGATTGGAACCTTGGCTTGCCAACCTTCACCGGAGGAGCACATGAAGAATTCAAAAAAGTTTTTGATTCTTATGGCTTCGGCTGGATTGATTTTGGGGATGATCGGCACCGCCATTGTCGAAAACGCCACTCGCGGTGACTGCGTCGCCCATGAACCTGAACGGCAGGACGCTAACCCGCCGGATGAGGTCGGATCTTGCCGAAAAGGACAGCCGACCGGACATGCCCGACAAAAATCCAGAATCGCCTGAAATGCTACTGGCCGAGTTCGTCGATGTGGCTGAAACCAAGGGCCAGGGATGGGTCGAATACCTGTGCCCCAAGCCCGGGGAAAACCAGCTTTCGCTCAAGGACACCTGAATGTTTCGCGTTCCGGGGACGGATCTGTTTGTCGCCGCCGGAATTTATATATAAAGCAGGACCCCTTGCTGCAATGTGGGCCCGCACCGCCGGTGCGGGCCCGATTTTTATGGGTTCTCGCCGGCTCGCAGGCACAAAAAAAAGAGCCGGCTCCTTGGAGGGAACCGACTCTTTCATCCTGCGGGAACGACGATTTAACCCAGGACCGCCAGCAAGTCGCCCTGCTGCACCTGATCCCCTTCCTTGACCAGGACTTCTTGAACGACGCCGTCTTCCCTCGCCTTGACGTTGGTTTCCATCTTCATGGCTTCGGTCGAGAGCAGCGTATCGCCGGCCTTGACGTCGTCGCCTACATTTATCAACAGCTTGAACACTTTGCCCGGCATCGGCGCGCCGATCTGCTTGCTGTCGTCGGGATCGGCCTTGCGATGCTCGGCCACGTCGGACTCGGCCGACAGGTCTTTGACCATGACCTGGCGCGGTTCGCCGTTAAGTTCAAAGTAGATGTGCCGGGTACCGTCGGGATGCAGGCTGCCGACGGCATTGAGCTTGATAATCAGGGTCTTGCCCGATTCGATCTCGAAGCTGGTTTCCTCGCCGAGCTCGGGTCCGTAAAAAAAGACCGGAGTCGGGATTTTGGACAGGTCGCTGTACTCCTGGCGCTCGCGGTCGAAGGTTTCGAACACGCCGGGATAAAGGACCGCCGACAGGACATCGCGATCATTGACCGGGTGACCCAGTTTTTTCTCCAGTTCGGCCTTCTTGGCGACGAAGTCGACCGGTTCGAGCAATTCGCCGGGACGACAGGTGAGCGGCTTCTCATCCTTGAGGATGATTTTCTGCAATTCGGGCGGGAAGCCGCCGACCGGCTGGCCAATCATCCCCTTGAAGAAATCGATAACCCCCTGCGGAAAAGTCAGATCCTTGCCACGGGCGAAAACATCCTCGGGTTCAAGATTGTTCTGGATCATGAACATGGCCATGTCGCCGACGATTTTCGACGAGGGTGTGACCTTGATCACGTCGCCGAACATGTCGTTGACCTTGCGGTACATTTCTTTGCACTCTTCCCAGCGATGACCGAGGCCGAGCCCTTCGACCTGGGGCTTGTAGTTGGAATACTGGCCGCCGGGGATCTCGTGATGGTAGACCTGGGCGGTGCCGCTGCGCAATTCGGACTCGAAGGGCGCATAGTAGGTGCGCACCGTCTCCCAGTAGTTGGTAAGCTGCTGAATCCCCTGTTGGTCGAGCCGGGGATCCCAGATGGTTCCTTCGAGAGTCGCCAGCAGGGCATTCATATTGGGTTGAGCGGTCAGGCCCGACACCGACGAGAGCGCCGTGTCGACGATGTCGACCCCGGCCTGGGCGGCCATCATCAGCATGGCCCCGCCGTTGCTGGAAGTATCGTGAGTGTGCAGGTGAATTGGAATGCCGATTTCGTTCTTCAGGGCGCGAATCAGCTTTTCGGCGGCAAAGGGCTTGAGCAGACCGGCCATATCCTTGATCGCGAGAATATGGGCGCCCATTTTTTCAAGTTCCTTGGCCAGGTCGACATAGTATTTGAGGGGATATTTGTCCCGCTTGGGATCGAGGATATCGCCGGTGTAACACATGGCCGCTTCGCAGATGGCGTTGTTCTTGCGCACTGCGTCCATGGCCACGGTCATCCCCTTGGTCCAGTTCAGCGAGTCGAACACCCGGAACACATCAATGCCGCTGGAGGCAGCTTTGACCACGAATTCTTCCACCACGTTGTCGGGGTAGTTGGTATAGCCGACCGCGTTGGAACCCCGCAACAGCATCTGAAAAAGAATATTGGGGATCTTCTGCCGCAACCGGTCGAGACGCTCCCACGGGTCTTCCTTAAGGAAACGCATGGAGACGTCATAGGTGGCTCCCCCCCACATTTCGAGAGAGAAGAGTCCGCCGCCGAGATAGCTGGTGGCATCGGCAACCCGCTCCAGATCGTAGGTACGAAAGCGGGTGGCCATCAGCGACTGGTGAGCGTCGCGCATGGTGGTGTCGGTAATGAGCAGTTTGCGTTCCTTGAGCGCCCACTTGGCCAGCCCTTCGGGGCCTTTTTCAAGCAGGATGTCGCGGGTACCCCGGGGACGCACCGCATCGAAGGGGATATCCGGGATTTCCGGTTCGCGCAGATCGCTGGAACGCAGCGGAGCCTTAATGCCGGGATAGCCGTTGACCACGGTGTGGCCGATAAACTTGAGCAGTTTGTTGGCGCGGTCCCTTTTCTCGCGAATGATGAAAAGTTCCGGATGGCAATCGAGATAGGAGGTATCGCATTGTCCCGCCAGGAAAATCGGGTGGGTGATGACATTTTCGAGAAAACCGATATTGGTCATCACGCCGCGAATACGGAATTCCTGCAACGCACGGTGCATGGTGCGAGCGGCGGTCCCGAAATTAAGCCCCCAGGTCGAAATCTTCACCAGCATCGAATCATAATGGGGGGTGATGCGCGCTCCGGAATAGGCATTGCCGGCATCGAGCCGGACGCCGAAGCCGGCCGCGCTGCGATAGACCTTGAGGGTCCCGAAATCCGGAGCGAAGTTATTGGTGGGATCTTCGGTGGTCACCCGGCATTGGATGGCATGACCGCGAAGTTCGATGTCGGCTTGATTGGCGACGCCGATCTCCGGATCGGAGAGTTTATGTCCTTCGGCAACATGGATCTGGGTCTGAACCAGGTTGCGACCGGTGATCATCTCGGTAACGGTATGTTCGACCTGGATCCGTGGATTGGTCTCGATGAAGTAGAAATTCTGTTCCTTATCCATCAGAAACTCGACCGTCCCGGCATTGATGTAACCGACACTTCGGGCAATCTTCAGGGCCAGGCCGCAGACTTCTTCACGCTTCTCCTGGGTCAACGTGGGGGATGGAGCCAGCTCAATCACCTTCTGATGACGGCGCTGGATTGAACAGTCACGCTCAAAATAATGGACGACGTTGCCATGCTTGTCACCCATGATCTGTACTTCGATGTGCTTGGGCTTTTCCAGAAATTTCTCAATGAATACCGAGGCATTGCCGAACGCCGCCTTGGCTTCGGAGGCCGCGGATTTAAGCCCTTCGAGCAGCTCTTTCTGGCTGTAGGCGACGCGCATGCCGCGCCCTCCGCCGCCGGCCGACGCCTTGACAATCACCGGGTAGCCGCTGGATTTGGCAAAGATCAGGGCCTCTTCTTCGCTGGTCACCGGTTTGGTGGTGCCGGGAACCACCGGAACCCCGGCGGCGATGGCGACCTTGCGGGCCGCCACTTTGTCGCCGAGCTGGCGCTGGATTTCGGCGGTGGGGCCGATGAACGCAATCCCCGCGCGTTCACAAGCCTCGGCGAATTCGGGATTTTCCGACAGGAACCCATAACCGGGGTGGATGGCGTCCACCTCTTTCTTGCGAGCCAGGTCGATGATTTCGTCGATCCCCAGGTAGGCATCGATCGGCCCTTTTCCCCGACCGATCAGATAGGCCTCATCGGCCTTGTAGCGGTGGAGGGTGAGCTTGTCTTCTTCCGAGTAGACCGCGACTGTTTTGATGCCCAGCTCGGTACACGCTCGAAAGATGCGAATCGCGATCTCGCCGCGATTCGCCGCCATGATTTTTTTGAACTTCCGTACTTCCATCAAACCTCCTCCAGGAGCTGCATCCCCACGCAGCCGAAAACATTTACTGAAAATAAAACGGTTACAGCAGTGCTTAAAGTTTTAGTTAAATTGTAATTGTTTTTGTTATTTTAAATATTTAGCCAATCATTCCGATTGGCCATATCTAAACAAATAAGCAACTTGCTTGTCAATATGAAATAACGTTCTAAATTATAACCAACTGAATTTACAGCAACCCATCAATCTTTTTTCGCGAAAGATCACATATTTCGAAGAACGAGAAAGTAACTTTTTCTTTCGGGGTAACGAAAAATTACTCCTTCGCGGGCACTTTTTTATCCAAAAACGGGCGAATCAGGTCAATCGGCACCGGAAAAATAATGGTGGAATTCTTTTCCGCCGCCACCTCGGTCAGAGTCTGCAGAAAACGCAGCTGCAGGGCGCCGGCTTCCGAAGATATGATGCGCGCCGCGTCGGCCAATTTTTGCGATGCCTGGAATTCCCCTTCGGCATGAATGACCTTGGATCGCCGCTCCCGCTCCGCTTCGGCCTGTCGGGCCATGGCTCGCTGCATTTCGGCCGGCAGGTCGACATGCTTGATTTCAACGTTGGAAACCTTCACCCCCCAGGGATCGGTCTGGCGATCAAGGATCTCCTGCAAGTGCTGGTTGATCCGTTCCCGTTGAGCCAGCAGCTCGTCAAGTTCGGCCTGACCGAGGACGCTGCGCAAGGAAGTCTGCGCCAGCTGGCTGGTGGCGTACAGGTAGTTCTCCACTTCGATAAGGGCCTTTTCCGGGGCCAGCACCCGAAAATAAATCACCGCGTTGACTTTGACCGAAACGTTGTCCTTGGTGATCACGTCCTGCGGCGGGACATCCATCACCACGGTGCGCAAGCTGACCTTGATCAGCTTGTCGACCACCGGAATGATAAACCGCAATCCCGGCCCCTTGACCGAGGCGAACCGCCCCAACCGAAAAATCACTCCGCGTTCGTATTCGAACAGCACCCGAACGGCACTGCCGACAATCCCTAACAGCAGTGCTAAAATTACCACCCACAAGATCAGATCATCAGGAATCATCATGAAACCTCCTCGTCCGTTTGGCGAATTCCGGAACCCGGCTGCGTCTCTTCGACCGCAACAACTTCAAGGCGAAGGTTCCGGTCAACCCGAACAACCTCGACTGCGGCATCCCGTGCGATCGGTTGGGCCGACCTGGCGTCCCAATACTCGCCATGGACGAACACCCGCCCTTCCGGGCAAAGGTCGGTCACCGCCCGTCCCCGCTCTCCGATCATCCCTTCGACACCGGAGACAAACCTGGTTTTCTGCGTGCGCATGACAAAATACAGAATCAGGGCGAATAACCCGCTGCTGACCACCACCGTTGCGGCGATAACCCGTCGGGATATCTGCAGGTAGGGTACCGGGCTGTCGATCAGCATCAAGGATCCCAGGGTCATGGCCACGATTCCACCGATGGTGAGCATTCCGTAGGAAACCACCTTGACTTCGAGAATGAACAGTATAAAGGCCAG